>DAIQBH010000179.1:0-13238 GCA_036781285.1 Thermodesulfobacteriota bacterium | reverse complement strand
GACGGCCGCCGCCGGAGGCGCGGCGGTGCTCTGGATCTCGACCGATCTCGACGAGCTCGCGGCGACGTGCGACCGCGTCTTCGTGCTCTATCGCGGCCGGCTCTCGGGCCCGCTCCCGCCGCAGGACCGTGCGCGCATCGGCGCCGCCATGGGCGGGGTCGCGTGAGCGCGCGCCTCGACGTCCGGAGTACGATCGTGCCGATCGCGGTCACGATCGGCGCGCTCGCGGCGAGCGCCGTCGTGCTTCTCGTGGCGGGCGCGAACCCGCTGCTCGCGCTCGGCGCGCTGGCGGAAGGTGCGCTCGGCGACGGGTTCGCGATCGCCGACACGCTCGGCAAGACGTCGCCGCTCATGCTGACCGGGCTCGCGGTCGCGATCGCGTTTCGCGCCGGCGTCTGGAACATCGGCGCCGAGGGTCAGTTCCTGGTGGGCGCGCTCGCCGCGACGGCGGCCGCCGGCGCTCTCGGTACCGCGGCCCGACCGCTTCCGCTGCTCGCCGCGCTCGGTGCCGGCGCCGCGGCCGGCGCCTGCTGGGCGGCGCTCGCCGCCGTGCTGCGAGTCCGCCGGAACGTCAGCGAGGTGATCGCGACCATCATGCTGAACTTCGTCGCGATCCGTCTCGTCGGCTTCGCGGTGCACGGTCCGCTCATGGAAAGCGCGGGGCGGTACCCCCAGAGCGAGGCTCTCGCCGCGTCCGCGCGCTTGCCGATGCTCGCGAGCGGCGTCCATTCCGGTGTCCTGATCGCGGCGCTGCTGGTGCCGGTCACGTGGTTCGTCCTGCATCGCACGGCGCTCGGATTTCGCTGGCGTGCGACCGGCGACAACGCCGAGGCGGCGCGGCTCGCCGGGCTTGCACCAGCGGGCGCGATCGTGTCGGCGATGCTCGCGAGCGGCGGGCTCGCCGGCGTCGCGGGCGCGATCGAAGTGACGGGCGTCACCGGACGGCTCTTCGAGCAATTCTCCGGCGGTCAGGGCTACACCGCGATCGCCGTGGCGCTGCTGGCACGCCTGAACCCGTTCGGCGTCGCGGCGTCGGCGCTCTTCTTCGGCGCGCTCGCGGCGGGCTCGGGCTCCATGCAACGCGTCGCGGGCGTGTCCGCCGTCTTCGTCGCGATCGTGCAAGCGCTGGCGATCCTGGCGCTTCTGGCGTCGGACTCGCCCCGGCTCCGGCTGACCAGGCCTCGGACGAGCGGCAGGGCGCGGGAGGCGGCGTGACCGAGACGCTGCTCGTGCTCGCGGCATCGGCGTTGGCGCTCGGCACGCCGCTCCTCCTCGCCGCGCTCGGCGAGCTCGTGAGCGAACGCGCCGGCGTCCTCAACATCGGCGTCGAGGGTCTCATGCTGACGGGCGCCTTCGCCGGTTTTCTCGGATGCTGGACGACCGGGAGTCCGCTCTTCGGACTCGCATGCGCCGGCGTCGCCGCGATGCTGCTCGGGCTCGTGCTCGCGGCGTGGGTGGTCGGGCTCGACGCGGATCAGGTCGTCGCGGGGGCGGCGCTCAACATCCTGGCTCTCGGACTCACGGGCACCGCCTATCGCGCGGTCTTCGGCGTGACCGGGGCGGCACTCGCGGTGCCGACGTTCCAACCGCTCGCCGTCGGCGACGCGCCGTGGCTGGCACCGTTCCGGCAACCGGCGCCGGTGTTCGTCGCCTTGGCGCTGGTGCCCGTGATCTGGGTCGTGCTCGCCCGGACGCGCCTCGGGCTCGCGCTCCGCGCGGTCGGTGAAGCGCCCGAAGCGGCGGCGAGCCTCGGCGTCCCGGTCGGCGCGATGCGCGTCGGCGCGCTCGCGGTCGCCGCGCTCCTGGCCGGTCTCGGCGGCGGCTATCTCTCGCTCGCGTACTCCAACACGTTCGTCGAAGGCATGTCGGCCGGGCGCGGCTTCATCGCGCTCGCGATCGTCGTGTTCGGTCGCTGGCGCCCGCTCGGCATCCTCGCCGGCGCGCTCCTCTTCGGGGCCGCGAGCGCGGGGCAGTTCCACCTGCAAGCCGCCGGCATCGCGGTGTCGTACCATCTGCTGCTGATGCTGCCGTATGTCCTGACCCTCGCCGTGCTCGCGTTCGCGAGCGGCGCCACGACGGCGCCCGCCGCGCTCGGCCGGCGACGCGAGGAGTGAGCGTGCCGTTCCGCATCGCTCGCATCGTCTCGGGCGGCCAGACCGGCGTCGACCGGGCCGCGCTCGACGTCGCGATCGCACGCGACATTCCTCACGGCGGCTGGTGCCCGCAGGGGCGACGCGCCGAACGCACCGAGCAGAACGTCGTCGGCGTCCGCGACGTCGCCGGGCCTCGCGAGAGCACGCGCCCTGGGATATCCGGTCGAGCGGCGGCGTACCTCGACGATGTGCTCACGGACGCCGCCCGCGAGGCGCATTCATCTTGAAGCGTGATGCAGATCGAAGGGTGACCCGATGAACCCGATCTCACAGCACGAGCTCGACGCCGCGACCAAGCTGATCAGCGACGCCCGCGATCTCGTCGTGCTCACCGGCGCCGGCATCAGCACCGAGTCCGGCATCCCCGACTTCCGTAGCCCGGGCGGACTCTGGACCCGTTACGACCCGCGAAAGCTCACCTTCGACAAGTTCTGCGCGAGCGCGGAGACGCGGAAGCTCTACTGGGAGATGGGGAACGAGCTCTTCCCCGCGCTCCGCGACGCGCAACCGAACGCCGCCCATCGCGCGCTCGTCGTGCTCGAACGGCGTGGCGGCCTCCGCCGCATCGTCACGCAGAACGTCGACGGCCTGCACCAGAAAGCCGGCAGCTCGCGAGGCGTCATGATCGAGATCCACGGCACCGCGCTCGAGGTCGGGTGCCTCGCGTGCGGCGCCCGTCAGGACCGCGGCCCGGTGCAGGCCCGCTTCGCCGCCGGCGAGCACGACCTCCGCTGCGATTGCGGCGGCCTGCTGAAGCCGGCGACCATCTCGTTCGGGCAAGCGATGCCGGAGCGCGAAACGGCGCAGGCCTACGCCGACGCCGCGGCCGCCGACGTGTTCCTCGTGATCGGCTCGTCGCTCGAGGTGTACCCGGCGGCGGGCCTGCCGCGAGCCGCCGTCGAGAACGGCGCGCCGCTCCTCATCGTGAACCGCGACCCGACGCCGTACGACGACTACGCCGAGGTCGTACTGCACGGCAGCGCGGGCGAGACCCTCGGCGCGATCACGGCCGCACTCGGACTGTCGCTGACCGACGCCTAGGGCATCGCCGCGAGGGGCGGCAAGATGCTTGGCGCTATCGCGACGGCGGTGCACCAGCGCGGGCACCCGAAACGCAAACGGGCGGCGGAGCCGAAGCCCCGCCGCCCGTCGCGCGGTTGCCTGATGCCGCTACCGCCGGTTCACGAGCCGGAGGCCGCGATGCTCCGTGTCGTCGTCCTCGCCGGCGTCGTCGTCAGCGACGGTCGCGACCTTCGCGACCGCGGCCTCGACCGCCGCATCACCGGCGCGACGGCGCTCCGCCGCCCGCCACTTCGAGAGACCCTCACGGACGTATTCCGGGTCGAGGTCGAGGGTATGGCAGACGTTGTCGAACGAGAAGAACCAGGCCGGATCCTCGGTCGCGATCCATTCCTCGGCGTCGAGGAAAAGCTGGCGAGCTTTGGGGTCCGTCGCGTGCAGCTGCTTCATGAAACAGTTCACGGCGTCCTCGAGGACGGCGATCATCAGACGGCGCTCGCCGTCGAATCGCCCCTTCGAGCGCAGCGACTGAAAGAACTGCGTCGGCAGCATCGCGTCGGGCTGCAAGAAGCCGGCGTATCGGTCTTCAGTGTTGGTGTCTGACATGGTCGTTCCCCCTTCTGCTCGAACCCGCGAGCCCGCTATTTTGCGCGCCGCGGCCGAGCGTGCTCGGCCTCACCCCGTCGCGGCATCGGCGCCGATCCCCGGCAGCGTCGTCTTCTTCGTCAAGACGGCGGCCAGCGTGGTCGTCGCGAATACCTCCATCACCCGTTTCTGGGCTTCCCTCCACACCCACAGCATCGAACAGCGTGGCGACTGCGCACAGCAATCGGGTGCCGCCCCGGCATCCCCGACGCATACGTTCAACGAAACCGGACCTTCGATCGCCTCGATGACGTCCTTGAACGTCACCTGCTCGGGCTCGCGGGCGAGCGTGTAGCCTCCCTGGGCTCCACGCGTAGACCGGACGATGCCGGAATGGATGAGGTCCTGGATGATCTTTTCGAGAAATTTCTTCGGAATCGCCTCGCGCGCCGCGATCTCGGTGACCGAGCAGGGCCGGCGATCGTTCTGGTACGCCAGATAGATCGCGGCCCGGAGCGCGTAGTCGACTTTTCTACTGACTTGCATGATCGACATGACGTGGCTCCTCAGTCGTCCTTACGGTCGCGGTATTCTTCCAACCAGGCCATCTGGATGGCCTCGAGCTTGCCCTCGTTGGATGCCTTCGGGTCGTCGTCGAACTCGTCGAGGGCGACGACGAACCGATGCAGATCGGTGAAGCGCACGGTGAGCGGGTCGAGCCCTTCGTGCTCGTCGGCCAGCTCGATCGCCAGGTCCTCCGAATCCTCCCACTTCAGGCCCATGACCCACCTCCCGCGTTCTTGTTCTCGAGCGCCCGCTTGAGCGACGCCTCCATGATCCGGTGCGCGAACGGCGTGCTGACGTCGCTCAGCGCCTGGGCGAGGTCGCGGATCCGGTTGTAGTCGGTGTCCTCCGCCGCGGCCTGCAAGGTAGCCACGGCGGCGCGAATCGCATCCTCTTCACCCGGCTCCAGCACCGCGGCCGACTCGCCGAGCGTGCGCTCGATCTGCCGCACGAGCGTCGCCGCCTCGGTCCGCGACTCTGCGAGGAGCCGCGCCGCGACGTCCTCCTCGGCGAAGTCGATCGATTCTTCCAGCATGCGCTCGACCTCGTCGTCGGTGAGGCCGTAGGACGGCTTCACGTCGAGGGAGCGCTCGAGGCCGGTGCGAACGTCGCGCGCCGTGACGTTGAGGATGCCGTTGGCGTCGATCATGAAAACCACGTCCACGCGCGGGTAGCCGGCGGTCGCGGGCTCGATCGGGATCTTGAAGCGGGCGAGGCTCCGACAATCCTTCGCGAGCTCACGCTCGCCCTGGAGGACGTGCAAGTCGACGGCGGTCTGGTTGTCGACGGCGGTCGTGAAGGTCTCGCTGTGGCTCGTCGGGATCGTCGTATTGCGCTCGATGAGCCGCGTCATGACGCCGCCCATCGTCTCGATGCCGAGCGAAAGCGGCACGACGTCGAGGAGCAGCATGTCCTTCTTCCGGCCGCCGAGGATACCGGCCTGCACGCCGGCGCCGAGCGCCACGACCTGATCCGGGTCGAGCGAGCACAGCGGCTCGCGGCCGAAGAGCTCCGCGACCTTGGCGCGGACGAGCGGGATCCGCGTGCTGCCGCCGACGAGCACGACCGCGTCGACGTCGGCCGGACCCATCCCGGCGTCGGCGAGCGCCTGCCGGCACGGGGCCAGCGTACGCTCGACGATCGGCGCGATCAGCCGGTCGAAGTCCACGCGCGTCAGCGTCTGCGCGAGGCGCGTCCCGTCGGGGAGCGTCATCGCGACCTCGGTCGCGTCCGTCGAGGAGAGCCGGCACTTCGCTTCTTCCGCGGCGCGGCGGGCCAGGGCCTGCACGTCGCGGCGCGTAGCCGTTTCGGCCGGCACCCGTGCGCTCGCGAGCAGCCACCCCGCGATCGCCTCGTCGACGTCGTCGCCGCCGAGGCGGGTGTCGCCGCCGGTCGCCTTCACCTCGAAGATCCCGCGCTCCATCTTGAGGATGGAGACGTCGAACGTGCCGCCGCCGAAATCGTAGACCGCGACGGTCCCTTCGTTCCGCTGATCGAGCCCGTAGGCGAGGGCGGCGGCGGTCGGCTCGTTCACGAGTCGCAGCACGTCGAGCCCGGCGAGCCGGCCCGCGTCCTTGGTCGCCTGACGCTGGGTGTCGTTGAAATATGCCGGCACCGTGATGACGGCCTTCTTCACCTCGCCGCCGAGCGCGGCTTCGGCGCGCCGCTTCAGCTCCTTCAGGATCAGCGCGGAGATCGCGGGCGGCGTCCAGGCGCGGTCGCCGATCACGAACCGCAGCACGCGGCCGTCGTCCTCGGCGAACGTGTAGCGCTGGCGGTCGGCCGCGCTCAGGTGCTCGCGCCCGAGGCCCATGAACCGCTTCACCGACTGGATGGTGGTCGCGGCAGCCGTCGGCGCGAGCGCGCGGGCTTCGTCCCCGACGATGGGGTCGGCGTTCGCGGGAAACGACACGACCGACGGCACGATGACCCCATCAGTCGCGGGATCCGCGATCACGCGCGGGCTCGCGTCGTCGAGGTAGGCCACCAGGCTGTTCGTCGTTCCGAGATCGATCCCGACTATCCGGTCCACGCCGCCCCCAGCTCCTTCTCGACGTCGCGCAGCAACGTACGGACGTAGTGCAGCTCCGAGAGGATCTTCTTGGTTTCCGCGAGCGCGTCCGCGCCGCTGCCGTTCCCGGCGGCGGCGCCGCGCGCGAACGAGTCCGCCAACTTGGCCTCGCAGCCATCCAGGTCGCCGCGGAGCTCGTCGCGCACCGCCGTCACGGCCTGCGCCTCGGCTTCGCCCTTCCCGGCCTTCCGCGCCGCGCGGAGCTCGTCGAGCTGCTCCTGGACCTCGAACACGCGCGCCGCGAGAGTCGGCGGCACCCGCTCGTTGTCGCGCCCGAGGGACTCGCCGTGGAGCTCGAGCCAGTACAGCGCGCGCGCGACCGGATCCTTCAGCGTCTTGTAGGCGCGATTCACGAGCGCGGTCATCTTCAAGCTCGCCGCCTGCTCGGCGGGCGGACGATCGGAGAAGAGATCGGGATGGAGCTCGCGCGAGAGCGCGTAGTAGCGGCGCTCGAGATCGGCGAGGTCGATCGTGAGACGACGAGGGAGCGAGAAGACCGAGAAATAGTCAGTCGGCGCCGACGCGGACGCCACCGGGCCGCAGCCCGAGCACACGAGCTGATCGGCGGCCGGCTTGCCGCAATGGAGACACAGAGCTGTTTCGGTGTTCGTCGTCATGGGATCGGATGCGCACTGCTCTCTGCTCAGACCGTGAAGGAGGCGCCGCAACCGCACTCGCGTTTGATGTTGGGGTTGCGGAGCTTGAAGCCCGATTCCATCAGGCCTTCTTCGTAATGCACTTCGGTGCCGTTCAAGTAGAGGAAGCTCTTGCGGTCGACGAGGATCTTGGCGGTGCCGTTGGTGAAGATCTTGTCGCCGGCCCGCTCGGTGTCGAGATCCATCTTGTACTGCAAGCCCGAGCAGCCGCCGCCGACGACCTTGAGCCGGAGACCGTGATCGGGCTTCTCCTGAGACGCGACGAGGCCGTTGATCTTCTCGGCCGCGGCGTCGCTGAGGTGGATGGCAGGCACGCGTCAGTCCTCAGATGGCTTTCTTCTCGTCGTCGGTGGCGTCCCCACCTTTTTTGCCCTTCCAGTCACCGATCGCCGCCTTGATCGCGTCCTCGGCGAGCACGGAGCAGTGGATCTTGACGGGCGGGAGGTTCAGCTCCTCCACGATCTGCGTGTTCTTGATCGCATACGCCTCGTCGACCGACTTGCCCTTGATGAGCTCGGTCACGTAGCTCGAGCTCGCGATCGCGCTGCCGCAGCCGAAGGTCTTGAACTTGGCGTCCTCGATGACGCCCGCGTCGTTGATCTTCAGCTGGAGCTTCATGACGTCGCCGCACTCCGGCGCGCCGACGATGCCCGTGCCGACACCCTCTTCGTCCTTGCCGAAGCTGCCCACGTTGCGGGGGTTCTCGTAGTGATCGAGGACTTTGTCGCTGTAAGCCATGACGGATTCCTTTCTATTCGCGTGCTACTCGCGGGCCCATTTGAAGGTCTTGAGGTCGATGCCTTCCTTGGCCATCTCGTAGAGCGGCGACATCTCGCGCAGCCGGGTGACTTCGCTGACCACGCGCTCGGCGACGTAGTCGACCTCTTCCTCGGTGTTGAAGCGGCCGAGGCCGAAGCGGATCGACGTGTGGGCGAGCTCGTCGCCGACACCGAGCGCCTTCAGGACGTACGAAGGCTCGAGCGTCGCCGAGGTGCAGGCCGAGCCGGACGAGACCGCGATGTCCTTGAGCCCCATGAGCAGCGACTCGCCTTCGACATAGGCGAAGCTGATGTTGAGGTTGCCGGGCAGGCGCTGCATCGGGTGGCCGTTCAGGTACACGTCGTCGAGCTTGCCCATGATGCCCTGGCGCAGGCGCTCGCGGAGCCGGAGGAGGCGCTCGTTCTCCTTCTCCATCTCCTCGCCGCCGATCTCCATCGCGCGGCCGAGGCCGACGATGCCGGGCACGTTGAGCGTGCTCGACCGGAAGCCGCGCTCCTGACCACCGCCGTCGAGCTGCGGTGCGAGCCGCACGCGCGGGTTGCGGGCGCGGACGTAGAGCGCACCGACGCCCTTCGGGCCGTAGATCTTGTGCGCCGAGATCGAGAGCAGGTCGACGCCCATCGCATCCACGTCGATGGGGATCTTGCCGGCGCTCTGCGCCGCGTCGGTGTGGAAGAGTACGCCCTTTTCCTTGGCGATCTTGCCGATCTCGTGGATCGGCTGGAGGGTCCCGATCTCGTTGTTGGCGTGCATGATCGTGATCAGGACGGTCTTGTCGGTGATCGCGGCGCGCAGCGCATCGAGGCTGATCTGACCGAACTCGTCGACGGGGAGGTAGGTCACCGTCGCGAGGCCCTTTCGCTCGAGCGCCTTGCAGGTGTCGAGGATGGCCTTGTGCTCGCTCGTCGCCGTGATGACGTGGTTGCCCTTCTCCTTGTAGAACTCGAGCACGCCCTTGATCGCGAGGTTGTCGGACTCGGTGGCGCCGCTCGTGAAGATGATCTCCTTCGCCTTCGCGCCGATCACCTTCGCAACCTGCTCCCGCGCCTTGTCGACGAGCGCCTCGGCTTCCCAACCGAACGAGTGATTGCGGCTGCCGGAGTTCCCGAATTGCTCGGTGAACGTCGGCAGCATCGCCTCCACGACCCGTGGGTCGACGGGGGTGGTCGCGTGGTTGTCCATGTAAACACGTCGCGTCATTTTGCTGACCCTCCGATTTAGAGCAGGCGCTGCGCGGGGTTCCGAGAATCCACCCAATTCAGAGCTATTCAGTCTTTATGGGCGACCCGACGAAGTGTCAACCCGCGATCGCGGGTTTGGCGGGCTTGGCGAGGGGTCGCAGCACGTCGCGGAGGTAGCGCCCGGTGTGCGATTGCGGGAGGGTGGCGACCTCCTCGGGGGTACCGACGGCGATGACGCGACCGCCGCCGCTGCCGCCTTCCGGACCGAGGTCGATGATGCGGTCGGCGGTCTTGATGACGTCGAGATTGTGCTCGATCACGACCACGGTGTTGCCCTGGTCGGCGAGCCGTTCGAGGACGGCGAGCAGGCGCCGCACGTCCTCGAAGTGAAGGCCGGTCGTCGGCTCGTCCAAAATGTAGAGAGTTCGACCAGTTGCGCGTTTCGCGAGCTCGCGGGCGAGCTTGATGCGCTGGGCCTCGCCCCCGGATAGGGTGGTCGCCGCCTGACCCAGATGCACGTAGTCGAGCCCGACGTCGTGCAAAGTTGCGAGCTTCGTTCGGATCGGAGCGTGGGCGGAAAGGAAGTCGAGAGCCTCGGCCACGGTGAGGTCGAGGACGTCGGCGATGCTCTTCCCCCGGTAGAGGACCTCCAGGGTTTCCCGGGAGTAGCGCCGCCCTTTGCAGACCTCGCAGGTCACGTAGACGTCGGGGAGGAAGTGCATCTCGATGCGGATCACGCCGTCGCCGGCGCAGGCCTCGCACCGCCCGCCCTTCACGTTGAAGGAGAACCGCCCGGGGTCGTAGCCGCGGGTCCGGGCCTCTGGCAGCTGCGCGAACACCTCGCGGATGTGGGTGAAGAGGCCGGTGTAGGTCGCCGGGTTCGAGCGCGGGGTCCGGCCGATCGGCGCCTGGTCGATGTCGATGACCTTGTCGAGGAGCTGCCAGCCTTCGAGCTCGTCGTGGGCACCGGCGCGCTCGCGGCTTCCGGAGAGTTTCTGGGCGAGGGCGCGATAGAGCGTATCGAGGACCAGCGAGCTCTTCCCCGATCCGGAGACCCCGGTCACGCACGTGATCGTGCCGAGCGGGATCTCGAGGGTGACGTTCTGGAGATTGTGCTCGCGGGCCCCGCGGATCACGAGGTTCCAGCCCGAGCCGCCGCGCCGCGAGGTCGGCGTCGCGATCGTGACGTCACCGGAGAGGTACCGGCCCGTGAGCGAGGCCGGGTTGCGCATCACTTCGGCGGGCGTGCCCTCGGCGACGACGCTGCCGCCGTGACGGCCGGCGCCCGGTCCCATGTCGATGAGGTGATCCGCGGCGATCATCGTGTCGCGGTCGTGCTCGACGACCAGCACCGTGTTGCCGAGGTCGCGCAGGCGTTCCAGCGTCGCGAGGAGGCGGTCGTTGTCGCGCTGATGGAGGCCGATCGAGGGCTCGTCGAGGATGTAGAGGACGCCGGAGAGGCTCGAGCCGATCTGCGTCGCGAGCCGGATGCGCTGGCCTTCGCCGCCCGAGAGCGTCGCACTCGTGCGGTCGAGGCTGAGGTAGTCGAGGCCGACCTGCTGGAGGAATCCGAGGCGGTCGCGGATCTCCTTCAAGAGGAGGCGGGCGATCTCCATCTCCTGCGTGCCGAGCTCGATCGCCTCGAAGAAGCGGCACGCCTCTCCGACGGAGAAGCGTGAGACCTCGGCGATCGTCTTCCCGCCGACCCGCACCGCGAGGCTCTCGCGGCGGAGTCGGGCGCCGCCGCACCCGGCGCACGGCCGCGAGCTCATCAGGCTCTCGAGCTCGTCGCGGAGCCACGGCGACTCCGTCGCCTCGTAGCGGCGCTTGAAGAACCCGACGAGGCCTTCCCACGCCCGCATGAACGTGTGCAGTTTCCCGTCCTTCCGGAACTCGATCTCGAGCTCCTTGCCGCCGGTGCCCTCGAGCACGACCTTGCGCGCGGCGGCGGAGAGCTCGTTCCACGGGGTCGCGAGCGCGAACTTGTAGCGGGCGGCGAGCGCCGCGAAGACGTTCGCGAGCTGGCCGGCGGTCTTGCGGTCGACCGTGGCGACGGCGCCGTCGCGGAGCGACTTCCGGACGTCCGGAATGATGAGATCCGGATCGAAGTACCGGCTGACGCCGAGCCCGTTGCAGTCCGGGCACGCGCCCTGCGGGCTGTTGAACGAGAACATGCGCGGACTGAGCTCCGGCAGCGACGTCCCGCAGTCGACGCACGCGAAGCGGCGACTGAAGAGCATCTCTTCCGCGACGCTGCCGTCGTCGGCGAGGCGCTCGACGCGCGCCAGCTCGTCACCGCGCGCGAACGCGGTCTCGAGCGAGTCGGCGAGCCGCTTCTCGAGCCCGGCACGCACCGCCAATCGATCGACCAGCACCTCGATGGTGTGCGCCACCGTCTTCACGAGCACGATGTCGTCCGCGAGCTCGCGGAGCTCGCCGTCGACGCGCACGCGCACGAAGCCGGCCTGACGCAGCTCCTGGAGCTCGCGCTTGTGCTCGCCCTTCCGCCCCCGGATCACGGGCGCGTAGAGGTTGAAGCGCGTCTTCTCCGGCAGCGCGAGCAAGCGGTCGACGACCTGCTGCACCGTCTGCGACGTGATCGGCCGGCCGCATTCGGGACAATGCGCGCGCCCCGCGCGCGCGAAGAGCAGGCGCAGGTAGTCGTGGATCTCGGTGACGGTCGCGACGGTCGAGCGCGGGTTCTTGCTGGCCGTCTTCTGCTCGATCGCGATCGCGGGCGAGAGCCCTTCGATCGCGTCGACGTCGGGCTTCTCCATCTGCTCGAGGAACTGCCGCGCGTACGCCGAGAGAGACTCCACGTAGCGCCGCTGCCCCTCGGCGTAGAGCGTGTCGAACGCGAGCGACGACTTGCCCGATCCCGACAAACCGGTGATCACCACCAGCTTCTCGCGCGGGATCTCGACGTCGATGTCCTTGAGATTGTGCTCGCGCGCCCCGCGCACGACGATGCGGTCGGGCATCGGATTCGTCTAGCAGGGGCCCAGTGGCGGCGCGACCGCGTGCGTCAGCCTCTGACGGGTCGGTTGCCCACCCGCCGCCGGTCTGCCAGTCTCCGGGCGGCTGCATGCTGGCTTCGTTGATTCACGGCCCCCTTCCGCTGTTCATCGTGCAGACGATCCTGATCGTCGCGGCGTCGCGTGCGATCGGGCTCGCGACCCGGCGGATCCGCCAGCCGATGGTGATCGCGGAGATCGTTGCGGGCATCGCGCTCGGGCCGTCCCTGCTCGGGTGGCTGGCGCCCGAGGTCGCGACGGCCTTGTTCCCAGCGTCCGGGATGCCGCTCCTCGGCCTCTTGAGCCAGTTCGGCCTCATCCTCTTCATGTTCCTGGTCGGGCTCGAGTTCGACACGAGCCTGCTGCGCGGACGCGGGCACACGGCGATCGCGATCAGTCACACCAGCATCATCGTGCCGTTCCTGCTCGGCGCGTGGCTCGCGCGCCATCTGCACGGCGAGCTCGCCCCGCCGGGCGTACCCATCTTCTCGTTCGCGCTCTTCATGGGCGCTGCCATGAGCATCACCGCGTTCCCGGTGCTGGCGCGCATCCTCGTCGAGCGCCGCCTCCTGCGCACGAAGATCGGGGCCGTCGCGATCACCTGCGCGGCCGTGGACGACGTGACCGCGTGGTGCATCCTCGCGTGCGTCGTCTCGCTCGTGCGAGCGTCGAATCTCGCGGAGGGCGCGTGGACCACGGCGCTCGCGATCGCGTACATCGTCGTCATGCTGCGCGGCGTGCGTCCGCTCGTCGAGCGGCTCGCCGCACGCAGCGCGAACAAGGAAGGGCTCAGCCAGAACCTCGTCGCCGGCACGCTGCTCCTCCTGCTGCTGTCGAGCTGGATCACCGAGATGATCGGGATCCACGCCCTCTTCGGCGCGTTCATCTTCGGCGCGGTCGTGCCGAAGCAGAACCACTTCGCGCAGATCCTCGCCGACAAGCTCGAGGATCTCGTGGTCGTGCTGCTGCTGCCGCTGTTCTTCGCCTACAGCGGCCTCCGCACCGAGATCGGGCTCCTCGACTCGCCGCACGCGTGGGCGGTCTGCGGCGTCGTGATCCTGGTCGCGTGTGTCGGCAAGTTCGGCGGCAGCGCGGTCGCGGCGCGGCTCACCGGCCTCCGCTGGCGCGAGTCGGCGGCGCTCGGGATCCTGATGAACACGCGCGGGCTGATGGAGCTGATCGTGCTCAACATCGGCCTCGACCTCGGCGTGATC
>DAIQBH010000178.1:0-13276 GCA_036781285.1 Thermodesulfobacteriota bacterium | reverse complement strand
CGCCGAGCCCGACGGCGCGGCAGGCGAGCAGCACGTTCTGGATCGCCGGGAAGAGCGCCTGCGTTTGTGGGGCCCCCCGCCGGGTCCAGCCCGCGACGAAGAGGTGCACCGGCACCTCGTGCAGATGCTCGGCGAGGTGCAGCGCCGCCTTCAGGTTGCGCCGCTTCGCCTCGGGGTACGCGGGGTCGGCAGCCGCGTCGACTGCCGGTTGGATGTACGCCGCGAACGCCGTCCGGTAGCGCTCGGCGACGAACGCACGGCGCTCCGGCTCGGTGACCGCGATGAAGAACCACGGCTGCCGGTTGCCGCCGCTCGGCGCGAACGTGCCGGCCTCGCAGACCTTGCGGATCAGCGCGGCCGGCACCGGGTCCGGACGAAGGCGCCGAATGGCGCGCGTCGTCCGGATGCCTTCGAGAAGCGGGACGTCCTCGCCGACCGCGTCGATCTCGATCGCCACGCGGCCGACTTCCGTTCAGAGATTCGCGAGAACCGAATCGGCGCTCGACGCATCGAGGCCGGGACCGGGCTCGACGAGCAGCTTCTCGACCCGCCCGTCGCGCACGATCATCGCGTAGCGCTGCGAGCGCGCGCCCATGCCGAAGCCGGACGCGTCCATCCCGAGGCCGACGGCACGCGTGAACTCGCCGTTGCCGTCCGCGAGCATACGCACCTTGCCGCCTGCGTTGCTGCTCTTGCCCCACGCGTCCATCACGAACGCGTCGTTGACCGAGAGGCACACGATCTCGTCCGCGCCCTTCGCGCGGAGCGCCTTCTCCTGATCGACGAACCCGGGGAGATGCTTCATCGAGCACGTCGGCGTGAACGCGCCCGGCACCGCGAACACCACGACACGCTTGCCGCGCGACAGCTCCGCCAACGACACCTGCGACGGCTTGCCGTCGGCCATTTCCGTGAGCTTCACGTCCGGAACCGCGTCACCTTCTTTGATCGCCATAGGACCCTCGCTGCTGTGATGTGGAGTGGATGACCGGAGCCACGCGGCTCGTCGTTCTGCATGCCACCCGCCATCTGCGGCTGCAACCGCGCGCTTCGTGGGTGGCTCACTCCGAAGCGACTCGGGGTGCGAGCGCCGTGTGCGGCGCGGCGGTCAAAGCGCCGACCGGCACAGGCGTCCGTGCGAACGTCCCGTGAGGAGTCGACGGTTGACGGTGGGAGGCGAACCCACCTAGAAAGCCCCCTCGCCGACGACGATCGGCGATCGTACCGCGACGCGCGGCGCGAGACGGAAGAAGGACCCCCCATCATGTCGCTGCTGAAGCTCCTCGGTTGGGCGGAGGCCGAGCCGAGCTCGGGCCGTGAGGACGCCGCGCGGTCGGAGCGGCTCGCGGCCACGATCCAGTCGCGGCTCGGGTCGCTCGACGCGCAGCGGGCGGAGTTCGTCGCGGCCTTCGCGGGGCTCCTCGTGCGGGTCGCGTACGTCGATCGCAGCGTCTCGGAGGCCGAGCGTAAGGTGCTCGCGCCCCTCCTCGCCGCCAATGCGGGCTTGCCGGCGGCGGAAGCCGAAACCGTCATCGAGATCGCGACGCACGCCGCGACGACGCTCGGCGGGATCAGCTACGCGTCCCTCACCCGCGCGTTCAACGCGATCGCGACGGCCGAAGAGAAGACGCATCTCATCGACTGCCTCTTCGCGGTCGCGACCGCGGAGGGCTCGATCTCGCTCGTCGAAGACGAGGAAGTGCGCGCCGTCGCCCGCGCCCTGCTGCTCTCCCAGCAGCAGTTCATCGCGGTGCGCAGCCGGTACAAGGAGCAGCTCGAGGTGATCCTCGCCGCCCGCCAGGCGCGCGGCGCGTGAGGTCCGAACCCATGCCGTCCCCGTACCGGTTCCACGCCGCCGAGATTTCGTACTTCTCCGCGAAGGTGCGACCCGCGCTCCGCGCCAAGGGCGTCCACTATCTCGAAGTGATTCCGGACTATCGCGGCGTCATCCTCCCGCGCACCGGGTACTCGTTCATCCCCATCGTGATCACGCCCGAGGACGAGACCTGGCAAGACACGAGCACGATCCTCGATCGCCTCGAAGCCCGCGAGCCGGCGCCGGCGCTCTATCCGACGACCCCGGTACAGCGCACGATCGCGTATCTGCTCGAGCTCTACGCCGACGAGTTCATGCTGCTGCCCGCGATGCACTACCGCTGGAGCTTTCCCGAGAGCATCGCCAAGGCCCGCGCCGACTTCGCGGCGATGTCGCCCGAGCCCGCCGCGGCGACGAAGTTCGCGACGCGCATGCAGGGCACGCTGCCGTTCCTCGGCATCACGCCCGCGACGATCCCCGCGATCGAGGCCCATCTCCGCGACCTGCTGGACGCGCTGTCGGCGCACTTCGCCGCGCATCCCTACCTGCTCGGCGACCGCATGTCGCTCGCCGATTGCGCGCTCATGGGCCCGCTCTACGCGCATCTCTATCTCGACGCCGTGCCCGGGCGGCTCCTGCGTGAGACGGCTCCCGCGGTCGGCAACTGGATCGAGCGCATGAACCGCCCCGATCCCGAGGCGCAAGCCGCCGCGACCTGGCTCCCCGACGACGCCCTCGCGCCGACGCTGCGTCCGATCCTGCACCTGATCGGAAGCGACGCGCTGCCGCTGATCCTCGCGGGCGTCGCCGCGTTCGAGGAGTGGGTCGACGGGCAGCCGGCCGGCCTCGTCGAGCCGCCCCGCGGCGTCGGCGGCCATTCGACGGCGCTCCGCGGCGTGCCCATGGACCGCTTCACGAGCTCGTACACGTCCTGGATGGTGCAGCGCCCGCTCGACGCGTACCGCGCGCTCGACGCCGCCGGGCGTGCCGCCGTCGACCGCGCCGTCGCCGGCACGGGTTGCGAGGCGCTCTTTGCCTTCACGCCGCGCCATCGCGTCGAGAAGCGCGGATTCACCCTCGCCCTCGCCGGCCGATAGGAGCTCGCATGACGGTCCCCGCGTTCGAAGGCTTCGATCAGGCGATCGCCGATGCGCTGGTGAAAGCGCACGACATGCCCGCGGGCCTTCCCGGCTACCTCGGTATCCGGTTCGATTCGCTCACGGCCGGCCGCCTCGTCGCCAGCATGACCGTCCGCGACGAGCTCGTGACGCCGATGGGCGCCGTGCATGGCGGCGTCATGGCGGGCTTCGTCGACCACGTGCTCGGCTGCGTGCTCTATCCCCTGATGAAGCGCGGGCAATGGGCGGCGACGACCGAGTTCAAGCTCAACTACCTGCGCGCGGTGAAGAGCGGCGTGCTCTCCGCCGAGGCGACGGTCATGGCGCTCGGCCGGCGGTCGGCCGTCGTCCGCTGCGACGTCAGCAACGACGGCAAGCTCGCGTGCATCGCGCAAGGTACGCTGCTCATCTCGGATCCTCCCACGTCCAAGTAGCGCTGCACGCCGGGCAGGCGCCGCCGCAAAGACGGGCAGCAACGCGGAACGGCCGCGCGCGAACGCCGCATGGCTGCGATCGCCGCGGCGTCCGACGAGGCTGGCACCCGCCTTGCTCGCTCCGCAGGCGTGGCAGTGCGATCGCGATGATCGGCCTCGTCCTCACCGCTGGCGGCGCGCGTGGAGCCTATCAAGCCGGAGTCCTGAAGCGCCTCGGCGAGCTTCCCGCGCTCGCCGACCGTCCATCGCCGTTCCCGATCGTGGTCGGGGCATCGGCCGGCGCGATCAACGGCACCATGATCGCGGCCGGAAGCGGCGACTTCGGCTCCGCGACTCGCCGCCTCGCCGACCTCTGGGCGAACCTCCGCGTCCACGACGTCTTTCGCACCGACCTGCTGACCCTCGGCATGGGGGCGGCGCGCTGGCTGCGCGACCTCTCGCTCGGGGGCGTCCTCGGCGGGGGCGGAGCGTGCGCCCTCCTCGACGCGTCCCCGCTCGAGGGGTTCCTCGGCGAGCACCTCCGGCTGGAGGGCATCCGCCGGTCGATCGCGGACGGCCACCTCTACGCGGTCGCCATCGCCGCCACGAGCTATCACTCGGGCCGCTCCTTCATCTTCGTCGAAGGCCGGCCCGGGCATCCCGTGTGGATCAAGAGCCGGCGCGTGGTGCGGTCGGTCGAGCTTGCGCTCGATCACGTGCGGGCGTCGGCGGCGATCCCGATCGTGTTCCCGCCGGTCGCGATCCGTTCGGCGGGCACCGAGGTGTACTTCGGCGACGGCGGACTCCGGCAGGTCACGCCGCTCAGCCCGGCCATCCGGCTCGGCGCGCAGCGCGTGCTCGCGGTGGGCGTACGCTCGCAGAGCGCGGCGGCGCGCCTCTCGAGCGCCGAGATCGGCCCGGTCGGGGTCGACGCTCTCGCGACCGAGGAGCGCCGCATCGCTGCGCCGCCGCTCGCGCAGATCTGCGGCGTCTTCCTGAACGCGATCTTCCTCGACCACCTCGACACCGACCTCGATCACCTCAAGCGGATGAACGAGCTCATCCTGTCGTACGCGGCACCCCAGGCGGCATCCGGAATCGGAGACGCGCCGGGCCTGAGCGAGCCGATGCGGATCGTGACGCCGTTCGCGATCGGCCCGTCGGAGGATCTCGCGCTCGTCGCCGAGCGCTGCGCCCACCGCATGCCGCGCATTCTCCGTCACGTGATGGACGGGCTTGGAACGCCGGACGCCCAGAGCGCCGACCTCATGAGCTACCTGCTCTTCGACGCCTCCTACACCCGGGCGCTCATCGACATCGGCTACCGGGACGCGGCCGGCGCGATCGACGAGCTCGAGCACTTCCTCAGGACCGAAGCGGCGACCGCCGCGGCTTGATCGCCGCGTGAGATCCCGAAACTCCCGGCAACGACGTACTTTTTCCTTGTATGGCCGTACGGACATTTGTTAGACGTCGTCGAGTGCCGTGAACCCGTCGGCGATCCGCCGACCATTTCCCAGGAGAAGCGCATGCGAACCCCCTCGCAGCTGACGCTCGTCGTGACCCTCGTCCTGTGCTGCTTCGCCGGACCGGTCCACGCGCTCCCGAGCTTCATCACGTTCGAGACCGGTCAGGTCCGCCCGCTCGCGCTCTCGCCCGACGGCCAGCGCCTTTTCGTCGTCAACACGCCGGACAATCGCCTCGAGATCTTCGACGTCGGGATCGGCACGCTGACGAAGGTCGGCTCGGTCGCGGTCGGGCTCGAGCCCGCGGCGGTCGCGGCGCGCACGAACGGCGAGGTCTGGGTCGTGAACCATCTCTCCGACAGCGTGAGCGTCGTGGACGTTTCGACCCCCGCTGCGGCCCGCGTCGTCCGCACGCTCCTCGTCGGCGACGAGCCGCGCGACATCGTCTTCGCAGGACCGGGCGGGACGCGCGCCTTCGTCACGACCGCGCACCGCGGCCAGAACACGCCGCTGCACGCGACCATCCAAACCATCCTCGCGACCGAGGGCCTCGGGCGCGCCGACGTCTGGGTGTTCGACGCGACGGACCTCGGCGTGGCGCTCGGCGGCACGCCCGAGACGATCGTCACGCTCTTCGGCGACACCCCGCGTGCGCTCGCCGTCAGCCCGGACGGCGCGCGCGTCTACGCGGCCGTCTTCCACTCCGGCAACCGCACCACCGCGATCGCCGAGGGCTTCGTCCCGAACGGCGGGACCGCGACCACGGGTCCGCTCGATTGCAGCGCGCCTCCCGGCGGACTCCCAGGTCCGAACCGCAACTTCCAGAACATCCCCGGCCCGGAGGTCGGCCTCATCGTCCAACACGACGGCACGCACTGGCGCGACGAGCTCGGGCGCTGCTGGGACTCCGTCGTCCGCTTCTCGCTTCCCGATCAGGACGTTTTCGCGATCGACGCGACCGCGAACCCGCCGGTGCAGGTCGCCGGGCCGGCCGGCGTCGCGAGCGGCGTCGGCACGATCCTCTTCAACATGGCCGTGAACCCGGTGAGCGGAGCGGTGTACGTCTCCAACCTCGAATCCTTCAATCGCGTCCGCTTCGAGGGTCCGGGCACGTTCGCCGCGCCCTTCAAGCCGATGGGCGAGCCCGCCACCGTGCGGGGGCATTTCGCCGAAAGCCGCATCACCGTCCTCGACGGCGGACCGCCGAAGCGCCGGCACCTCAACAAGCACGTGGACTACGCGACCTGCTGCGCGCCGCTTCCGAACGCCGAGAACTACACGAGCCTCGGCTTCCCGCTCGGCATGGCGGTCTCGAGCGACGGCGCCACCCTCTACGTCGCCGGCTTCGGCTCGAGCGAGGTCGGCGTGTACGCGACGAGCGCGCTCGAGAACGACACCTTCGTGCCCGACGCGAACGACCAGCTCCCCGTGAGTGGCGGCGGACCGACCGGCCTCGTGCTCGACGAGGCCCGCTCGCAGCTCTACGTCATGACCCGGTTCGACAACGCGATCTCGGTGCTCAGCACCGCGACCGGCGCGGAGCTCGTGCACACGGCGCTCCACAACCCGGAGCCGGCACACGTCGTCGCGGGCCGGCCGTTCCTCTACGACACGACACTGAGCTCGAGCCACGGCGACTCGGCCTGCGCGGGGTGCCACATCTTCGGCGACTTCGACAGCCTCGCCTGGGACCTCGGCGATCCGGACGGCACGGTCCTCGACAATCCCGGACCCTTCACGGTCGGCCCGTTCATCAACCCGGATTTCCATCCGATGAAGGGCCCGATGACGACGCAGAGCCTGCGCGGCATGGCGAACCACGGCCCCATGCACTGGCGCGGCGACCGCACGGGCGGCAACGAAGGACCGACCGCGCAGCCGGGCGGCGGCGCCTTCGACGAGGTCGCGGCCTTCAGCAAGTTCAACCCGGCCTTCGAGGGCCTGATCGGCCGGAGCGAGCTGCTGACCGCGACCGAGATGCGGCAATTCACGGACTTCATCCTCGAAGTGACGTACCCGCCGAATCCGATCCGCAACCTCGACAACTCGCTCACGCCCGAGCAGCAGGCGGCCCGCGGCATGTGGTTCGGACAGGTGTCGGACACCCTCCAGAACTGCGACGGCTGCCATCGGCTCGATCCGAACGGGAACCGTGCCGCCGGCGTCCCCTATCCCGGCTTCTTCGGCGGCGACGGCCGATCGAGCTTCGAGGGCGAAACGCAGGTCTTCAAGATTCCGCACATCCGGAACGCGTACCAGAAGGTCGGCATGTTCGGGCTCGGCGTCCCGCAGGGCGGCGGCGCCGGCTTCACCGGCGATCAGGTGCGGGGCTTCGGCTTCCTGCACGACGGCGCGGTCGACACGCTCTTCCGCTTCCACAGTGCCGCGCTGTTCAGCCAGCGGCCGAACAACCCCGGCGGGTTCGCCGACGACACCATGCGCCGCAACATGGACGCGTTCATGATGGCCTTCGACTCGAACCTGCTGCCGATCGTCGGGCAGCAGATCACGCGCACCGCGACCAATGCCGCGACGGTCGATCCGCGCATCGACCTCCTCGAGGCCCAGGCCGACGAAGGCGCGTGCGACCTCGTCGCGAAGGGCGCGCTCGGCGCGGAGACCGCCGGCAGCCTCTACCTCGGAGACGGCCGGTGGGTCGGCGACCGCGCCGGCGACGCGCCGATCTCGAGCGCCGCGCTGCGCGCCCGCTCGCTGAGCGCGGGCCAGGAGCTGACGTTCACGTGCGTCCCGCCCGCGTCGGGTCCGCGGATCGGCCTCGATCGCGACGGCGACGGCGTCGGCGACGGCGACGAGCGCGACGCCGGCACCGATCCCGCGAACCCGGCGAGCGCGCCGCCCGGCGCTCCGGAGGTCTGCGCGTCGACGACGACCGCCACCTTCAAGCGCGCGACGCTGACGGATCGCCGCGGCGTGCTCTCGTTGAGCGCCGAGATCGATCTCGACGCCTACGCGCACGAGACCGTGAGCCTGGTCGCGACCGACACGGACGGCGCGATCATGGCCGCGGGCGTCGCGGGCGCGAGCGTCGAGGCGAAAGGCAGCGCGTTCCGCTACCGTGCCCCGAAGGGCGCCACGGGCATCAAGACGATCTCGCTCCGCGAGAAGCGGAACTCGGGCGGCATCTTCAAGGTCACGGTCCGCACCACCGCCGCCTGGGCCCCGGGCGCCGCGAACCAGCCCGCGGCGGCGACCGAGGTACGCGTGAGCTTCGGCGGGCGCTGCTTCCGCGGCACCGCGACCAAAGTGAACTGACGGCGCGCGGCGCGGGATCCACGACGGTCCCGCGCCGCGTGCGGGTCACGGGATCAGCAGAACCTTCCCGACGTTCGCGCGGCTCTGGAGGTAGGCGTGGGCCGCCGCCGCGTCGCCGAGGGGGAACGTCTTCGCGATCACCGGCCGCACGTTGCCGTCGCGGTAGTGGTCGAGCAGCTTCTCGAGGAACGTCCGCAGCCGGGGCATCTCGTCCCAGAGGTGGCCGAGGTTGAATCCGAGCACGCCGTGGTTGTCGTTCATGAGCCGCACGAAGCCGAACCGCGGCATGCGCGCGAGCTGCCAGAGCGCCGGCAGGATGCGCCGCGACGTCCCGGGCGCGAGCGACGACACGCCGTACGCGACCAGCCGCCCGAGCGGTGCCAGGGCCTGGTAGCTCTTCCGGAGGTTCTCGCCGCCGATCGGATCGAGGATCACGTCGGCGCCCTTCCCACCGGTCACGCGCTTGGTTTCGACGACGAAGTCCTGGGTCCCGTAGTCGATGGTGTGGGCGACGCCGGCGGCCCGCAGTGCCGCATGCTTCGCGGCCGAGGCCGTCCCGATGATCTCGGCGCCGTAGAGGCGACAGAGCTGGACCGCCGCGAACCCGACGCCGCCGGCGGCGCCGTGGACCAGGACTCGGTCGCCGCGCCGCACGTTGCCGAGCACCTCGAGCATGAGGATGGCGGTGAGATAGTTGACCGGGAGCGCGGCGCCGTCCTCGAAGCTCATCCCGGCGGGCATTGCCGCCGCCTGCGCCGCCGGCACGACGACGAGATCGGCGTACCCCTCGAAGCGCGTCGGCGCGAGGACACGATCCCCGACGGCGAGCCCGCTCACACCACTGCCGACCTCGTCGACCGTGCCCACGACATCGTATCCGCCGACGCTGGGAAGCTTCGGCGCGTCCGGATAGAGCTCCATGCGCGCCATCACGTCCGCTAAGTTCACGCCGGAGGCGGCGACGCGGATGCGCACCTCGCCCGGGCCGGCGTGCACGTCCGGAGACTCGCGCAGCTCCAGCACGTCCGGCGGCCCGATCCTCGGAATCCATACGGAACGCATGTGCGGGGTTCCTATGCGAGCGCCTGGGCCTTCCGCAATCTCCGTCTTGACTACGCGAGTGGCCTCGGGGGATCTTTTCCCGACCATGAACGTACGTACGACTCCCCTACGGTTTCTCGCGGCGATCGCCCTGGCGGTCGCGCTCACGGCCCTCCGCCCCACGCCCGGCGCGGCGCAGATCTTCGACATCTGCGGCGACGTCGACGACGACGGCTCGGTCAGCGTGACCGACTGCGTCCAGGTCCTGCGATCGACGCCCGGCCTTTCCAGCAACTGCACCAAGCTGATCTGCGACGTCGACGTGAACGGCACGATCGGGGTCACCGACGGCGTGCTCGTGCTCCGGAAGGCCGCGCTCCTGCCCATCAGCGACAACTGCATCCCGCTGGAAGGCACGCCGAGCCGCCAGCTGTCCCACCTCATCCAGCGCACCGAGCCGATGGTCACCGACGTGCTCAACACGTTCGTCGAGCACCGGGACGAGCGCGTCGATCAGACGATCGAGTGCAGCAACCGCGCCGACGGCACGCTCGACCTCACGTTCTTCGAGGGCCAGCTCGATGCCTCGTTCTCCGATTGCCTCCTCGACAACAGCCTCATCAACGGCGACGCCGAAGACGCGGGCGACGACCCGATCATCGCGATCGACGTCACGGATCAACGGACCGACGAAACGGTCACCTTCGAGGGGAGTCTCCGCAGCAGCCCGCTCGACGACGGCTACAAGTACAGCGGCAGCTTCGAAGCCTTTCCGAGCTTCGACCAGTTCGAGACCTCCGATTTCTTCCTGGTGGTGAACAGCCTCGAGGTGCGGGGGCCCGACACCTTCCCGTCCGGCACCGTGACGTACGAGATCACGCCGGATACGAACCTGCCCGACGTGCAGCGCATCCGCATGTTCTTCGATCGCTCGAACCTGGCGCGCGTCCAGGTCGAGTTCACCGACGGCAGCGTGCGGAATTTCCAGTACGACCTGGAGTTCCGGCGCTTTTGAATCCGGCCGCCGCGCGCCGCTACGACGCGAGCGCGCGGCTGGCGGTCAGCAGGCGCTCCATTTCGCGGGCGTAGGCGGGACGCGCGAGGACGTGCGCGTACCAGGCCTGCAAGGCAGGATGCCGATCGGTGAGGCCCTGGCCGAGGCTCGTCGCGAACGTGATCGTCATGAAGTAGGCGATGTCGGCGACGGTCGGCTCGCCGCAGAGGAAGCGCTGCTCCCCGAGCTGCCGCTCGAGGCGGTCGTAGTGCGCGGCGATCGCCGTCTTGGCGGTCTCGACGAGCGTCGTGTCGCGGCCGCTGCCGTCGGGTTTGTAGAAGACCTCGCGGATCAGGTCCCACACCGGCGGGAAGAGGATCTCGTCGGCGGCCGCTTCCAGCACGCGACAGCGCGCCTTCGCCTCCGGGGCGCGCGGATAGAGCGGTGGAGTCGGATGGCGGTCTTCGAGGTACTCGAGGATGATCGTCGAGTCGTAGATGGCGAGAGCGCCGTCGACGAGCACCGGGACCTGGCGCTTCGGGTTGAGCTCCACGACCTTGGGGTGCTTCGGCTCGTACCCTGCACGCGAGAACGGCACGCTCACGAGCTCGTAGCCGAGGCCTTTCTCGTCGAGCGCGATGCGGACCTTGCCGGTGAAGAGGCTCATGGGGCCCGAGTACAGGATCATCGTCATTTCCCTCCGGAAAGCTTGTAGGTGACGGTCGCGCGGGCGGCCTCGACGCCGGCACCGTCGCGCACCGACACCTGGCAGACGACGATCGCCTTGCCGCGTTGGATCACCTCGGCCGTCGCGATCAGATCCTGCCCCCGCCCCGCGTTCAGGTAGTTGATGCTGAAGCCGATCGTGGTGCCGCGCGAGGCCGGGTCGACCGCCGGGCTCGCCCAGCACGCCGCCGTCGCGGCGACGTCCACGAGCGACGCGATCGCGCCGCCGTGCACCATGTCGCCGATCGTCGTGACGGCGTCACGGTACGGTAGCCGCAGCCGCACGCGATCGGCTTCGATCGCCTCACTGACGATGCCCAGCAGCTTGCCGTACGGCGACCCGACGATGAACCCTTCGACGACGCTCCGCGCCTGCTCCATGTCCGTGCTCCTCCGTTCTTTCGCCCCAGCCGCCTAGCGGAAGCGCGGCGTTGGTGCTTCTAGTAATCCACTTTTTGCGGTCTCGATAAGACCACCTCGGAGGCACCGCATGTGGATTCGGCTCGACGGCGACGGCCCACTCTTCCGCCAGCTCCACCGCGCGCTGCGCGCCGGCATCCACGACGGCATCGTGCCGCCCGGAACCCGCCTGCCGGCGACACGGACGCTCGCGAACGAGCTCGGCGTCTCCCGGACGACCGTCTTGCTCGCCTACGAGCAGCTCGCAGCGGAGGGCTATCTCGACGGCCGTCGCGGCTCGGGATCGTTCGTGCACGCGGTCCCTCCCACCCCCGGCCGCGCGAAGGCCCCGGTGCCGACCGGGCTCACCCGCGAGACGGAGCCGAGCCCGCCACGCCTCTCGCCGTTCGGCACCTTCCTCACCGACCGGCGGACGCGCCCGATCTTCAGCTCGTACGTCAGCGGCCGGCCCCGCCTGCCCTACGACTTTCGCTACGGCGCGCCCGCGCTCCAGGACTTCCCCGTGCAGATCTGGCAGCGCTGCCTCGGACGCCGTGCGCGGCGCGCCTCGGCCGCGTACTACGACTACGGGCACCCGCAGGGATCGCCCGCGCTCCGCGCCGCGTTGGCGGGCTACCTGCTCCGTGGTCGCGGTGTCCGCTGCGAGCCCGACCAGATCCTCGTCGTGAGCGGTTCGCAGCAAGGCCTCGACCTCGCCGCGCGCCTTCTGCTGAATCGCGGCGACACCGCGGTCGTGGAAGAGCCCGGCTACGAAGGCGCCCGCCGAGCGCTCCTTGCCGCGGGCGCGCGCCTCGCGCTCGTGCCGACCGACGAGGACGGCCTCGACGTCGATGCCCTCGCGCGCGTCGGCGGCCGCGCCCGCCTGGCGCACGTGACGCCATCGCACCAGTATCCGCTCGGGGGCGTGATGCCGTATCCGCGCCGGGTCGCGTTGCTGGCGTGGGCGGCGCGGGTCGGAGCCTACGTGCTCGAGGACGATTACGACGGCGAATACCGCTTCGGCGGCCGGCCGCTCGACGCCCTGAAGGCGCTCGACGACGGGGAGCGCGTCATCTACGTCGGTACGCTTTCGAAGGTGATGTTTCCGGCACTTCGCATCGGGTACCTGGTGCTACCGACGCCGCTCGTCGAGCCGTTCGCACGGGCCAAGCTGCTCGCCGACGGCGGGAGCGCGTTCCTCGAGCAGGAAGCGCTCGCCGACTTCATCGGCAGCGGTGCCTTCGAGCGCCACATCCGGCGCTCGCGCACGTGGAACGGCGAGCGGCGCGCCGCGCTGCTGCGCGCGCTCGCGGCGCATCTCGGCGACGACGTCGCGGTCGTCGGCGCGAACGCGGGCCTGCACGTGGTCGCCTGGTTGCGCGGCATGCCGGCGCGCGCGGGCCGCGATCTGGTCGCGCGCGCCGCCGCGCTCGGGGTCGGCGTCTATCCCGTGACGCCCTACTACGAGACGCCGCCCGCGACGCTCGGCTTGCTGCTCGGGTACGGCGCCCTGCCGGTCCGCTCGATCGCGACCGGAATCGCGCGGCTCGCCGAGGCCATCGCCGCCCTCCGGCGCTGACCCTTCCCCGGACGGGCCGACTCTGGCAGAGCTGCGCCGAGGAGAACGTCATGGCCGAGCCGATGAACATCGAGACCGTGCGCGCGCTGGCGAAGAAGCTTCGCAACTGGGGACGCTGGGGTGCCACCGACGAGCTCGGCACGGTGAACTTCATCACGCCCGCCAAGGTCAAAGCCGCGGCGGGCCTCGTCCGCCAGGGCAAAGTGATCTCGCTCGCGATCCCGTTCGACGCGAACGGCCCGCAGACCGGCTTCGGCGGCCGCGTGAATCCGTTGCACTCGATGCTCCAGGACGGCGGCGACATCGTGAACGGCGCGCAGGATTTCCTGCCCGGCCTTCGCTACTGCGACGACGCGATCACGATGCCGCTCCAGTGCGCGACCCAGTGGGACGCGCTCTCCCACATCTACTTCGACGGCAAGATGTACAACGACCGCGGCCCCGAGCAGGT
>DAIQBH010000177.1:0-13326 GCA_036781285.1 Thermodesulfobacteriota bacterium | reverse complement strand
GAACGCCCGCCTCGTCGTCTTCGCGTCCGACGCCACGAACCTCCTCGGCAACGCCGTCGGCGTACCCAACGGCACGTTCCAGGTGTTCATGCGCGACCGCTGCATCGACAAGGGCCTCGCGATCCCCGGCTGCACGCCGGCGACGACGCTCGTCAGCATCGCTCCGGACGGTGCGATCGGGAACGGCTCCTCGACGTTCCCCGCGATCGCCGCCGGCGGCAGCGCCGCGGCGTTCGTCAGCACCGCGACGAACCTGCTCGGCCCGGGCGGCGACACCAACAACCTCGGCGACGCGTTCGTGCGGGATCGTTGAGCGGCCGTTCGCCGACCGATCCACCGACACGCACGACGCTCGCGAGTATTTCCAGGCGCGCGCTCGTCTGGTCTCGGTGCTCGTCGCGTTCATCGACGAGTGGGATGCCCAAGACCGAGCGGGGCGCGCGCAGCTCGCTTCAACGAGTGCTGCTGATCGCCTCGGGTCGGCTAGGAGGCGAATCATGGCAGGCACCGCATCGGTCCTGGCGAATAGGCTCAATCTACGGATGAAACCCGCGACGGTCGACGTGCTCGCGATCCTGGCGCGCGCCCACGTCCTGGAGATCACGCAGCGGATCGATGGCGGAGAGAACGGACTACCGGAGCGAGCTCGGCTGTACGGCCGTCGGCGAATCCGGCTACGTCCGCGGCGGATACTTCTGGAGCTTTCGCTGTAGCGACCGCCGATGGAGACCCAGGCGGCGGGCGGCTTCCGAGATGCTGCCGCCGCAATCGCTGAGCACGCGGCTGATGTGCTCCCATTCCGCGCGCGCGAGGGACGGCGCCGCGTAGTCGGTCGGCGGCGGGTCGAGCGGCGGGGCTTCGCCGCGCGCGAAGGCGGCGAGGATGTCGTCCACGTCGGCGGGCTTGGGGAGATAGTACGTGGCGCCGATGCGGACGGCTTCGATGGCCGTCGCGATCGAGCCGTAGCCGGTGAGGACGACGATGCGGGTCGCGGGGTCGAGGGCCTTCAGGTCGCGTACGAGCTCGAGGCCGGAAGGGCCCGGCATCCTCAAATCCACGACGGCCATCTCGGGCGAGTCGTCGCGCGCGGCGACCATCGCCTCGCCGTGGTCGGCGGCGGCGCGGACGTCGTAGCCGCGGTCGCCGAAGGCGCGCGCGAGGCGCGTCCGGAAGACCTCGTCGTCGTCGACGATCAGGATCGAAGGCGAGCTGGTGGCGGCGTCAGTCATGAGCGGACGGGGATACCGGACTGGGAAGGATGCGCGATCGCCGCGCCCTCGTCCATGCGACGATCGGTCGCGGCGTCCGCGAGGTCGAGGGTGATGGTCACCGTCGTGCCGCGGCCCGCCGTGGAGTCGAGTGCCAAGTCCCCGCCAAGACGCTCGAGGACGATGCGCGCGAGGAAGAGGCCGAGCCCCATGCCGCGACCGAGGCCGTCGCCGTTCTTGGTGGTGAAAAACGGCTCGCCGGCACGCGCCAGGACGTCGGGGGTCATGCCGCGGCCGCGGTCGGCGACCCGCAATCGCGCCCGGCCGTTCTCGACAGCGATCGCCACCGACACCTCGCCGTCGGGTGCCGACGCCTCGAGCGCGTTCTTCACGACGCCGCGGAGCGCTTGGGTGAGCGCGCGGCGGGGCACGCGCACGATCGCCGCCGCCCCCGTCGGGGTCGCGTGGCGGACGCGCGCGCGCCCCGCGAGCTCCAGCAACGCGTCGTCGATCACGGCATCCAGCGACACCGCGGCGAACGCCTCGCCGGCGCTTGCTCCCGCATCCGCCGCCATCTGCGAGAGGATCTCGCGGCAGCGCTCGACTTGCGCCCGCACGAGACGCACGTCGGCGACCGCGCTCGACTCGGCATCGTCCGCGCCGAGCGCGCGCTCGAGCTCCTTCGCGACGACCGCGATCGTCGAGAGCGGCGTCGCGAGCTCGTGCGCCGCGCCGGCCGCGAGGGTCGCGAGCGACGCGAGCTTCTCGTGGCGCGCCGCCGCGCTCCGGGCCTCGCCGAGCTCGGCGTCGCGCTCGGCGAGCGCGCCGCGCACGCGTTGGATGAAATAGACGATGAACGCCGCCGCGACCCCGAACGCGACCCACATCCCCTGCACGTGGAGCGAGATGGGATGGTCCGCTCCCATGCCGTGGTCCATGCCCGCGTGGCCCATCGCGGAATGATCCATCCCCCCGGCGTCGCCGAGCGGCAGCGGCACGTGCGCGAAGAAGAGCCCGCCGAAGAGCGCCAGCGAGCAGCCGGCGAGCGTCCACGTCCAGCCCGGCGGCAAGATCATCGCCGCGAGCGCGACGTTCACGAGATAGAGGAAGCTGAACGGGTTGAAGGGACCGCCGGTGAAGTAGAGCGCCGCCGTGAGCAGGCCGACGTCGAGCAGCATGACGGCGGCGAGCATCGCATCCGACACGTCGTCCCTGCGGCGCCACGCGTTCAGCGCGACGTTGCTGACGACGCCGATGGCCAGCACCACGCCGAGCGGCACGAGCGGCAGGTCGATCCCCATCACGCGATCGACGACGAGGATCGTCGCGAGCTGCCCGGCGAGCGCACCCCAGCGGAGCGTCGAGAGCCAGGACAGATCGATGCCGCGCCGCGGCTCGAGGGCGGGGGTCACGGTCGTCGAACTACTCGACAACGACGGAGGCGGCCACCCGACCCCGCGCCGAGCCGGACCAAGGAAAGCCGGGAGGAAAGCCGCGCTCCGCGGCCGCGGCCGCCTCTCCACACCCCGAACCTCGTGGCGGCTTCTCCCTCACGATGGCCGCGAGAATCCCCGGGACGCGGGATAGGCCCGCAACCGCTGGATTTCCTACGGTGCAGCGGCCCGGCCCCACCGGGCGCGGAAAGGGACGCGCATGCACATCGTGGTCGCCATCGTTCTCGCCCTCCTCGCCGCCGGAGCGCCGCGCGCGGCGGACGCCGCCGACGTCATGGTCGGCGGCGTGAAGCTCGTGCTGAAGGCCCCGCCCGGGAAGCCCGAGCGGCTCGTGCTGAACGCCAAGCACGCCGGCATCGCGGCGCCGCTGCCAGGTGGCGACGACGACCCGGCCCTCGGCGGCGCCACGCTCACGATCGTCGCGGCGGGCGGCGAGCGCGCGACCTTCGCGCTTCCCGCGAGCGGCTGGCAACGCCGCGGCCAGCGCACGGTCTATCGGTTCAAGAACGAGCTCGCGCCGGGGGGACTCTCCGAGGTGAAGGTCGCGGTGCTGCGTGACGGCCGCTTCAGCGTCCGCGCGAACGCGGTCGGGCTCACGTTGAACGAGGCCACGCAGGGCTCCGTCGCGATCGCGCTCGCCCTCGGACCGACGCGCTACTGCGCCGCGTTCGGCGGCGTCGTGACGCACGACCGGCCCGGCATGTTCCAGGCGAAGAAGGCGCCGCCGCCGTCCGCGTGCGCCGCCGCGAGCGGCCAGTTCATCGACGGCGCCGTCGACGGCGTCACGGCGACGACCCCGAGCGGGAGCGCCCTCACGGCGGGCGGCGGGTATTTCCACTACGAGCCCGGCGACACCGTCGCCTTCACGCTCGGCGGCATCGCTCTCGGGAGCGCGCCGGGCGCGCGCTTCCTCCTCCCGGATGAGCTCATGCCGAGCGCGCAGGCGGCGGTGAACGTGACCCGCTTCCTTCTCACCCTCGACGCCGACCGCGAGCCGCAGCCCGCGATCACGATCACGCAGGCGGTGCGCGACGCCGCGGCGGGCATGACCGCGGCCGCGTCGGCCTTCGACCTCTCCGACGAGGCGTTCGAATCGTCGCCGCTCGCCGCGTTCGCGCAGACCGCCAACGCCGACGGCACCCGCGTGCTCGCGAGCCGCGCCGCGGCCGAGCTCGAGCTCGCGTGCAGCCGGAACGACGTCGCCGACGGCGTCTACGACGGCGACTTCTGCTCGTCGGGCGGCGGCGGCATGGTCTGGCGCATCGAGGACGGCCCGAACGAGCAGCAGGACGCGCTCGTCGCGTTCTTCGCGTCGAACTCCGGCGACACGATCGAGTTCGGGCCCGGCGTCTTCACGTTCGACACGACGCTCGTCACGGCCCACAAGGCGGGCATCACCATCAAGGGCCAGGGCACCGCGACGACGATCCTCGACTTCCTCGGCTCGTTCTCGCCCGAGGGCATCTCCGTGAGCCACATGGACGGCATCACGATCGAGGACATGACGATCATCGACACGCCCGGGTTCTCGCTGAAGGTGTCGGACTCGAACCACGTCGTGCTGCGGAACCTGCGCGCGATGTGGTCGAGCAAGGACACGAACCCGAGCGACGGCATCGACGACCGCGGCGGCATGGACCCGCTGATTCCGTCGACGCTCGACGTGACCTGCGAGCACGCGCTTTCGTTCCCGACGGCGACCGCGACCTACGTCGACGCGAACGGCGTCACGCGCACTTACCAGACCGACAGCGGGAACGGCGGGTACGCGATCTATCCGGTCCTCTCCAACGACGTGCTTCTCGACGAGGTCGTCGCGATCGGCGCGTCCGACGCCGGCATCTACGTCGGCCAGTCGAACGACATCATCGTGAAGAACAGCGAAGCGCTCATGAACGTCGCGGGATTCGAGATCGAGAACAGCGACGACGCCGACGTCTTCGCCAACGTCGCCCACTGCAATACCGGCGGCTTCCTGACCTTCGACCTCCCGGGTCTGAACCAGTACGGCGACGAGACCCGCACGTTCGACAACTACGCCGGCTACAACAACCTGCCGAACTTCGCGCCCGGCGGCATCGTGACCGGCGTCCCGCAGGGCGTCGGCATGCTCCAGCTCGGCTACGACGAGCACGAGGTGTTCGGGAATACGATCGAGTTCAACCGCACCGTCGGCTTCGTCGCCGCGAGCCACGAGCTGCTCGACGGCAACACGAACAACCCCGACAAGCGGATGGACCTCTACCCCGAGGCGATCTCGATCCACGACAACGTGTTCACGACGAACGGCACGCTGCCGCAGCCGCCGGGAGCCGGCATCATCGTCTGCGCGCCCGGCACCGGTCCCGGGTTCGACGACGTTCCGCCGTGCGTCCCGACGGACATCGACGACGCCGACCCGTCGCTGCTCCCGGCGTTGATCCAGATCAAGGGCGTCCTCGCGCTCGACGGCTACGGGCCGACCGGCGCCCACATCGCGTGGGACGGCATGCACGACGAGGCCGCGTACGACTGCGACCTCACGCCCGAGCTCGCGGCGATCGTCGACGAGAACGGCAAGCCGCAGTACACCGGCGTCCACCAACCCGCCTGCCGGTACAACGCGTACAAGTTCACCGACCCGGCGATTCCGGCGACGCGCCGTCACCCGGCGTACTGGATGTGCATCACCGACCAGGGCGACCCGAACGGCAACACGTTCTCGATCGACAGCCGGAAGTTCATCAATTTCGAGAACGCCGACCCCACCGATCCGCCCGTGACCGACGTGAATGCCCACGACTGCCCGACGCGCTTCGGCACCACGCTGGCGCCGCTCGATGCCGCCGTCGTCGAGCCGTACGTGCCGGGCGCGGGCGGCGAGCCGCCGCCCACGCAGGCCGAGATCGACGCGATCTGCGCCGACTACGCGGGGAGCGCAGTGAACCGCGCCGCGCTCCAGTACAACTGTCGCTGGCTCTCGCAGTACAACCTCTTCGCCGACCCGACCGATCCGCGCGCGAACGCGAACGAGGGCGGCATCCTCTTCGACCTCACGACGCCGCTTTTCTCCGATTACGCGTCGAAGTACCGCTTCGCGTTCCTGCCGCCGGGCGAGAGCGCCACCTGGCAGGAGGGCAACGCGAGCGCGCCGAACGCGACGTTGAGCTTCCCGGTCGGAACGGTCATCGCGAAGACGTTCAGTTTCAAGGACGGCGCCGACGAGAACGTCGTCGAGACGCGCCTCCTGATCCACCGCCAGGGTGCCCTCGGCGAGACGTTCTGGGTCGGCCTGCCGTTCATCTGGGAGACCGATGGCGACGGCAACCGCACCGACGCGCGGCTCGCGGTCGCGGGCGGCACGGCGTCGGTCAGCTGGAGCTACGAGGATCCGGATCCGGACGTCACCGCGACCTACGTCGGCTCGACCCCGAGCTATGCGATCCCGAACGCGAACCAGTGCGGAAGCTGCCACAGCAACGACGACAAGCAGCCGGGCTCGTCGCCGATCGGCCTCAAGGTGCGTCTATTGAACCGGGCGATGACGTATGGCGGCGCGCCCGAGAATCAGCTCGAGCACTGGATCGACGCGGGACTGCTGGCGGGCGCACCGTCGCTCGCCGTGGACGGGTCCGGGATCGCGACCAACGTCCAGCGCCTGCCCCGCTTCAACGTTGCGAACGACGCGTTCAGCATCCCCGCCGGGGAGCCGGCGCGGCTCGCGCAGCTGAGCGCCGCGGAGGTCGACCAGGAGCTCCGCGCCCGCGCCTGGCTCGAATCGAATTGCGCCCACTGCCACAACCAGAAGGGACTCGCGCAGAGCACCGGCGTCTTCCTCGACGTCTTCCGGAAGGTCAACGTGAACTACGGCGTCTGCAAGACGCCGACGACCGCGGGCAGCTCGTCGGGCGGCCGCCTCTACGACATCGTGCCGGGAAGCGCCGACGAGTCGATCCTGTCGTACCGCACCCACGCGACCGCGCCGGGCATCCGCATGCCGCCGATCGCACGCAGCGTGGCGCACGACGAGGGAGCGGCGATCGTCGACGCCTGGATCACGAGCGTGATCGACGCGCGGTACGAGAGCGCGGGCTGCGAGGCGCCGTGAGCGCCTCGTAGCGGCGGAGAGCCGGTAGATCACGCCCCACGTGCGCGCGCCGCTCGATGAAGGTCCCCCGCCCCATGTTGCTGCCGTACGCGAAGTACCAACACCCGTCGTCGGCCATGCTCACGCGCGCAGCCTCCACGCGTGCGGACTTCAGGCAAGGCGGTCAGAGATCGGGGCGGGGCCGATTGCTCTCGTAGCGATGCTGGAGCTGGGTCCGGTCCACGTTCTCGAAAAGGAGATTCCATCCCCACCCGAGCAACTGTCGATCGCGAAACACCAACGGGGTGAGCTCGTCCTCGGTGAACGCGAATTCTTCGTCGTTCTCACCATTGCGGACTTCGGTCGGATAGTACCGAACCTCGATCGTATCGCCCGACTTGCCGCGCACGGCCTCGGTCTTGTGAGGATTGGTGATCTGAGTATTGGAGAACGGGCCGACCGCACGGACCTTCACCGTCGGGGGACCCATGACTCGGTCCACGTCCTCTCGGCTCATCCCGAGTGACAGTTGGTTGATCTTGGCGCGGTTCTGCAACGCGACGTCCGCCACGGACTGCGCGCACCCTGCGAGGGACGACGACAACACCACGATGGAGATCCAGATTCGACGATCCACGAAGCCTCCCCTTGACGGATGGACGACGAAGCAGGGCAAGCTAGAGGAACACGCGCACGCGGCCAAGCGAAATCGTGCTCGTGCTTCGATCTGACGCAGCCTACCGTGCCGCACCGGCGGCAGCGGGGCGGCGGACGTGCCAGGTGCGGAGGACGTGGCCGATCCAGGCCGGGTACACGACCGCGTGGCGGAACGGGCGGATCAGCGCGAGGTAGAAGCGGCTGCCGGCGCCGCGCGACTTGACGTACACCGCGAGCACCACGCGGCGGCGGCCGCCGGGCGTCTCGACCCACGAGAGGTGCAACAGGCCGTGGATGGTGCGGTTGGCGATCTCGAGGAGCGCCTCGTCGGCAAAGCCGTAGACCGTCTCGAAGGCGCCGGCCCAGCGCGGCGGCAGGACACGCGTGTCGCGGGCGCGGTCGTCGTCGGTGAGGCGCGAGCGGACGCGCGTCTCCCACGCGCCCGGGATCGGCCGCGTGCCGTCGTCGTCGTCGAGGGCGAACACCCGGCCGAGAACGTCGCGGAGCCCGAAGAGCGCGGCGGCGCCGCCGAGCCGGACGAGGTGCGCCACGTCGCCGAGGGTCCGCGGGCGGAGTGGATAAACGGGCCAGCTCGCGGCACCGGTCGCGAGGAAGACGCTCAGGAAGGCGCCGAACGTCTCGCCGCGGGCCGGGTCGGCGTCGACGGGGACCTCCCAGAGATCGAGGAGCTCGAAGTCGGGAGCCAGCGTGTGCACGCGCCACGGCCGGCCGCGGTGCGCGCCGACGTCGGCACTCACGAGCGCACCGCGACCCGGCCGTCCCTCCGGGCGTTCCGCCGCGCGCGCAGCCAGGTCTGCGTGCTCGCGATCGCCGCGCCACCGACGACGGCGAGGATGATCCAGAGCCCACCGTGCGCGAAGAGGCTCGCGTGCACGAGCCGGAGCACGACCGCGACTCCGACGCCGACCGCGAGCGCGCCGAACGGCATCTCGCTCCAGACGAGACGCTGGCGGCCGGCGACGATCGCCGCGAACGGCAGCATCGACGTGACCGCGAGGTAGTCCGCATACGGCGTGCCGCGTGCGCGCAGGTGTCGCGCGTCCTGATGGCGCGCGCCCGCGAGCGACAACAGCGCGAGCCCCCCCATGAGGATGGCGCCGGCGAGCCGCGGCGCCAGGAGCACGTGCGCGATCCCGACGATCGCGGTGCCGACGAAGAAGGGATGGCGCGTGACGCGCTCGATGCCGTACGGCGCGCGGATCGGCTGGCCGAAGAGCGCGACCGGCATGCGCGGGTACGCCATGAGCCCGGCGGCGATCAGCGCGACGCCGCCCGCGATCGCCACGAGCAAGAGCTCGCGCAAGAGCGGGACCGCGATTGCGGCCGCGCCGAACCCGGCCGCGCCCTCGAACCGATGCGCGGCGTAGTAGACGACGACGGCCGAGAACGTCAGCGCCGCGACCAGGGAGTACGCGGCGACGAAGCCGTGCTCGCCGAGCCGCGGGCCGAATCGGCGCTTCACCGCGTCGGACGCGAGGCCGACGTGGGTCGCGATGAACAGCAGCGCGAGAAGGGTCACACCGAGTGCGGGGTCCATGACGATCGCTCCTTTCGGCGCCGAAGCGTCAGCGCCGTTTCTGCACCGGTGCCGCGAGCGGCACCACGTTGCGGAGCGTCTCCCCGTCGACCACCTTCCCCTGCGTGAACGCTCCGATGGCGGCGTCGACCGCCGTGAAGAAGAGCTTGAGGCCCATGAGCCGGCCGGTGATGAACGTCTTGGTTTCGCTCGAACGCGCGTCCCGACCGCTGCCGTCCTCGGCGAGGGCGCGTTCCGCCTCGGCCGCAGCCGCGAGTGCCTGGCGGAGGTTCCAGCGGAATCGGCGCTCCATCACCTCCTGCATGACGCGCCAGAAGTTGGTCGCGGCCTCGTAGTGGTCCTTGCGCGACCCGGCGACCGGCGTCAGGCGCACGAGATGCCACTCGACGAGCCCGCGGATCGTGACCGAGATGTTGCTCTTGCTCTGCTGGAGCTCGGCCGCGATGTCCTCGAGCGCGAGCGGCTTCGGCTGGAGATAGAGAAGCGCGAAGATGCGCCCCTGGAGCTGCGTCAGGATGCCGGACGTGGCCGCTGCCGCGCCGATGCCGTCCACGAAAATCGCCGTCGCTCGATCCATGCGTCGCTCCTCGCAAGCCGAATATTTCGAACGTTTAGAATATTCTGAACGTTCATGCAACCGGCTTCGAGCGACGGCCGCCGACGACGGCGTACCCGGCCGATGCCCCCAGGCAGACGACGACGACGGTTGCGTAGATCGGCCACGCGAACTGCGTGACCAACGCGGCCGCGACGGCGATGCCGAGACACGGCGTCACCGGAAGACCGGCGATCGCGCCGGGGATCCGGAACGGCCGTCTCGCGCGCGGCTTCCGGCGCCGCAACACGAGGAGCGCGACGTGGACGCCGATGAACGCGAGGAGCGTCGCGAGCGCGGAAACTTGCGCCACGGCTTCGACCCCGCCGAGCGGCGTCAGAGCCGCCGACGCCGCGAGCATCGCGAGCGCCGCGACCCAGGGCGTGCCGCGGCCCTGCAGCACGCGGGCGAGCGCGTGCGGCATGTCGCCCTTCGCGGCCATGCCGAAGAGGAGCCGGCTTCCGACGATCACGGTCGTGAGCGCGGTGTTGAGCGTCGAAACGAGCGCCATCCAGCCGATCGCCGCCGCGAGACGCGGGGAAACCACGCCGGCGACGGTCGCGAGCGGGGCATCGCTCGCGGCGAGCGTCGCCGGCTCCACGAGCCCGACCGCCGCGATCGCGACGAGCACGTAGAGGACCGTCGTCACCGCGAGGCTCAGGAGGATCGCGAGCGGGATCGTGCGGCCGGGATCCTTCGCCTCGCCGGCGAGATTCGCGAGCCCCTCGAAGCCCGTGTAGACGAAGAAGATCAACGCGGCGCCGGAGAAGACGCCGGCGTGGAGCGACGGAGCCGGCACGCGCGCGAACGCGTCGCTCCCGAATCCGGTCGCGATCACGATCACGAGGCCGGCGACCTCGATCAGCGTGCACGTCGCGGCGATCCAGGTCGATTCGCGAAGTCCCACGATCGTCACCAGCGTGCAGGCCGCGAGCACGACGAGCGCCGCGAGCAGGACCGGCACCTCGAGGAACAGTCGGAGATACCCGGCGAACGCGATGGCGACCGTCGCCGCCGTGGCGGCATTGGCGAGGGTGATCACCACGCCGATCGCGAACGCCGCCGCCGGCCGCCGCGGCAGCGCGGCGCGGAGATACGTGTACTCGGCCCCGGCCTCCGGCATCATCGTCGCGAGCTCGGCGTACGAGAGGCCCGCGAGCGCCGCGGCCCCGGCCGCGAGCGCGAAGGCGATCCAGAGGTCGTCTCCCGCGACACCGGCCGCGGCGCCGATCACCGAGTAGATTCCGGCGCCGATGATGACGCCGACACCGTAGAAGAGGAGCGCCGGAAGGCCGAGCACGCGCCGGAGCGAGGTCATGACGCGGCTGCGCTTGCAGCCACCGTGCCGCCGGCGCAGCACGGACGCGGCACGATGCGAAGGCGGGACCGCGCTCGATCGCGTGATCGCCCGTAAGGCTTACAGCACGGCTGTAAGGAATGCCGCCGACCGCCGTCTCGTCGCGTTCATGGATGGCCGTTCCCTCATCGATCGTGTTAGGACGGTCCGGATGCGCGCGGCGGTGGTCTCCTCTCTCCTGGTTCTCTTCGGAGTCCATCTGGCATTCGCCGACGCCGACCGCACGCCGTCGCCCGCGACCCGCGTTTCCTGCGATTGCAACGCCTTCGATGCCGCCATCGCGGAAGCCGAGAAGATCTACGAGAGTCGGAACGAGGACATCGAGATGCCCCTCACGCCGGTCATGCACGACCGCTACCGGGCGCGCGTCGACGCCGCGTACGGCCGCGCGGTCTGCCTCGCCGCTTGCGTCAACGTCCCCGAGAAGGACCGCAACCGCGCGCGCATGCTGATCGCCGAGTCGGGCTTCAAGGAAGCGAGCCTCGGCGCCGGCGAGTGGAAGGCGCGGCTCCAGATCGTGTACGAAGCGATGGCCCGTTGCCTCGCGATCGATCCGCAGCACCGCGGCTGCATGATGTGGCACGCCGGCTCGCGCGGAATTCTGGCCCGCGGGAGCTGGAATCCTCTCAACATCACCCTGCCGCTCTCGTTGATGGCGGAGTTCAAGGCCGCGCGCGGCAACGACCGGCCCGGCTGCGACCACGACGACGGCTCCGCCACGCGCGGCGAAGCGTCGATGCTCCTCAAGGTCCCGCGCTACGCGGGCGGCAACCCCACGGCCGGCCGCGAGCTCATCGAATCGGCGGCCAAGATCGCGCCGAAGTTCGGTTGCCGGCTCGCGAATCGCCTCGTGGTGGCCGAAGCCCTCGGTCGGACCGGCGACAACCTCGCCGCCGCGCGCGAGCTCCGCGCGATCATCGCCGGCGGCTTGCCGGCGTGCGGACCCGAGCGGTACGAGAACGCCATGTCCCTGCAAGAGGCCGAGCGCTGTCTGGCTCGCATCGAGGCCCTGCCCAACGAAGACCCGGGGTGGGACACCGACTGCCGGCGCGAAGCCCGCGAGTAGCGTCCATGGAGATCACCGAAACCGAGCGTCTCCTCCGCGACACCTTCCGGAGCTATTTCACCCGCGAGATCGAGCCGCACGTGCCGGCGATGGAGAGCGGCAGCATGCTGCCGTATCCGCTGATGCGACCGATGCACGATGCCCTCGGTCTGGACTCCATGCTGAGCCGCACCGGGAAGAAGTCGGGCGCGGGCGAATCGCGGGACGACGACGCCAAGGATCCGAGCGGGCTCGACGCCAACACCGTGCGCTACGCGCGGACCACGTTCACCGTCGAGATGTCGCGCGTGAGCCCGTCGTTCACGCTGAGCTACGGCGCCAGTCTCGGCCTCTTCGCCGGCAACGTCCTCAACAAGGGCACCCCGGAGCAGATCGAGCGCTTCGCCCGCCCGGTGCTGCGCGCCGAGAAGATCGGCTGCTGGGGCCTCACCGAGCCGGGGAGCGGCAGCGACGCGCTCGGCGGCATGAAGACGACCGCGCGCCGCGACGGCGACGGGTACGTCCTGAACGGCAGCAAGACCTTCATCACCAATGCGCCCTACGCCGACGTCTTCCTGATCCTCGCGCGGGTCGAGAACGGCGACGCGGCCGGCTCGATCCAGAGCTTCGTCGTCGAGCGCGGCACGCCCGGCCTGACGACCGGCCCCGCGATGAAGAAGATGGGCATGCGCGGCTCGCCGACCGGCGAGATCTTCCTCGACGACGTGCGCATTCCCGCCGACCAGCTGCTCGGCGGCGGCGTCCGCGAGCGCGGCCACGTGAAGGCGAGCCTGGCGAGCGAGCGGGTCGGCCTCGCTGTCATGTCGTACGGCATCGCCGAGCGCTGCTACGAGATCGCGCGCGACTACGCGCTCTCGCGGAAACAGTTCGGGCGCGCGATCGCCGAATACCAGATGATCCAGAGCCGCCTCGCGCGGATGTACGTCGCGCTCTCGAACTCGCGCCGCATCGTCTACGCCGACTACCTCGCGGGCCGCGACGTCAAGGAGTCGGTCGCCGACGTCTGCGCGGGCAAGCTCTACTGCGCCGAAATGGGAACGTTCGTCGCGTTCGAGGCGATCCACATCCTCGCCGGCAACGGCTACATGGAAGAGTACGTCGTCGAGCGCCTGGCCCGCGACGCGAAGCTCATCGAGCTCGGCGGCGGCACGACCGAGATGCAGATCCTCACGATCGCCCGCGAGCTGCTACGGCAAGACGACGCGAGGTCGCGGGATTGACTCCCGCGGCCGAAGCCCATCGGAGCATGGCGGCGCAGGCGTCAGCGCACGGGGGCGAAATCGACGAGGTCGCGGGATTGACTCCCGCGGCCGAAGCCCATCGGAGCATGGCGCCGCAGGCGCCAGCGCACGGGGGCGAAATCAA
>DAIQBH010000176.1:0-13368 GCA_036781285.1 Thermodesulfobacteriota bacterium | reverse complement strand
CACGAGCGCGACCGCCGCGGGCTGGAGCAGCGCTCCGAGGACCATGCGCGGCGCGCCGAGGATCTTCACCCCGCACGCAGACGTTCGACGATGCGAGCCGTGGTCGCGGCACCGAAGTCGCGCCCGTAGGTCCGCTCGAGGCTCCGATCGTCGCGGAGTCGTGCTTCCGAATGGCTCGGCTTGGCCCACGCGAGCTCGGACGGCACCGGATCCTCCGGCGAGACGACCTGGACGGGTGGGATGGGCACGACGGGGGAGTATGCGACGGGCGCGCGGAAGCAGACAAGTCGCCGTGGAGCCGCCGCTTCCGCTTTACGTCCGATCGCGGGCCGCGCTAGAGGCTCGGCCAGACCCCACTCGCTTTCCGACGAAGGAGGTCTCCATGGGCGCCCCGAGATCCGGGGGGTATCTACGCGCAGCGGCTCTTCCCGCACTGAGGATCCAGCGCATGGTCACACCGAGACTCGCCGCCTTCGCGTTGCTCGCCGCGCTGACGTCGGTTGCCGGTGATCTCCACGCGGGCGAAGGCAACGTCACCGCGGTCGTGTCCAAGGGGGCCCTCGTCCTCGCCGGCGACGGCCTCGACAATTCGATCGTCGTCTACCACGTGAGCGGGGACGGCCCGAACACCTTGCGCATCACGGGTGACTTCACGACCGTCAACGGGCTCATGACCGCTCAGGTCGCCGGCGTGACGGCCGGCGTCCGCGTGAACCTCGGCGCCGGCAACGACGACGTCACGTTCCAGGAGCTCTTCATCCCCGCCGGCGGCCTCACGCTCGACGACGGCGACGGGGTCGACTACCTCAAGCTGCGGACGGTCGACCTCATCGGCGACGTCATCCTCCGGTTCGGGGGCGGCGATGATCGCGTCGAGCTCGTCGACACCACCCGCATCCACGGCAGTCTCGACGTGCTCGGCGCGGCGCAAACGGACGTCGTCCTCAGCGCCGCGTTGCAGGACGGCGGCCCCGTGAAGCTCGTCGCCCCGAACGGCGGGCTCCGCATCGACGAGTCGCAGATCCACGGCAAGGTCTCGGTCGAGATGCTCGGCCCGGGTGAACACGTCCTCGCGGTCGAGAACCGGTCGAACCTCCTGAGCGACGCGAAGATCAAAGCGGGCGACGGCGACACCTACGTCGTCGTCCGGAACACCGCGGGGATCTCCGGCACGCTCGACGTCACGGCCGGCGCCGGCGAAAAGATGATCTTGCTCGAGATCGGCGCCGTGGTCGGCAGCCTGCGTGCCCGCCTCGGCGACGGCCCCGCGCTCGTCTACGTGTTGGGGAGCTCACGAATAGGGGGCAACCTCGCGCTGACGAGCGGTGCGGGTGAGGACGTGCTACAGATCGAGGCGTCCACGGTCGACGGCAACCTGAAGGCGGCACTCGGCGACGGCAACAGCGTCGTGCAATTGTTCGGCGCCGACGTCACCGGGAAGATCGACGTGAAGGCCGGCGGCGGCGGCGACACGCTACAGATCGGCCTCGGGGCGGTCGCCCGCGACGACGTCAAGGCGAAATTCGGCGAAGGGAGCAGCCTCGTCGACCTCTTCGAGGCGGGCCGCATCGAAGGCTCGCTCCGCGTCACGGGCGGCCCCGCGAGCGACACCGTGTCGATCCGGAGCGCCGCGTTCGTCCGTGGCGACGCCACGCTCGCGCTCGGCGGCGGCAACAACCTCGTCGAGCTCCGCGAATCCGGCCCGGCCGTGCTCGGCGACCTGCAGGTGAAGAGCTCGGACGGCGCCGACGACGTGAACACCGTCAACGCGGCGATCGGCGGCAACGTGCAGCTGAAGCTCGCCGGCGGCGAGAATGCCGTCTCCCTCGATCGCACCAACGTCTTCGGGAAGCTCACCGTCACCGGCGGCGCGGGCGGGGACGTCGTCGCCACCGGCCTGTCGTCGTTCGTCGGCGCCGCCAAGGTGCTGCTCGGCGGCGGCTCGAACGACGTCGCGATCCTCGCCAGCACCTTCGGCGGCGCGCTCACGATCAAGACGGGCAGCGGCAACGACGCGATCGACCTCACCGGCACCACGGTCGCCGGGAAGCGCACCATCGCCAGCGGCAGCGGCATGGATCTGGTCGTGCTGCCGTAGCCAGAGCTACGCGGCGGATGGCGTTTGCCCGCCTGGGACGAGCGGGAGATCGCTCGAGCGCACGAGTTCGTTACCGCACGCCCGGTCGAAGAATCTTCGTCAGGCGCAACGCGTTTGCCCTCTCGTGCGCGTACCGAGGCAGCGCTGCACGGACCTGTGCGTACGCAGTTGCGACGGCGAGCGGGCGCGTCTTCGCATCTGCGTGGCATCGGCGTGACGCCGCGCGGGTTTGGTGGCGTCGTTTCGTCGCGCACGCGTCCGTTCTCTCGGATGGCGCGGCCGGCATGGCTTTCGCTTGAGAGCAGCTTGCGCTGCGCGTGACGTTTCACCTGCCCCCTTCTCCACGATCTCTCGCTCCTCCGCCGTCCACGCACCGGAGTGCAACACGATTCGGAGGAGAGCTGCGAGATGCGCATGCATGCGAAGGGTTTCATCGTGTCGATGGCGGCCACGTGCGTGGTCGCCCTCGGGTCGCCGGCTGAGGCGGCTCGCATTCATCTGGGACTGCCGGGCGGCGGCAGCGTCGCGTACTCGCGCAATGCGGGCGAGAGCACGTGGACGCGTCAGCAGACGGCCGAGTTCCCCGACGTCGGCTACTACGCCGCGCCGGCGCTCGCCGACCTCGATGCCGATGGCGATCGCGACGCGCTCGTCGGCGAGAGCGGAGGCCGCACGCTGGTGTATCAGAACACCGGGACCGACGCGGCGCCCATCTGGATCCGCCAGCCGGGATGGGATCCCGGGTACGACGTCGGGGATCGCGCCCGTCCGGCGCTCGCCGACCTCGACCGCGACGGCGATGCCGATCTCCTGATCGGCAATACCGTCGGCGACGTGGTCGCGTACGAGAACGTCGGCCCTGGGACCGCGCCCGCGTGGCGCGCACGCGCCGATTGGAACCTCCTCGATCTCTGTGGGGGCGCCGACGTGCACCCCGCCCTCGGTGACGTCGACCGCGACGGCCGCGTGGATCTCTTCACCGGCTGCGACGACGGCGACACCGTCGCGTACGCGGGCACCACGGGCGCACCGCCGTTCGCGCGCCGCCCGGAATGGGATCCGCCGCTCGCCGATCGGCCGACTCCGGGCATCGGTGACGTCGACGGCGACGGCCGCAACGAGTTGGTCATCATCGACGGCCGTGCGATCGCGACCGTCTACCGCTTCGGCAACGACACCTGGACCGTCGCGACCGGCTGGGCACCACCGGACCCGGGATCGGGTCCCGCCATTCCCGCGATCGTTCCGGGCATGACGGGCGGCGCGCCGAGCACGTCGCCGACGCCGGCGACGAACCCGACGGCCGCCGCGACCGTGGCGCCGAGCGTCGTCCCGTCCAACGCAACGAGTGCGGTTCCGTCGACCGCCACGACGCCCGGCGCGCCGCAGCCGACCGCGACTCCCGCCCCCTCCGGCAACCGCCCGCCCGTCGTGCGGCTGTCCGCTTCCACGACGAGCGGCGCGGCGCCGCTCGCGGTCACCTTGGACGCCGGGGCCTCGACCGATCCGGAGGGCGCCGCGCTTCGCTACGCCTGGGACTTCGGTGACGGGACGAGCGCGGGCGGTGCGATCCCGGCCGATCCGAGCGCCGCGATCACCACCGGCGCCGCCGATTACGCGGAGGCGAAGGCCGTCCGCGACGCCGGCGACTTCCCGGAAGCGGTCGCGCTCTATCTCGAGGGCGTCGACCTCCTGCTGCCGCTCACCACCGTCACGACCGCGGGTCCGATCACGATCGGCAGCACGAATCGGATCGACCGGGTCGCGCGGTGGTATCTCCAGCGCATCGGCCACGACCTCGGCGCGATCCATCTGTACCGCGATCTCGGGCTCCCGGCGTGCGAGCGCTACGCCACCGCCCTCCTCTACTCGCGCGAGTCGGTGACGCAGGCGGTCGCGGGCGGCTTCCCGCAGCAGCCCGAGCTGAACGGCACCAACGCGAACATCGCCGAGATCCTCGCCAAGCTGCAATTGCACGGCTGCGCCGCGCCCGCGCCGCGGGCGATGTTCGTGCTGACCGGCGCCGCGCCGCGCGTCACGCATACCTACGCGGCGAACGGCACCTACGTCGCGCGCGTCACCGTGAGCGACGGCGCCGCGGCCGCGAGCGCGACCGTCACGATCACCGTCGGTGCCGTCGCTCCGCCGCCGCCGAGCGGGGGCGGGGGCACCGGCGACGCGCTCGAAGGCTTCGGGGCCACGACGCCGGGCGGGGCTGGCGGTCGCGTGATCCGCGTCACGGAAGCGACGGATGCCGCGGTACAGGCCGCGTTCAAGGCCGCGAACGCGGGCAACGCGATCGTCGTATTCGACGTCACGGGGCCGATCGAGGTCCGCACCTCACTCACGCTGAAGGGGAACTTCGTCACGATCGAGGGCAACGGCGTCACGCTCCTCGGGCACCAGCTCGGCTGGCAGCCGATCCTCGAGGTGGCGAGCCACGACGTCATCGTCCGGAACGCCCGCTTCCGGAACGGCTCGGACAACCTGCGCGCGCAGGGCAAGGGCGCCTACAACGTCGTCTTCAGCCACATTTCTTCGACTGGCGCTGCGGACGACGGCATCTCGATCGCCTACGGCGCCCACGATGTGACGCTCCAGTACAGTTTCTTCGCCGGCAACACGCGCTCGATCTTCGTGAAGTACGGCGACACGCGGAACGTCTCGATCCACCACAACTGGATCATGAAGCAGTGGGCGCGCGGACCGCTCCTGTCGGGCTCCGTTCTCGCCGACGTTCGCAACAACGTCATCGAGGATTGGACGTCGTGGGGCGTCCGCTTCGAGAAATCTTCGACGGGCAACCTGTTGCACAACCTCTTCGTGCTGGGCCCGGTCGCGAAGTCGCTCGGCGGCGCGCCGACGAGCGCGCTCCGTTTGACGACGTCCAGACCGGTCTTCACCGCCGGCAACGTCTACCGCGGGCTCGCCGCGAACGGGCCGAACGGCAAGGCGGCGGCGCCGATCGACGCGCCGACGGTGCACACGCTGCCGGTCGCCGAAATGGAGCCGATCGTGCGCACCCGCGCCGGCGTCCTCCCGCGCGACGCGGTGGACGCGAAGTACGCCGCGACGACGACGGGCTGGCGCGTCACCGGCTATACGCCGCTCCGCCTGACGGTACCGTAGGCGAGTCGTCGAACCGCCGCGCGCGGGGTATGGGGGTGGGGAAACCCGCGCGCGGAGGTTCGGCTCATGAGCAAGGACGGTCTCAACGACGACGGCGGCTGCGCCGTCGACTGGAGCTGGCTCGCCGGCGAGACGATCGCCGAGGTGCGGAGCAGTCTCGACGCCATCACGTTCCGCTTCGCGAGCGGCCAGACCTTCACCGTGACCGCCCGTCTCTGGAAGGGCGCGCCCTTCGTGGCATTCGATCCCTGGCAGAAGCCCGGCGCGAGGTAGTACAAGCGCACATGGCCAATCATCTCGCGATGCGCTCAGGCAACCCCGCTCTCACCGCCGACACCTTCCGCGGCACCCGCGCCGGATTCGGCGGCGACGCCATGACGATCCAGGGCACCGTCAACAAGACGGCCCTCGCCTTGCTGATCCTCATGGTGACCGCCTCCTACACCTGGAACCTCGGCGTCGGCGACCCGCGCGTGCCCGCCTTTACGATGGTCGGGATCATCGGCGGGCTCGTGGTCGCGATGGTCACCATCTTCAAGAAGGAGTGGGCCGGGACGACGACGCCGATGTACGCCGCCCTCGAAGGGCTCGCGCTCGGCGGGATCTCGGCGACGTTCGAGGCCCGCTACCCGGGGCTCGTGAGCCAGGCGGTGTTCCTCACGTTCGGGACGCTCGGTGCGCTGCTGCTCGCGTACCGCTCGGGCGTCATCAAGGCGACCGAGAACTTCAAGCTGGGCGTCTTCGCCGCGACGGGCGGCATCGCGATCGTCTACGTGATCAACTTCGTCATGAGCTTCTTCGGCTCGGGCATCCCGATGATCCACGGCAGCGGCACCATCGGCATCGCCTTCAGCGTGATCGTGGTCGGGGTCGCCGCGTTGAATCTCGTGCTCGACTTCGATTTCATCGAGCAGGGCGCGGAGAGCAACGCGCCGAAATACATGGAATGGTACGGCGCGTTCGGGCTGCTCGTCACGCTCGTCTGGCTCTACCTCGAGATCCTCCGCCTCCTCTCGAAGCTGCAAGAGCGGCGTTAGACGCGACGAGGCCCGATCGACGGCGGCGCCGATCGGGCCTCGACTCCCGCGAAGGGACGCGGCCGCGTCCCGCGGGCGTCACTTCACGAGGCAGTCGACGGTCGCCGAGACGACCACGTTGCCCCCGAGCGTGACGATCGCGCCGGTCACCTGCGGCGGCGTGCCCTGGATGAAGTCGGCCGCGATCGCCGTCGCACCCGCGGCGATGTCGCCGCCGTCGCTGTCGAAGTCGAACTCGACCTCGTCGCCGACCGTCTGCCGCGCCGGCGCGTTCGCGGTGTTCGCCTCCGACGTCGCGACCGCGGCGTAGGTGCCGATCGCGAGCCCGTTGCCGTCGATCGAGATCCTCGAGCGGTCGTCCCGGACCTCGCACCTCACGAGCACGGTTGCGTTGCCCGACGGCGGCGGCAGGGCGTCGCACGGATTCGGCGTGCAGGTGCCGGTACCGGCGTTGACGCCGCCCTCGACCGCGCACTCCGCCGGGGCCCGGTCCTCGCACTCGGTACCGCTGTCGTCGGGGAGGCAGCACTGCACGTCGTCGTCGGCGGGAGGCACGACGGACACGCAGGGATTCGGCGTGCACGAGTCGGCGGCCACCACGACGCCGCCCTCGAGCGCGCACGCATCCGCCGTGCGATCCTCGCATTCCGGGCCGGAATCGTCGGGGATGCAGCAGACCACGTCCGCGTCGGTCGGCGGCGGCGTGCCGGCGCACGGGTTCGGGAGGCAGGAGGTCGCGGTCGTCACCGTACCGCCCTCGGCCGCGCACTCCGCCGGCGTCCGGTCCTCGCACTCCGGACCCGAGTCGTCGGGGATGCAGCAGATCACGTCGCCCGCGTCGACCGAGCCCGAGTCGGCGAGCTGCACCGCGAGCACGTCGTGCCCGGCGGCGTCGCGCACCACGACGAGCGCGCCGCGCGGATCGAATCCGAGGAGCAGGTCCTTCGAGTGCGGCCGGCTCCGGAAGCGCAGGCGGCCGCTCCCCCCACCGCTCGTCGTGAACCGGCCCACCAGCACGCCGTCGACCAGCACATCGTAGGTCGCGTCGCCCGCGAGGCGCTTCGCCTTGATCTCGAACTTCCCGTCCGAACGATTCTTGACGACGAGCTTCGCACCGCCGCTCGCGTCGTCGTCGATTCCCGTCGACGAGAACGACCCGCTCTCCTTCTCGCTCCGCGCCTGCACCGGGGCGACCGCGACCGTGACGGCCGCGAGCGCGGCCAGCACGACGATTCCGAGTTTCTTCATTGGCTCCCTCCTCCTTTCGTTCCGTTTCGTGGAACGTTGGAGAGGTGGGACAGCAACCCGCGTGCCTCGCGCGCGAGCCCGCCGTTCGGGCACTTGGCGCGCGCGGCGCTACGCGAGCGTGGGGGAAATCACGCAGAGTGCGTGAATGTCCCCAGGGTTGCGGTCGCTCCCGGACTTTGCCAGCGTCGCCCGCCATGCGTGACGCGACCACGTTCGGCCCGAAGACGACGACCGACGAGGTGCTCGAGGGCCTGGACCTCGGCGGGCGAACGGCACTCGTAACCGGCGGGTCGAGCGGGCTCGGGAAAGAGACGGCCCGGTCGCTCGCGGCGCACGGCGCAAAGGTCGTCCTGACCGCCCGCGACGTGCCGAAGGGCGAGCAAGCCGCCGCCGAGATCCGCGCGTCGACCGGCAACGCCGCGGTCGAGGTCGCCGAGCTCGAGCTCGGGTCGCTCGCCGCCATCCGCACCGCGGCCGGCCGCATCGTCGCCGCGCAGCCGCGCTTCGACCTGCTCATCAACAACGCCGGCGTCATGGCGTGCCCCTTCGCGAAGACGACGGACGGCTTCGAGCTCCAGTTCGGCTCGAACCACCTCGGGCACTTCCTCTTCACCCTGCTGATGCTGCCCGCGCTCCGGCGCGGCGACGCGCCGCGCATCGTGAACCTGAGCTCGCGCGGCCATCACATCGCGCCCGTCGACTTCGACGATCTCCACTTCGAACGCCGGGCCTACGACAAGTGGCAGTCGTACGGACAAGCCAAGACGGCGAACGTCCTCTTCACCGTGGGCCTCGAGCGGCGTCTCGCCGGCGACGGCATCCACGCCTTCGCCGTGCACCCGGGCGCGATCATGACCGAGCTCGGGCGCCACTTGCAGCTCGAGGACATTCAGTATCTCCAGACCCGCACCCGCGGCATGCAGTTCAAGTCGGTCGAGCAAGGCGCCGCGACGTCGTGCTTCGCGGCGACCGCGCCCGAGCTCGCGAATCGCGGGGGACTCTATCTCGAGGACTGCCACGTCGCCGCGATCGACGACGCGCCGGAGGCCCCCGAGGGCGTCAAGTCCTACGCGCTCGATCCGGCAGCCGCCGAGCGCCTCTGGGACGTCTCCGAGCGCGCCGTCGGCGCGCGATTCGCCTGATTTCATAGCGTCCGCCCCGAATTCCGGCGTTGACGAAATCCGCAGTCCTACGGCTATCCTCGCGTCGTTGGCGCATGCTAGCCCGAACGTATGTTGGCCGGTCGGGTCGATCACGGGTCGGCTCGCGGTCGGGTTTCGAAACGATCGAGCAACGACGGAGGGTGACGATGCGACATCGTATACGCATGAGCTTTGTGGCCGCGGCGCTCTGCTGCCTCGCGGCGTGCGGAGACAACGACAACGGCAACGGGAACGAGAACGGCAACGACAACGGCGGAGCGGGACCGACCTCGACGCCGGGCGCGGTGCGCACCCCGACCCCGGCCGCGGCGACGCCGACGGCGGCCGCATCGACCCCGACGGGCGAAGGAACGCCGGGGCCCACGTCGACCGCGCCGCCGCAGATCCCGTGTCCGCAGCTCGTGACGTACCAGGTGCTCGCGTCCGAATCCGACCTCGACACCGGCTGGACCGGCGTCTACGGCGGCATCCCCGCCGGCGACGGCGGCGCGCTCACCTTCGCCGTCGACTGCCCCGGCGAGTTCCTCGGGGAGTGCGGATCGTGCAGCCTCACCGGTCCGGTGCAGAGCACGACGGTCATCAACAACCAGCGCTGCGACGTCGACACGAGCATCGAGTGCACGAGCAACGCCGATTGCCCGAGCGGCGGGTGCTCGTTCTTCTTCGGCTCGCCGCTCGCGGTCTCGGGCGGAGGTCTCCCCATCTGCACTCTGAACCGGGTCGCCGGGACAGTCACCGGCACGATCGTGCCCGAGCTCGGCTCGGGCGACTCGAACTTTCCGCTCGAGCTCTCGTTCCACACGGGCCTCGAGATCGATCGTCCCTGCCCGACCTGCAACGGCGCCGGCCTCGCGGAGCCGGGCGTCTGCGACGGCGGCCCGCGCGACGGTCTGCCGTGCACCGTGCACGGCAGCGGCGTCCTCGGACAGACGAGCTTCGACTGCCCGCCCGACCCGATCGCCAACATCGGCACGACCCTCGCGCCCTTCAATTTGACGACCGGGACGCGCTCGCTCGAGGCGACCGAAACGTGCACCGGCGCCGGCCCCGCCGACCGCGCTTGCTACTGTGAGGGTCAGGAGCAGCCGAACGCGTGTACGGACGGCGTCTGCACCGTGAGCGCCGATGGGCAGGGCGTCTGCGCGTCGGGGCCCGTCGACCGGATCTGCGACATCGACTTCTTCCGCGGCTGCCTCACCGACGCCGACTGCCCGCGCGAGGGCGACAGTTGCATCGACAGGCAACGCGAGTGCCTCGGCCCCGCCACCGCCGAGGAAGGCGCCACCGGCCCGCTCACGCGCGTCGGCACGCCGAGCACGAGCCTGCCGCTCCAGGTGGGCGTCTTCTGCATCGACGCCACCCGCACGTCCGCCGTCAACACGACGATCGGCGTGCCGGGTCCGGGCGCGATTCGTCTGCCGACGACGATCTGCATCTTCCCGGAGTGCCCGCTCGGCGGCGAGGAGTAGGTCGCATACGGTGGCGGCGTGCCCTGCGTACGCCGCCACCGTGTACTCGTAGGGTTGTTCGGTGGCGCGATGCCCAGCGTGCAGATCAAAGACGTGCCCGAACGAACCCATGCCGTCCTCAGACGACGCGCGCCCGAGGCGCGGCAGTCGCTCCAAGAGTACCTCCGAACCAAGCTGATCGAAGAGGCCAGCCGCCCGACGGTCGACGAGGTGTTGGCCCGCGCCGGCACTCGCGCCGGAGGCAGCGTACCTTTCAAAGACGCCGTCCGGACCGTCCGCACCGACCGTGCTCGTCGTTGACGCCAGCGTCCTCGCGACCGCCCTGGCCGACGACGGAATCGACGGCGACACGGCTCGCGGTCGGCTGCATGGCGAGACGCTCGCGGCGCCCGAGCTCATCGATCTGGAAGTGGCATCCGTGCTCCGGCGGCAGTTGTCGAGCCGCAAGCTCGATCTCCGCCGAGCGCAGATGGTGCTGGTGGACCTCCAGGATCTCCCGATGATCCGAGCCGCTCACCGCCCACTGCTTGCACGGTGCTGGGAGCTGCGCGCCGATCTCTCGGCGTACGATGCGGCCTAGTCGCCGTCGCGGAGGCACTCGACGTTCCGCTCCTCACCGCGGATGCCCGTCTCGCGAAAGCCCCGGGCCTTCGATGCGCCGTCGAAACGGTTTCGACCACTCGACGATCGTAGGCGCGCACGGGCCGCGCGACCGAAGCACTCCTGTCGCGGCGCGCGTCATCGCACGCGATGGTCGGTTGCGTTCCTCGTCACGCGTTGTACTTAGTCTCGCCTCATGGACCCCCTTCTCGTGACGTGGGTGGTGATCGCGGCGGCGGTCGGTGCGTGCGCGGGCATTCTCCTCGAGCGGACGCGTGGCTCAGCCGCGAAGCGTGCCGCGAAGTTCGAGGCCGACCTGGTGCAGGTGCGGACGGAGCTGATGCGGTACCAGGAGCAGACGAAAGAGCACTTCGGGAAGAGCGCCGAGCTGCTCGGCCGCATGGCGACCGATTACCGCGAGTTCCTCCATCATTTCGTGACCGGCGCCGAGGAGCTCTGCGGCCCGAACATGAAAGAGCTGAACGCGAGCGGCCTCGAACGGCCGCTGCTCGACGGAACGGCGGCGAGCCCGGCAGTCGCGGCGACCGCACCCGCGAGCACATTGCCCCCGCAGTCGGCCGCGGCCACGATGCCACCGCCGCAGGCGGCGACGTCGAGGTCGGAGCACCCAGGCGCCCTCGCGGACGTACCGTCGGCAGCCACGGTGGCGGCGATGACGCCGCCGCTCGACCGCGAGCCGCTCGCCGAAGACGTCGCGAAGTAGCCGCGAGCGTCTACGCCGCGTTCGGCCGCGCCGGCGCGGCGGCCGCCGCTGGCGCGTCGAGGCGCGTGAGCTCCGTGCGGGTCTCGACGAGGGTCTTCGCGACGTGCGTCGCGCCGGCGGCGCGAAGCGCGTCGCTCGAGTCGTCGGCGAGAGCACCGGGTGCCCAACGCCCGACGAAGATCGGGAGCTCCGGGGCGACCGCGCGGAGACGCCGAGTGATCACTCGCGATCGCGACGGCGCGCTCGGCGGAATGTCGGCGATGCAAATCGCGCGGTAGTCGCCCCGACGCACCGCCTCGACGAGATCGGCGGACAACGCCGGTCGCTCGCGTATCTCGAGCGCGATCGGCGTGTCGCGCAGCAGCCGCGAGAGCATGCGGAGCGCGAGGACGTCAGGCGCGCCGTCGGCCGCGAGACCTAGCACCGGAACCGTACCTCCGGCGGGATCGAGCGGGTTGTCGATGATGTCGTTCAGGAGCTCGGCGGTCGTCTCGACCACCGCGAGCTCCTCGTCGGGCTCGAGGCGGCCCTCGATCCGATCGCGCTCGGCGTAGCTCAACGCCGGCAGCATGACGGCGTCGAAGACCGCGTCGGGATCCTCGTTGGCGACGAGCCGCTCGATCAAGTCGGCGGCGTCCGCCTGATCGCCGGCGAGCAGCCGCTGGTAGTACATGAGGTCCGGCGTCAGCACCGGCTCGTCCGAGATCAGCGTCGAGACGAACTCGAGGCCCGGCACGTACTTCCCGAGCACCGCGAGGCAGACGGTGAGCGGCGTCGCGAGCAAGAGGCCGAGCGGACCCCAGAGCCACGACCAGAACGCGACCGCGACCAAGAGCGCCACCTGCGACACGCCGATCGCCCCCGCGTACAGCACCGTCTCGAGCACGAGATTGGTGAAGAGCTCGAGCCCGAGGAACAAGCCGATGACGAGGAGCGGGCGCATCCATCCTTCGAAGACGGCGAGCGCCACCGCGACCGGCGCCACGAAGCCGACGATCGGCCCGACGTACGGAATGAAGCGCAGCATGCCGGCGAGCGCGGCCCAGAGGATCGCGTACGGCACGCCCAGGAAGTAGAGGCCCACGGCGACCCCGACCGCGTAGAGCAGGTTCACCAACGACTGCACGAGCAGATAGCGGCTGACGCGGCTTCCGGCCTCGTCGAAGGCTTTGGTCGTGACCGCGAGTCGGCCGTAGCCGAAAAGACGGATGAGCCGGCTCCGCAGCTCGTCGCGTTCCAGCAGCATGAAGATGACGAGCGCGACGACGAGGCCCGCCGTCGTGAGCGGCCCGACGAACGGGCCGACGACGGCGGGGAAGTTCCAGAGCCCACTCACCTGCTCGGGGCGCACGATGACGGGCCGCGGCGCCTGGGCCTGGGGCTGGTCCTTGTGGAGCTCGCTCTCGATGTCCTCGACGGTCTTCTGGAGGAGCTCGACGGAGCCGCCGGAACCGGCGCCGCGGACGTCCTGGATCTTCTGCCGGATGTTCTGGCGATACGCGGGCAGCTCCTGCGCGACGCTCCCGAGCTGCTGGGCGACGATGAAACCACCGGCGCCGAGAATCCCGACCGCCGCGACCACGACCGTGAGAACCGCCGGCACGCGTCCGATGCGGCGCTGGAGGGCCGTGGCGACCGGCGTCAACAGAAACGAGAGGAGCACGGCGAGCGCGACCGGAACCACGATCGCCTGCGCGATGTACAGCACCACGCCGACGAGCACACAGCCGATGAAGGTCAGCCATGGTCGTACGGCGTGGAGTGAGTCGGTCATGTAGGGGGCTTCGGAGGCGCCGCGGCCCCGACTCAGTCGGCGGCGCGGTCGATGGCGCGGCCGGCCTTTTCGAGCGGGCCCTTCGGGTCGATCTTGTCGTCGATGTTGTTGTTGCAGAGCTCGGGC
>DAIQBH010000175.1:0-13420 GCA_036781285.1 Thermodesulfobacteriota bacterium | reverse complement strand
CGCGCACGTAGCCGAAAAAGAGAATCCGACGTACGGCATCCGACACGCCGAGCGCGCGGGCGCACGCCGCGCGGTCGTCACCGTGAGGACACGGCGGTGGGGCCTCCGCGGGCGGCAATACGACGCGCACGGGTCGACCCGGATACGCGACACCGAGCCGGGCCGCATCGGCCGCACTCTGCGCCACGAATCCGGCAGCCCGGCCGAGCGCCCACGCCGCGAGCCATTGCCCCGCCGGCACCGGCTCGTGGGGCTCGAGGTTGTGGCAGACGAACAGCGTCGGTACCCGCCGCCGCCGAAGACGGCCGGCGATGGTCCCGAGCGACGGCGCGAAAAACGGGTGCCACCACTCCACAAGCGCCACGTCCGCAGCGGCGGCGCGGTCGGCAACGGCGCGCCAGCTGCCGGGCCCGACCGAGTCGAGGAGCGCGGTCGGGGGCGCGAGCCCCTCCCCGGTCTCGATCGCCCCGTCCGTCGCGTACTGGGTCCGTCCGGGGAAGAGCCAGCGCGGATACATGCGGCGGAACGAGATGCGATCCACCGCGTGCCCGGATGCCGCGAGCGCCCCCGCCAGACGATCGTGGTACTGCGCGATGCCGCCGCGGAGCGGTGCGCTCGGGCCGATCAGCGCGAACCGCACGTCAGACGCCGAGGGCCCGGCCGTCCATCGGGGCGACGGGTCGGCACCCGAGCCAGGCCAGCACGGTCGGCGCCAGGTCGGTGATGGCGAGATCCGTCGCCGGGAAAGCCGGGCGGTTCACGAAAAAGAGCGCGTCGTCGTAGGTGTGCATGCCCGTGAGCGCGCTCCGCCCGAAGAGATCGCCATGGCTTATGCCACCCTTCACGTCGAACCCGACGTGCCCCTCGAGAACGGCATCGGGCGCGACGTCGACGCAGGGCCCGGCGTAGAGATCCTCGCGACGATGCATCGCCTTCATCACGCGACGCCGAGCATCGCCGATCGCGTGCTCGAGCGCGAGCATACCATCGCCGATGCTCGCCAAGATCGCGTCGGCCTCGGGGCCCGGCTCGACCGAGCCGCGGGCGAAGCGATCTCTGCGATTCAGGTATACACGGCCGGGGTCCAGGACGAACGCACGCGAGCTCGGATCCACGTCGGCGAGCGACCGCGGCGTGTCCGTCGTGAATCGCAGAAGTCCCTCGGAGCGGAGCCACGCGTTCGGATGGCACTCGGCGTCGATCATCGCGTGGCCGTGGTCCGCCACCACGAAGAGGGGCGTCCCGTCGTCGAGATGGTCGGCGACCTCGCCGATCAGCACGTCCACCGCGGCATAGAAGTCGAGAAACCGCTGATGCAGGGGATGCGAACGGTCCTCCCACACGTGCCAGAAATAGTGATGAAGCCGGTCGGTTTCGGTGACGACGCCGAGGAAGCAATCCCACTCGCCCGCGAGGTAGTGGCGGAAAACTCGGCGGCGCGCCTCGAGCGTGGCGAACAGGTCCGCGAAGAACGCGTCGGGTCGCTGGTCGGCGTTCACGTAGTCGACGTCGATGTTGTAGCCGTGCTCACGGAGCACCGCGAGCGCGCTCGCCGGCCGCACCGCGCGCTCGAGGTTCACCGCGACGAACCCCGACACCAGCACGCCGTGGATGTCCTTGGCGGGATAGGTCCCGGGAACGTTCAGGACGATCGTGCACCGACCCTCCGCGCCGAGGGCGTCCCAGATCGTCGGGGCGCGGACCTGCGCGTAGGTCGGAAAGGAGATGCCATACGACTCCGGCTTCACGTCGGTGAACCCGTAGATGCCGTGCCGTCCCGGATTCACCCCCGTCATGAAGCTCGTCCACGACACGCTCGACACCGTGGGCAGCGTCGAGCGCATCTTCGCAAGCGTCCCGTGTCGGCGGAGCGCCGCGAAGCGCGGCATCACGCCGGCGTCGATCAATGCCTCGACGAGCGGCGCGCCGACGCCATCGAGGCCGAGGAGCGCGAGGCGCGAGCCGGGACGGCGCGAGCGAACGAGCGGCGCCATGGCGACGCGCGCGTCAGCCGACCTTGCGGGCCCGCTGATAGTCGTCGTCGACGCGGCGGCCGGCATCGACGAGCATCTCGCCGACGAGACCGGTCGTAAAGAGCTGGACGCCGACGACGACGAGCAACACGGCGAAGATGAGCAGCGGGTGGCGGCCGAGGATGTGTCCGTACACGATCCGGAGCGCGGCGACGTAGGCGCAGAGCGTCGAGCCGACCATGATGAGCGCCGCGCCGGGCAGCGAGAAGAAGTGCGCGGGGCGGCGGTTGTAGCGCGTGAGACAAATCACGGTGATCATGTCCATCGCGCCCCGCAGCGCCCGCGACCATCCGTAGCGCGAACGGCCGAAGGCACGTGGCCGGTGCGCGACCGGCTGCTCCGTCACCCGGAACCCCTGCCCCGCTGCGAGCATCGGAATGAAGCGGTGCAACTCGCCGTAGAGCGGCACTTCGCGCGTGACCTCGCGGCGAAACGCCTTGAGGCCGCAATTCACGTCGTGTAGCTCGATGCCCGACACGAGCCGCGACATCCCGTTGAAGAGCCGCGACGCCACGACGCGCGCGAGCGAGTCCTGACGATCGACCTTCCAGCCGCACACCAGGTCTGAGCCCGCGTCGAGCCCCGCCAGCATCGCCGGGATCTCCGCCGGGTCGTCCTGGAGGTCGCCGTCCATCGTCACGAGGCGCGCGCCACGGGCCGCGCGGAACCCGACCGCGAGCGCAGCGGACTTCCCGAGATTGGCGCGCAGGCGCAGTCCGCGCGCGCGCGGATCGCGCTGCTGCAACACCGCAATCTCGTCGAAGGACCCGTCGTTCGACCCGTCGTCGACGAAGATCAACTCCCACTGGATGCCGAGCGGATCGAGCGCCGCCCGGCACTCGTCGAGCACCGCCCCGAGCGTCGGCCGTTCGTTGTAGACCGGCACAACGACCGAGACGTCGACGGTGCCGCCGTCCTCCGACCCGAACGCCGTGTCACGCGCCAACGCGTGTCCGCTCATTCGTCCTGCGTCACGCGGACCACCTCCGCCACCGTGGTCGTGCCTTCACGAACCTTCATCCATCCGTCGTCACGAAGCGAGCGCATCCCCTTCTCGACGGCGGCGTTCTTGATGATGTCCGCCGACGCGTGCTTGAGGATCAGATCCCGGATCGTCTCGTTCATCAGCAGGAACTCGTAGATCCCGCTGCGGCCGCGATACCCGGTTCCGGAGCACTCCTCGCAACCGGCGGCGCGGTAGATCGGTGCGCCGTTCACGGCGACGCTGTTGAAACGGTCCGCGGCTGCCTTCGTCATGTCGCCCGTACCAAGGAGCGCCTCGCCGTGTGGAACCGCGACGCGGCAGCGCACGCACAGTTTGCGGACCAAGCGTTGCGCGAGGACCCCGAGGAGCGACGATGCGAGGAGGTAGTCCTCGACGCCCATCTCGAGGAGCCGGCTGACCGCGCCGGCGGCGTCGTTCGTGTGCAGGGTCGAGAAGACCAAGTGTCCGGTGAGCGCGGCCTGTACCGCGATCTCCGCGGTTTCGGGGTCGCGGATCTCACCGACCATGATGACGTCGGGGTCCTGACGAACGATGGATCGAAGGCCGTTCGCGAACGTCAGACCGATCTGAGGCTTGACGTGGATCTGGTTCACACCGGAGACCTGGTACTCGACCGGATCCTCGATGGTGATGATCTTCTTGTCGGGCGAGTTGATCTTCTCGAGCGCACCATACAGCGTGGTCGTCTTGCCGCTACCGGTCGGACCGGTCACGAGGATCATGCCGTACGGCCGCGTGATCAGGGTTTCGAAGAGCTGCAGCGTGTCCGCCGGAAAGCCGAGCTGCTCGAGGTCGAGCACGATGCTCGACCGGTCCAGGATACGCATGACGACGCTCTCCCCGTAGAGCGTCGGAAGCGTCGACACGCGGAGGTCGATCTCCTTGCCCATCGTACGGAGCTTGATGCGGCCGTCCTGCGGCAGGCGGCGCTCGGCGATGTTGAGCTTCGCCATGATCTTCACGCGCGAGACGATGGCGGCCTGCTGGCGGCGCGGCGGCGAGTCGATGTCGTGCAGCACGCCGTCGATGCGGTAGCGGATCTTGAGCTCGTTCTCGAACGGTTCGATGTGAATGTCGGAGGCGCGCTGCTCGACCGCGCGGTTGATGAGCAGGTTGACGAGACGAATGACCGGCGCCTCGCTCGCGAGGTCGCGCAGGTGATTGACGTCTTCCTCGTCGTCACCGATGTACGCGAGCGCGCCCTCGGCTTCCTCGGCCGAGGGGTTGGCCGCGTTGTCGTAGCCCTCGAGCGCGGCGAGGATCTCCTTCTCCCGCCCGAGCCGCGGCTTCACCGAAAGGCCGGTCGCGACCTCCAGGCCCTGGAGGCTGTAGAGATCGGCTGGATCGGCCATCGCGACCGCGAGCGTGCCGTCCTGGATTTCCAGCGGAAGAATCTTCGCGTGTTTCAAGAACAGCGGATTCACACCTTGGAGCGCGACGGGGGCCTGCGGAAACTCCTTGCGTCCGATCACCGGAACCCCGAGGTGCTCGGAGAGGAGGCTGATGAGGTCGTCCTCGGAAATGAAGCCGAGGTCGAGGAGCAAGCGCTCGATGCGCTCTCCGCGCTCCTGTTGCAGCAACCTGACCTTGCGGAGGTCGTCGGGGCTGATCCTGCCGCGTCCGAGGAGCAGGTCTTCGAGGGGTTTGCGCTCGACGGCCTGCGCTTCCATCATCGTTTGCCTAACATAGCGTTCTAGGGCCCTCAAGGCAGGTTTTGGCGGCACGCACGTGCGCCGCACCCCCGTTTTCACCTCGCGTCTCCCCGCATCCCCTCCGCGAAAGCTGCCGTTACACGTGATTGACCCTTCGACCCCATCGCCCTACTTCTGCGATCTGGATGCCGGCGATGCGAAACCCGGAGAAGATCCAAGTGCTGTTGGTGGACGATCACCTGCTCGTGCGCCAAGGTCTCCGAAAAGTGCTGGAGGCGGATCCCCGGATCGAGGTCGTCGGAGAGGTCGGTGACGGCGAGGCCGCCATCGAGGCGGCGTTTCGGCTCCGGCCGACGGTCGTGCTGATCGACATCGGGCTCCCCGGGATCAACGGCATCGAAGCGACGAGCCGGATCGTCCGGCGCATGGGTGACATCGCCGTCGTGATCGTGTCGATGCACGCGGACGAGCTCTACCTGCGCCGAAGTCTCAAAGCCGGCGCAACCGGGTACGTCCTCAAGGACTCCGAGGACCTCGAGCTCGTCCGGGCGGTCACGGCGGTCGCGCGCGGAGAGTCGTACTTCAGTCCCGCGCTGCACCCGATGCTCCTCTCCGGGTACCTGGCGCAACAGTCGCGGTCCGCTCGCGTCTGACTCGGCCGCGCGCGGGTGGCGGTGCCGTCAGGCGCTACGCCAATAGTCGAGCAAATCCCGCAACGTCTGCTCGAACGGAATGCGGGGCTCCCACCCGAGCGCACGCGCGCGCGCCGGATTCCCGACGAAGCGCGGGATCTCGCGTTTCCGCACGCGAGCCTTGTCCTCCACCACCTCGAACCGCACCGCGCTCTCGTCCTGAAGCTGCTGCACGATCGCGCCGATCGTGAGTGCCTCACCGCGACAGAGGTTGTAGGCCTCACCCGCAACGCCGTGTTCCATCAAGAGTGCGTACCCACGCACGACGTCCCGCACGTCCGTGAAGTCTCGCGCGCTCCCGAGATTGCCGACCCTGAGACGCGCCGGCACTTCGCCGCGCTCGATCCGCACCACCTGCCGTGCGAAGTCCGAGCAGACGAAGTCCGGGCTCTGCCCGGGACCGGTGTGGTTGAAGGGGCGCGCCCGCACGACCGCGAGATCGGTCTCCCACCATTGCTGGAACGCCGTCATGTCCGCCGCCGCCTTCGATACCCCGTACGTGCTGACGGGTCGCAGCGCAGAGCTCTCGTCGATCGGCGTGCCGTCCTGAACGGCCGCGCCGTACATGTCCGCGGAGCCGACGACGACGACACGGCACGCAGGGGCCTCGGCATGCGCTGCGGCGAGCACATGGCGGCTGCCGAGCGCGTTCACCGCGAGCGCTCGCTCGGGATCACGCTCTGCGCGAGGAACGAACGCGATGCCGGCGAGGTGGAACACCCCGTCCGGCCGCGCGTCGGCGATCACGCGGCGTACGGCATCGAGGTCCGCGACGTCGGCACAGGCGACACCCTGCACGTCGAAACCGGAATGACGTCGGGCGAGCGCATCCAATGCCGGATATGCCCGGCGCTCGCGGACGACGCCGAGGACGGTATGGCCCGCCTCGAGGAGACACGCCGCGAGGTGTGTTCCGGCGAACCCTCCGATGCCGGTGACGAGATACCGCACCGTTGTCAGGCCCGGCGCAGGCGTGCCACGTCCGCGTCCACCATCATGCCGATGAGCTGCGGGAACGACACGCGCGGCTGCCATCCGAGCTTCGCCCGCGCCTTGGACGCATCGCCGATCAACAGGTCGACCTCGGCGGGCCGCTTGAGCGACGGGTCCTCCCGCACGTACGTCCGCCAGTCGAGGCCGACGTGGCGGAACGCGAGCTCCGCGAGCTCCGCGACCGTGTGCGACTCGCCGGTCGCGACGACGTAGTCGTCGGGTTCGTCTTGTTGGAGCATCCTCCACATCGCCTCGACGTAGTCGCCGGCGAAGCCCCAGTCGCGCTTGGCTTCGAGATTGCCGAGACGGAGCTCGGACTCGAGGCCGAGGAAGATGCGCGCCACGCCATCGGTCACCTTCCGCGTGACGAACTCTTTTCCGCGTCGCGGGGACTCGTGGTTGAAGAGGATGCCCGAGCACGCGAACATGTCGTAGCTCTCACGGTAGTTCACCGTGATGTAGTGCGCGTAGACCTTCGCCACGCCATATGGACTGCGCGGATGGAACGGTGTCAGCTCCGTCTGCGGCACCTCCCGCACCTTGCCGAACATCTCGCTCGACGACGCCTGATAGAACCGGATCGATGTGTCGACGAGGCGGATCGCTTCGAGGACACGCGTCACACCGATCGCGTCGAACTCCGCGGTGAGCACCGGCTGCGCCCACGACGTCGGGACGAACGACTGGGCGGCGAGATTGTAGAGCTCCTGCGGTCGGATTTCCGACAGCAAGGAGATCAGCGACATCGGGTCGAGCAAGTCCGCTTGCACCAAACGGATCCGGTCGCGGAACGGCTCGATACGCTCGAAGTTCTCGGTGCTCGCGCGCCGGACCATCCCGAATACTTCGTAGCCTTTGGTCAGGAGAAACTCGGCGAGATAGGAGCCATCCTGCCCGGTGATGCCGGTGATGAGCGCGCGCTTCATGTGTCACCCGCTCCTTTGCTCGCGGAGACGGTCACCGTACATCCGCTCGTAGTAGTCGAGGTAGGCACCGCTCTTGATCGCTTCCCACCAGGGCCGATGATCGCGGTACCACGCAATGGTGTCGCGGAGACCGCCTGCGAAATCCCGCCGCGGCTTCCATCCGAGCTCGCGCTCGATCTTGGTGGCGTCGATCGCGTAGCGCCGATCGTGGCCGAGGCGATCGGTCACGTGTCGCACGAGGCTCGCCGGCTTGCCGAGCGCATCGAGGATCAGCGCGGCGATCGCGATGTTCTCGCGCTCGTTGCCACCCCCGAGGTTGTAGACCTCGCCGACCCGTCCCTCACGGAGCACGAGGTCGACACCCCGGCAGTGGTCCTCGACGTGAATCCAGTCGCGCACCTGCCGACCGTCTCCATAGAGCGGAAGCGGCTGGTCCGCGAGCGCGTTCGTGACGAAGAGCGGGATCAGCTTCTCCGGGAACTGGTACGGACCATAGTTGTTGGAGCAGCGCGTGATCACCACCGGTAGTCCGTGCGTATGGTGAGCGGCGCGAACGAGAAGATCGGCCGCCGCCTTGCTCGCCGCGTACGGGCTGTTCGGTTGGATCGGCGTGTCCTCGCGGAAGAGCCCCGTCGGGCCGAGACTGCCGTACACCTCGTCGGTCGACACCTGGAGGAAACGTCGGACGCCGTGCTTCCGCGCGGCGTCCAACAGCACCTGCGTGCCCGCGACGTTCGTCGCGAGGAACGCGCCCGCGTCGGCGATCGACCGGTCGACGTGCGACTCGGCGGCGAAGTTCACGATCGCGTCGACGCCGTCGCCGATCGCCGACGCCACCACGTTCGCGTCCGCGATGTCGCCGCGCACGAAGCGATGGCGAGGGTTTTCGAGCACGGACTCCAGGTTGGCGAGGTTTCCCGCGTAGGTGAGGAGGTCGAGCGTCACGATCTCGTCGCCCGGATGGGTCGCGAGAACCTGCTGAACGTAGTTCGCACCGATGAACCCGGCGCCGCCGGTCACGAGCAGCTTCATGGCCGCGCACCATATACGGAGAATCCGCCACGGTATATCGACCGTTTGGCCCGCGTCATTGCATGAAACCCTGCACCGGTGCCGCGATCGCTCCCAGCGACTGGCGGAACGGCTCCTTCCCGAATTGCGCAAGACCGACGAGCGACACCAGCAGACGCACCTCCGTCTCGTCCGGATTCACGCGGTCGGCGATCCCGAGATCGACGACCCAGCATTCCTGGTTGGAGACGAGCCGCAACCCGTACCGGTGCTCGAGGAATCGCCCGCTCCGATTGTCGTACCGGGCCTCGTATGCGCCGTAGAGCTGCTTCATGAAGCGCACGAGCATGCTGCCGTTGACCTCTTCGACGGCTTGATTCGCGACGAATCGATAGCCGAGGCCGACGCGCGTCCGCCCGCGCAGCGACGCGAGTCCGAAGTCGTCCACGCGCGTCGTCGGGTCGCTCAGGAAGACGCCGACGGTCACTCCCTTCGCGCCCTCGCCGGTGACGCTGTAGTCGGTCCGACCCTCGAAGCTGAGGTATTTCGACGGCGTGAGCCGCAGGTAGGCGGACAGGTCGGAGATCCGGCTGCCTTTCGCGCGCAAGACCTCGTTGGTCACCGGATCGACGTCGTCGATGAAGTCACCGCTCTTGTTGGCGAAGTCGTAGCTCTGGAACAGCGAGAACCGCGCGACCTCGCGTGTCACGCCGGAGGCCGGCGCCTGCGGCGGCGCCTCGAGCCCTCCGGCGATCGGGTTGTCCGTCCGCTCCGCGTCCAGCGACGGAAGCTCTCGCCCACCCGCGTCGGCGGTGCGGCCCGCCGCAGGCTCGCGTCGGCGATCGGAACGGTCGCTCCCGACGTCGTGCTCCAGGCGCGCCAGGAGGCGGCTCGTGACGCCGTAGGTGACGACGCTGCGCTGGTTGATGCGATCCACGTCGTCGAAGAGGGGCAAGGCCGCCTGACGCTCGTTCGTACGGGGCACGAAGAGATAGCCGAGGGTCGGCTCGATCGTGTGCTTCAGGCGCGTGAAGCCGAAGCGCTCGAAGGGATACACCCGCGCCATCGAGGTCGCGACGTCGCCGCGCAAGTAGAACAGTTCGCGGTTCGCGGTCTCGTCGAGCGCCGGCAGGATGCTGGGCGGCTGACTGCCCGGGTCGGCCGGGTTCGTGTTCACTTGCTCGGGCACGCGTGACTCGTCGAGGTGATAGAGGGTCTCGCGGAACCCACCGCGGAAAGAGCCGTAGGCGTACCGGCCCGCCCGCCACGGAACCTCGACTTCGGGCCGGAGATCCAGACGCTGGCCGTCATACCCGCGGTCGCGTTGGAAGTTCGCGCCTTCACCGGCGAAGTGCACCATCACCCGATCGTCGAGCAACCGGTGCGTCGTGCGGCCCTCGACACGCGTTGGAACCTGGAACACGAAGCGGTCGGGGTTGATGAAGTCTTGGTACCACGTCCCCGAGGCGAGCAGGTAGCCGCGGTCGAACGTCCGCTCCACACCGACCCTCGAGCGCTCGAAGCGGCGCGTCCGGAGCGCGACGTCGACGCCGGGATTGAACGTGAAGACGTTGATCTCGCGCAGGAACAAATCGTCGCTCACCCGCAGGACGTCGGCGAAACCACGGAAGCCGTACGGAAGCCACTGGTCGTGCGTCATGCCCGCGCTCCAGCGATCGACCGGGATGTTGGGATCGGCAATGCGCGAGTTGACGATGTCGCGCGAGCTCGCGCCACGAATCTGCTCGTTGAAGTACGACCCGCTGACCTCGCCGAGCGTCGATGGGCTGAGGGCGTAGCGATACTCGGCGAGCACCCCGACGCGCGCCTCCGTCTCCAGATCGAAGGACAGCGTCGCGTCGTGGCTCTTGTTGATGTTGAGGTAGAAGGGCTGCTCGATCTGGAACCCACGGCGATTCGAGAACCCGAAGCGCGGGAACAAGAGTCCCGTCTGCCGCTGACGCTGCACCGGGAACACACCGTACGGCACGTAGAGGATCGGGACGTTCTTCACGGCGAAGGTGCCGCCCTTCACGCGGCCGTAGCCTTGAAGATCGAGCGTCACGCGCTGCCCGCGGATGCTCCACGCCGGCGACTCGTCGCGCCGACAGAGACACGTCGTGAAGCCGCCGTTCGTGACGGTGTACGTCTGACCGACGCCCTTCTCGAAGCGGTCGCCGGTCAGCTGGTAGCGATTGGCGTCGAGGAACACCTCGCCCTCGTTCATGGCCCCGGTCTCGTTCACGAGATCGAGGGTGAGCGCCTGCGCCGCGAGCGTCCCCTGGGCGTCGACCACGACCACGTTGCCCTCGGCTTCGGCGACCTGAGTCTCGCGATGCACACGCACGGTGTCGGCGGTGAGCACCATGTCCCCGCGCGTGATCTTCACCGCGCCGCGCGCGGTGATGACGTTGGCACGCTGGTCGTACTCGATGTGCTCCGCGTCGATCGTCACCTCCCCCGACGTGCCTTCTCCGACGTGCGAGAGACCCGGGATCCCCTGCCGTGCGTGGACGCCCGCCGCCCCGACGACGACGACCAGACACGCGAGGATCGCGCGAACCACCGCCCGCACGAGCGTCAGCATCGGCCGGCGGCACGGGCCGCAGCCCGTTCGCGCTCGGCCGCGGCGGCGAGACCGGAGTCGACGACCGGCAGGATGTCCCCGACGAGGAAGAGCGAGCCCGCGACCACCACGACGTCGTCTGGCGCGCTCGCCGCAAGGAGCGCGCGGTAGGCCCGTACGGGGTCGTCGCACGCCCGCGCCTTGTCGGGCAGCGCTCCGGCGAGGGCGCCGGGATCCTCGCTGCGCGGCTGTCGCGGCCGCGTCACGACGATCTCGTCCGCCACCGCATCGAGCGCCCGCAGCATGCTCTGCCACCCCTTGTCGCGCATGACCCCGAACAATACCCGCACGCGGCGCCCCGCCGCGCGCGTCCGAATCTCGGCGACCAGCGCCTCGATACCGGCCGCGTTGTGGGCGCCATCCAATAGCACGAGGGGTTCGCGGGAGACTACCTGGAGGCGCCCGGGCCACTGCACCTCGGCGAGCCCCGCACGCATCGCGGCCCGCGACGGCGTGAGGGCGGGAGCGAGCTCGAGCGCGCGGAGCGCGAGCGCCGCGTTCCGCCGCTGATGCGCGCCCGCGAGACCTACGACGAGCGACCCGAGCCTGGTCGTCCGCGACCGATACACGAGCGCGCCCTCGGGATCCGGCGCGAGCGTGAAGTCGCGATCGAGCATCTCGAGATGGCTTCCGAGCGCGGCGGCACGGGCCGCGACGACATCGGCCGCGACGCCGGTCGCCCCCGACACGACCGGCACGCCCGCCTTGATGATGCCCGCCTTCTCACCCGCGATCGTCGCCAGATCGTGACCGAGATACGCCTCGTGGTCGAGGCCGACGTTCGTCACGATGGCCACCGCCGGCGTCACGACGTTGGTCGCGTCGAGCCTGCCGCCCAGCCCCACTTCGAGCACGACGACGTCGACCCGCGCCGCCGCGAACGCCCGCCAAGCGAGCAACGTCATCACCTCGAAGCACGTGAGATCGAGCGCGGCGCCGAGCGTCGCGCGGATGGCGCTCACGCCCTCGACGACGGTGTCCTCCGAGATCGGAATGCCGCCGATCGTGATGCGCTCCCGGAACGACACGAGATGAGGCGACGTGTAGAGCCCGACGTGCCGCCCGTCGGCCGCCAGCATCGCGGCGAGCATCGCGGCCGTCGAACCCTTGCCGTTGGTCCCGGCGACGTGAAGCGTCGGCGCGCAGCGCTCCGGATGGCCGAGCGCCGCCGCGGCACGTCGGACGCGTTCGAGCTTCAGATCGATGCCCTGCGCGGCTTCGAGACGGTAGAGCCACGCGAGAGTGGCAACGTACGGATCGTCGGTCATTGTCGATCAGCGGCGGCGCGTGGGTCGCCCATTCGACGTGAGGAGCCCGAGCACGCGGGCAAGGGTGCGGCGGAGATCGCGGCGCTCGACGACGGCGTCGAGGAAACCGTGCGTCAGCAGGAACTCGGCGCGCTGAAAGCCGGCAGGGAGCTCTTCGTTCAGGGTTTGGGCTACCACGCGAGGTCCCGCGAATCCGATCAGCGCGCGCGGCTCGGCCAGATTGACGTCGCCGAGGAGAGCGATCGACGCCGCGACCCCACCGGTCGTGGGATCGGTGCAGATGGAGACGTAGGGGACCCCCGCGTCGCGCAAACGCCCGAGCGCCCCCGTGAGCTTCGCCATCTGCATCAACGAATGGATGCCCTCCTGCATGCGCGCGCCGCCTGATGCCGTGCAGATCACGAGCGGCAGCCGGCGCGCGCATGCGTGCTCGATGAGGCGCGTGACTTTCTCTCCGACCGCCGAGCCCATGCTGCCGCCGAGGAAATGGAAGTCGAAGACGGCAATCGCGATCGGGATGTCGGTGACGCGGCCAGTCCCCGTCACGACGGCCTCGCGCTGACCGGTTCGCTCCTCCATGACGCGGAGCCGTTCGGGATACGGCGGGTCGTCCGGAAAGCCGAGCACGTCGCGCGATGCCACGTCCGCATCGCGTTCGGCGAACGTGCCACGGTCGAGGAGAAGCTGGAGGCGCTGCTCGGCCGTCAGTCGTCCGTGGTGACCGCAGCGCGGGCACACGAACAGGCGGCGTTCGAGCTGCTTGCGGTACACGAGCTCGCTACAGCCCTCGCAGCGCCTCCACAGTGCCGCCGTGCGATCGGCGTCGGCGCTCAACGTCCCTCGCGGAGCCGCACGCCCTACCCTCGGGCGGCATGCACGGCGACGGCCAGATCGTGCAGAAACTTCCGCGCCGCGGGTACGAACGCGGGGCCCGGATCGGTTTCCACGAGCCGCATGACGGCGCTGCCGACGACGACGGCGTCAGCGATGCGCCCGATCGCTCGGGCTTGCTCGGGACTGGTGATTCCGAATCCGACGCCCACGGGTAGTCCGACACGTGTCCGCACGGCGTCCACCATCGACGCGATCGCCTCCGGATCGGCGGCAGCCGCACCGGTCGTTCCGGTGATCGACACGAAGTACACGAAGCCGCGTGCCCGTGCGCGCACCCGGTCGATACGCGACCGATCGCTCGTGGTTGCCAGCAAGAAGA
>DAIQBH010000174.1:0-13446 GCA_036781285.1 Thermodesulfobacteriota bacterium | reverse complement strand
GTCCGCGAGCCGGCGGCGGTCGAGCTCGGCGAAGTGCGGCATGACGCCGCGCTCGCGCCGCAGCATGCCGCGGAGCTTCTCGCGAGGATACGGGCCGCGCAGCGGCGGCGCCGCCGTGGCCGGTGGAATGAGGTCGTCCGTGTAGATGCCGCGGCCGTCGTCGCCGTGGCAGGCGGCGCAGCGCGCGTCGTAGACGGCGAAGCCGTCCGAGAGGTGGCGCACGTACGCGACCAGCGCCCGGATCTCGGTGCGATCGAAGGCCCCGACGAGCGACGGCATCGAGCCGATGCCGTGTTCGCTGATGCGGGCGAGCCCGGCGTCGCTCTGGCGTTCCCGCGCGTCGATCATCCCGGGCGCGCCGAGCCAGTACGCGACCGCGGTATCGCCGCGGCCGTAGAACCCGTGGCACGCGGCGCAGGACTCTTGATAGACGACCCGCCCGGCGCGCAGCACCTCCCAGTCGGCGTGTGCGAGCTTGGGGAGATACGCGGCGAGCGCGTCGATGTCGGCGGACTCCGCGCGGCCGTCGGCCGCCGGCACCTCGAGCGGGGTGCCGGTGAGCAGGCGCTCGAGCAACGCGGCGTCCGAGGCGGCCGCCCGCGCCGGCGCGCGCAGGTCGGCGGGCGTCAGGCCGAAAGCCAGCGCGAACGGTCCCAAGCCCCGTCCGTCCGCACCGTGGCACCCGGCGCAGTAGATCTCGTAGGTGAGCGCGCCGCGTTCGATCGCCGCCACCGAGAGCGGCGCCACCCCGCGCTCGCGCGCGCCGAGCGGTCCGCGGCAGGCGCCCCCTGCGAGCAGGATGATCAGGAGCACCCCGACGTGAGCCGCCACCCGGCAATCCATGCGAGGACGCTCCAGCAAAAACCGGCCCGCGGTCGAAGCAGGCGTCGTGCGGGGACGACGCGCGGATGGTTCCCAGGATGGGGAAATTCGACGCGCGAAATCGCGCGGCCGGGAACGGCGGAGGCGCGGTACCGCGACCGCACGAGGTTTTCCGCTGGTCCGCGGATTGCTGTCGTTCTCGTCAGGAGGGCGACGAGCATGCCGCACCGGCACGACAGGGAGTCCGTCGGTTTCGACAGCTGGGCACAGATGGACGTGCTCCTGCCGGAGCAGCTCCATTCCAGAGCGCCCGGGCGCGGCGATCCGGAGCGGCGCTTGCGGCTCGCCGTCCTGGAGGACGCGATCCGCGACATGCAACGGTACGTCGGCGCCACGAGCCGGCGCGAGCGCGCGCTGTACGACGACGCGCTCGCCTGGTTCCTCACCGACGATCGCGCGGAGACGTTCTCCTTCCAGAACGTCTGCGACGCGCTCGATCTGGACGCCGAGTACATCCGCGGGGGTCTCAGCCGGTGGCGGAGCGAGCTTTGCGCCGGGTCCGGTGCGCCGTCGCGGCTGCTGCCGCGGTTCGTGTCGCGGCGCGTGCAACCGCAGCCGCGCGTGCATCGGCGCCGGGCGGCGTGACCCAGCTGAAAGCGAGGAGGCACTGACCATGACCACCGTCGAAATGCCAGTCGTGAAGCCCCATCGTTCGGCGATGAAGCTCCTTCGGATCGGCCGCCACCGCCTGACCCGGTGGTTCCGTCCACCCGAGGCCGAGGTCGTGCGACGGCAGCATGCGGCTCCGCCGCATCCGCTCCCGGTCGCGCCGCCACCCGCTGCGGCGGCCGCGGCGGATCGACAGGGCTGATCGCGGGGCGCGCGCATGACCGACGTCGCGGCTCGCCCGCGGACGGCGCTCGTCCTGTCGGGCGGCGGCGCGCGCGGCGCGTATCAGGTGGGCGTGCTGCGCGGGCTCGTCGAGCAGGGACTTCTCGCGGGCGACGCGCCGCCGATCGACGTTTTCGTCGGATCGAGCGCGGGCTCGATCAACGCGACCGCGCTCGCGGCGTGGGCGGATGATCTCGCCACCGGCGTCGAGCGGTTGGAGCGCGTCTGGAGCGGGATTCGGCCGTCGCACGTGTACCGCACGGATCTCGGATCGCTCGGACGCATCGGGTTCCGGTGGGCTTGGGACCTCTCGTTCGGCGGTGCGACGCGCCGGGTGCAGCCGAAGGCGCTCCTCGACACCGCGCCGCTGCGCGCGCTCCTCGCCGAGCACGTCCCGTTCGCGCGCCTCGAGCAGACGCTCGCGTCCGGACGCCTCGGCGCGCTCGCGCTCGTGGCGACCGACCTCCAGACCGCGAGCGGCGTCATCTTCCTCTCCGCGCCGCCGGGCACGCGCACGTGGACGCGCCGCCGCTGGCGCATCGAGCCGACGACGATCCGCGTGGAGCACCTGCTCGCCTCGAGCGCGATCCCGATCTTCTTTCCGTCGGTCGAGATCGCCGGCCGCCACTTCGGCGACGGGTCGATCCGGAACACCGCGCCGCTGAGCCCAGCGATCAACCTCGGCGCCGAGCGCGTGCTCGCGATCGGTGTCAGCGGCCCGCCCGTGCCCGAGGAGACGCTGCGGCCGGGGGACGTACCGTCGGTCGCGCAAGTCGCGGGCGTGCTGCTCGACGCGGTCATGCTCGACGCGATCGAGGTCGACGTCGAGCACAGCGAGCGTGTGAATCGGAGCCTCGTGCGCGTGCCCGACGATGGACCGAACGACGGATTCCGGCCCGTCGACGTGCTCTGGCTGCGGCCGTCGCAGCGCGTCCGCGCGCTCGCCGCGGAGCTCGCGGATCGCCTGCCGCCGATCGTGCACTACTTGATGCGCGGGCTCGGGTCCGACGCCGCCGTCACCGAGCTCGCCAGCTACCTCCTCTTCGACGCCGCGTTCTGCGGCCAGCTGATGGAGCTCGGACGCCAGGACGTCGCCGACGACCGCGAGCAGATCGCGGCGTTCTTCGCACGCTGAGGCGCATGCGTCTTCCCTGCGCACACGCGGCGCCGTCGGTGCCAGGAGTCTCTCGGACGGGAATATCCTCCGGCGCCATTCGCAGGTTTGGGAATCGCGGGGCCGTCGGACGTGGCGGAACGCGGGCGCCCGTCTCCGCGCGGGTTGGTATGCCCGCTGCAAACGGGAGGACATGGGCTGTAGCGGAATTCCGATGACCATGCCCGTCCTGCCGGTGCGCGCGGAAGCGAGCGCGCCCGTGTGGCGACGCGAACCCTTTCGCATCTTCTTCCCGCTCGCGGTCGTGCTCGGCGCGATCGGCGTCGGTCACTGGCTCTTCTACGCGACCGGCGTCACGGAGACGTACTCCGGATTCCTGCACGGGCAGGTGATGGCGCAGGCGTTCATGATGGCGTTCGCGACCGGCTTCCTCCTGACCGCGCTGCCGCGCCGGACGCAGTCGCCGCCGCCCGCGGCGCTCGAGATCGCGATCGCGCTCGTCGCGCTCGCGACCGTCACCGCCGGCGCGCTCATGGGGCGGTGGGCGCTCGCGCAGCTCGCGTACGCGGGGCTGTTCGCGCTGCTGTTGCAGTTCGCGCTCCGGCGCTTCCTCGGGTACGGCGCCGCGCGCCGCCCGCCCGCGTCCTTCGTGCTGGTGCCGATCGGGGTCGCGCACGGCGTTGCCGGAGCGCTCCTGATCGTGCTCGCGACGCGCCCGGGCGCGCCGCCGTGGGTGATCGGGCTCGGGCGGCTCTTCGTCGAGCAGGGCGTCTTCCTGTCGCTCGCGATCGGCATCGGCAGCCTCGTGCTGCCCATCATGGCGGGCGAGCCGCCGCCCCCGGACCTCGCCGCGACGCCGCGCGAGCGGCGGAAGCTCGCGGCCTATGCCGGGCTCGGCGTCGCGCTCGCGGCGTCGATGATCCTCGAGACGGCGGGGTGGATCCGCCTCGGGCCGATCCTGCGCGCCGTGGTCGTGACGGCGGGCCTCTGCCTCGGCGGCGGCGCCTGGCGAGCGCCAGGGAAGCCCGGCGTCCACCGCCGTCTCGTCTGGCTCTCCGTGTGGCTCATGCCCGTCGGGCTCCTCGGGGCGGGCCTCGCTCCGGATCTCCGGATCGCCTGGCTGCACGTGCTCTTCATCGGCGGCTTCTCGTTGATGGGGTTCGGCGTCGCGACCCACGTCTCGCTCTCGCACCTTCCGAACCTCGAGCGTTTCGCGCTCGGCCGCCCGCCGGCGATCGTCGTGCTCGGCGTCGCGATGGTGCTCGCGCTGCTCGCGCGCCTCGGCGCCGACTTCAGCGCGGGCTACTTCACCCACCTCGCGTGGGCGTCGGCACTGTGGATCGCCGGCGCGGCGGTCTGGCTCGGGTTCCTCGGGCCGAAGCTCCTCGGGGTGACGCCGGCCGTCGCCGCGGACGCCGACGCGCTCGGCCCGGTCGCGACGTATCTCGTCGCCGATCACCGTCGGCTCGAAACGCTGCTTGGGCGCGCGCTCGCGTGTCCGCCCGCGATCGACCTCGCGGCGTACGACGAGTTCCGGCGCGGGTTGCTGCGCCACATCGCGATGGAGGAGAAGATCCTGCTGCCGGCGGCACAGCGGGTCCGCGGCGGGATGCCGCTCCCGATCGCCGGACGCCTCCGCAGTGATCATGGGGCGCTCGCCGCGCTCCTCGTGCCGGCGCCGACGCCAGCGATCCTGGCGGCGATCCGGCACATCCTCGCGGATCACGATCGGCTCGAGGAGGGATCGGAAGGCGTCTACGCGGTCTGCGAGCGGCTCACGGGTCGCGAGGTGGCGGCGCTCGCCGACGAGCTCGCCGCCGCGCCGGCGGTGCCGGTGCACGACGTCGTCGCCGACCCGGGCGTCCTCGCGGCGACGCGCCGCGCGCTCGCCCGCGCGGGGTACGACCCCGCGATGCTGGACGACTGACGCGGCGCCGGCGGCGCGCGCGTGCACCCGCGGCGCACGCGCTGCCTCGTATTCACACGCCCAGCCGCTCCAGCCACCGCATCGCGCTCCGGCACGTGCGATCGAGGCGATCCGAGCGGCGCGCCGCAACCGCCGTGTCGAGGAACCGCTGCGACTCGGCCCAGAGCTGCACCTGGGTGCGCGCGAGTGCCGTGCGATCGTCCGGATCGAGATCCGCCGCAAGCGCGAGCGGCGGCGAGATCACGTGGGTCACGCACACCGGCAACGGCCAGACGCCCGGCAGGAGATGGATGCCGGCGGCGCCGATCTGCACGCGCGCCCCCTCGTAGTAGTCGGCGTCCCCGGCATTGCCGTAGCGGAGCATGCTCGCCGGCATCGGAATGTCCGTCTGATAGTAGAGCTCGTCGATCCCGATCGCGGCGACGAAGAGGAGCCGCGCCCGGTGGCGCACCGCGAGCTCGACGAAGCCGATCTTGCCGTCCCACTTCAGCCGATAGGGCTCGCGCCGGTACGAGCGGAGAATCGCCTCGGTGCCGGACCCCGGATAGAGCATGAGCAAGCCGTCGTCGCGGAGGGCCGCGTCGGCGAGCTCCGGCCGGCGGTTCGGAATGAGGCCCCAGATGGGCGCCAGGGTCCGCAGCCCCGGCGTCTTGAAGAAGATGTTGTCGTGGACGATGAAGCGGAGGACACGGCCCGTCGTCTCGTAGAGCGCGACCGTCAGCATGAGCGGGTCCACGAGGTCGAGGCAGTGGTTGCCGACCAGCAAGACGGGTGCGCCGGCATCGAGCGCCTCGGTCACGTGCTCGACGCCGTCGACCCGATGGCGATGATACGCCCGGAGCGTGCCGCCGGCGGCTTGCATCGCGCGATTCGCCCAGGAACTCGGGTCGACGCGGGGCACGGATTCCATGACCCACATCCTGAGCAACGTCCGTGCCCACGGGTGGTGGGTCACCCTCGATTCGGTGGCGCGTGCTTTGCAGCCCGGAATGCCATGGACATGCTCGCGCTCCTCGACCGGTGCGTCGGCCTCGAGCATGGGGCCGCGAAGCTCTACGACGCGCTCGCCCGGCGTTGCGCGGCGGACCCGGAGCTCGCGGTACTCTGGTCGGACATGGCGCGCGACGAACGCGAGCACGGACGGAAGCTCGCGACGTGGCGCGACCTGCTCGCCGCCGAGCCCGCCGAGCATCGACCGCGGGCGAGCGGCTTCACGACCGACGTCGAGGCGGTCGAACGTCTCCTCGCCGACGCCAATGCGCGGGCGCCGCACGCCGACGTCGAGGAGGCCTTCGCGCTCGCGCTCGCGCTCGAGGCGAGCGAGATCGACGCCATCTACACGACGCTCCTCCACGCCTCGCCACTCGCCCGCTTTCCCGATTTCGCCGTGACCGTGCGGCACGAGACGAGCCGCCATCACGAGGCGCTCCGTACGGCCGCCGAGCGCCGCTGCCGGAGCGAGCGGAACCGTCTGCGGATCGCGTTGCTCGCGGCGCACGAGCGCTGACCGGGGCACCGCGCACGGCTGCCGCGTCCTTCGCACGCACGGGAACGCGCCACCCGCTTTTGTCTCGAAAATCGGAGGCCGCGGGACTCGGGTTCAGGAGCCTGCGCGCCAGGTCGCCGCCGCGGCTGGCACGCCTCCTGCTGAAATCGACGATGGCAGAGGGAATCTTCGACCGTACACCGTTCATGGTCTTCTGGGAGACGACGCAGGCGTGCGACCTCGTGTGCAAGCACTGCCGCGCCGACGCCCGGCCGGCCCGGGACGCCGACGAGCTCACCTACGCCGAGGGCGTACGCCTCCTCGACGACGTCCGCGCGATGGGCTGCCCGCTCGTCGTGCTGACCGGCGGCGATCCCGCGAAACGTCCGGACCTCGTCGACCTCGTCCGCTACGGGTCCGCGATCGGGCTGCGCATGGCGCTCACGCCGAGCGCCACCCCGCTCGTGACGCCGACCTTGCTCGCCGCGCTCGCCGACGCGGGCCTCGCGCGCCTCGCGGTCAGTCTCGACGGCGCGAGCGCGGCGACGCACGACGGCTTCCGCGGCGTCGCCGGCAGCTTCGCGCGCACGCTCGAGATCCTGCGCGACGCGCGCGCCGTCGGGCTCACGACGCAGGTGAACACGAGCGTGACCGACGACAACGTGCACGAGCTCGAACGCGTCGCCGAGGTGATCGGCGAGCTCGGCATCAACCTCTGGGGCGTGTTCTTCCTGGTCCCGACGGGCCGCGGGGAGGCGCTCGACGTCCTCGCGCCCGACGCCGCCGAAGCCGTGCTCGAGCGTCTCGTCGCGATCGCGCGGACGGCGCCCTTCGACGTGAAGACGACCGCGGCGCCGCACTTCCGGCGCGTGCTCCTCCAGCACCAAGTGCGGCGCCGCGAGATCGTCGGCATCGACGACGGCATCGGCCGCGCCCCGCGCGGCGTGAACGACGGGCAGGGCATCGTGTTCGTCTCGCATCGCGGCGACATCCATCCGAGCGGGTTCCTGCCGTTCCCGTGCGGATCGGTGCGGACCGACGCGCTCGCGGACGTCTATCGCCGCCACCCCGTCTTCACCGCGCTCCGCGATCCCGACGCGCTCGGCGGGAAGTGCGGCGTCTGCGAGTTTCGCCGCGTGTGCGGCGGGTCGCGGGCGCGCGCGTACGCGATGACCGGCGACCTCTTCGCGGAGGAGCCGGCGTGCGCGTACGAGCCGCGCCGGATCGCCTCGTGACCGCGCTTCGGATCGTCGTCGTCGGCGCCGGCATCGCGGGGTTGAGCGCGGCGCGCGCGCTCCGGCGCGCCGCCCCGGGCGCGGACGTCGTCGTCCTCGAAGCGTCGCATCGCGTCGGCGGCCTCGTCGAGACCGAGCGGACCGCCGAGGGCTTCGTGCTCGAGCACGGTGCCGACTGTCTTCTCACCACGAAGCCGCACGGCGTCGCCGCCGTCCGTGCGCTCGGTCTCGAGCGCGAGCTCGCGACCGGCGGCGGCGCGCGGGGCACGTACGTCGCGCGCGGCGCGACGCTCGTGCCGATGCCGCCGATCCTCGGCCCGATCGACCTCGCGGCGGCGTGGTCGTTCCTGCGGAGCCCGCTGCTGTCGTGCGCCGGCAAGGCGCGCGCGTTGCTCGAGCCCTTCGTGCCGGCGCGCCGGTGCGCCGACGACGAGAGCATCGCGGATTTCGCGGTCCGCCGCTTCGGCCGCGAGGTCGCGACCGCCGTCCTCGCCCCGCTGCTCGGCGGGCTGTACGGCGCGGACCCGCGCGCTCTCTCGATGCACGCGTGTCTGCCGCGCCTCGCGGAGCTCGAGCGGGCGCACGGGAGTCTGGTCCGCGCGATGCGACACGCGGCGCGCGCACGCCGGCGCCGCGCGTCTGCGGGGGAGGCCGTGCTGCCGCACGTCGTGACGCTCCGCCGCGGCATGGGGTCGCTCACCGACGCGGCCGCCCGTGGCCTCGGCGTCGAGCTCGGCGTGTCCGTGCGAGCGGTGGACCGGCGCGGCCGCGGGTTCGGGGTCGTGACCGCGCGGGGCACGCTCGCGTGCGATGCGGTCGTGCTGGCGACGCCCGCGTGGGCGGTCCCGGCCCTCGTGGAAGCGTGGGCGCCCGATCTCGCGGGCGACGTCGCGGCGATCGCGCACAAGCGGCTGGACGTGGTGACGCTCGCGTGGCCGCGCGGCGCCGTCGCCCGCCGGCTCGACGGCACCGGGTGGCTCCGAGCCGCCGGCGACCCGCGCCCGACGGCGGCGTGCACCTGGGCGAGCGAGAAGTGGCGCGAGCGTGCGCCGGCCGGCGCGTTCCTCGTGCGCAGCGTGCTCGCGGAGCCGGCGGCCGACGACGGCGAGCTCGTGGCCGCCGCCCGCGCGGATCTCCGTGACCTCCTCGGGATCGGCGCCGAGCCCGTGCTCGTGCGCGTGCGACGCCTCCCGCGGGCGACGCCGATCTATGCCGTCGGCCACGGACGCGTGGTCGAGCGCATCCGGACGCGCGCGGCGGAGGCGGGACCGTTCGCGCTCGCCGGCAACGCCTACGGCGGCGTCGGCATTCCGGACTGCATCGCGAGCGGCGAGGCGGCGGCGGGTGCGGTGCTGCGGGCGCTCGCGCGGACTCCCGCGGCCGGCCGCCACGAGGCGAGCGGAGACGGTGATCGCAGCGGGCGGCCGTGGCCGATCGCCGCGGAGCCCCGTCAGCCGCCGGCGGCGAGGGCGTGAATGCGGGTGTGTAGGACGTCGTAGTCGACCGGCCGCCGGCATAGGTGGACGTACGGGCGCATCGCCGCGGCCGCCTCGACTTCGACCGTCCAGTACGCGGTCACGAGCAGGACCGGCACGGCGCCGCGCGCGCGGTGCAGCTCGTCCGCGAAGGCGATCCCGTCGGCTTCCGCCATGTGGAAATGCGTGACGACGACGTCGGCCGCGTTCAGGTGGTCCATCGGCGCGGCCGCGGGTGTCGCGTGCTCGTGCACCACGTGGCCGTCGTCGGTGAGGTTGGCCGCGACGCCGGTCCGAAACGACGCGTCGTCGTCCACGATCACCACCACGATGCTCTCACAGGGCGACATGTCGGCGACGCGCCTCACGAGGCCGCGGCTGCGCGGGTATCCACGACGGTGGCATCCTCGGCGCCGGCGTACACGAACTCGGGGCCGTCGAGGTCGATCGCCGGAATGGCGTCCTTCTCCGTCCAGTAGTCCTGCGTGTGCTGCCATTCGGGCTTCGTTCCCCGTCGCGGCAGCAGGTGCATGCCGCGCAGCAGATAGCCGGGATTGAAATTCTCGGGGTCGATCCAGTCGAGGAGCGGCATCCCGGCGTCCTCCGGACGCAACGCGACCGTCACCCGCTCGGCCCCGTGCGTCCGCATGTGACGGAGGAGGCGGCAGACGAAGTCGCAGAGGAGCTCCACGCGCAGCGTCCAGCTCGCGCGGAAGTAGCCGAAGACCCACAGGAGATTCGGCACGCCGGTGAACATCATGCCGCGGTAGGTGACCGTCTCGTGGAAATCGAGCGGCGTGCCGTCGATCGTGAACGCGATGTCGCCGAGCGCGCTCAGATTGAACCCGGTCGCGGTCACGACGATGTCGGCGGTGAGCTCGCGGCCGGACTTCAACAGGATGCCGCGCGGCGTGAAGCGATCGATCTCGTCGGTCACCATCTCCGCCTTGCCGGCGGTGATGCCGCGGAAGAGGTCGCCGTCCGGGACGAACGCGACCCGCTGCTGCCACGGCCGGTACTTCGGCGTGAAGTGCGTCGCGACGTCGTAGTCGGGACCGAGGTACTCGCGGACGCCGGCAATCAGCTCGTCCTTGACGACGGCCGGCTCCTCGACCGAGCGCCGGGTCAACACCCGTTGATCGTGGAGAAGCTTCCGCCGCACGATCTCGTGGATCCACGTCTCGTCGACCGCGAGCTCGCGCAGCATGTCGGCGAGCTCGTTCTCGTTGCGCGCGGGGATGAAGTAGGTCGGGGACCGCTGGAGCACCGTCACGTGCTCGCAGTCGGCCGCGATCGCCGGCACCAGGGTCGCGGCCGTCGCGCCCGACCCGATGACGATGACGCGCTTGCCGCGATAGTCGAGGTCGGCCGGCCAGGTCTGCGGGTGCACGACGGTCCCCGCGAAGTCCTTCAGGCCGGGCCAATCCGGCGTGTATCCCGCGGCGTGCCGATAGTAGCCCTGGCACATCCAGAGGAAGCGCGCGGTGAAGCGGCAGGGCTCGCCGGTGTCGGTGCGGACGGCGTCGATCGTCCAGAGATTCTCGGCGCTCGACCAACGCGCCGACCCGATGCGGTGCCGGTAGCGGATGTGCCGGGCCAGATCGTTCTCGTCGATGACCTCGCCGAGGTAGCGCTGGATCTCGTCGGCCGTCGCGATCGGCGGCCCGACCCAGGGCTTGAAGCGATACCCGAAGGTGTAGAGGTCGCTGTCGGAGCGGATGCCGGGGTAGCGGTGGACGAGCCAGGTGCCGCCGTACGTCTCGAGGCCCTCGAGGACGACGAACCGCTGATCCGGGCACTGGGTGCGGAGATGATAAGCGGCGCCGATCCCCGAGATGCCGGCGCCGACGATCAGCACGTCGAACGTCTCGGGAGGCGGGATGGCGGCGGGCGATCGAGGCGCGGGCATGCGTGCGCTTCCTTTCTCGCGGCCGACGTTGCAACGTTCGCGCCAGATCGCCGGGCGCCGGATCGCGGCGTCTTTTCGGCCGCGCCGTTGCGGTGCATTCCGACCCGTGGGACACGGGCGGCGCTCGGCGTGGCGTCCGTGAGAATGGCCGCCGGTCCGGAGCGCGCGGGCTCAGAGCGAGGCGTCGGCGGGGAGCGCGATAACGAACGTGGTGCCGCCGCCCGCCGTGCCGTCGATCGCGAGCGTGCCGTGCATGCGCTCGACGGCCATCTTGCAGAACACGAGGCCGAGCCCCGTGTCCTCGCGATGCGTGCCGCGGTGGCGGCGCGCGCGCTCGAACAAGGCCGCGCGCTCCTCGACCGGGATACCCCGTCCGGTGTCACGCACCCGGATCTCGAGCGTGCCGTCGAGCATGCGGGCGGCGAGGTCGATGCTCTGCGCGCCGCTGTGGCGGATGGCGTTGACGACGAGGTTGTTCAGCACGCGCCGCAGGAGCCAGCGGTCGGTCATGACGACCGGCAGCGCGGGCTCGACAGCGGTCGCGATGACGATGCCCGCGAGCTCGCCGGCCGCGCGGTACTCCGCCGCGCACTCGGCGAGCAGCGCATCGACGTCGATCGGCTCGAGCCGCAGCTCCAACCGGCCCTCCTGCATCTGATCGATCTCGAGCAGGTTCTCGATCATGCGCATCAGGTCCTGCGCGCTCCGCTGGATCTGCGCGAAGGGTCGATCCGCCGCGGCGTCGCCGCCGCTCCGCCGGCGGGCCAGCTGCGTCACCGCGAGGATGCCGGCGAGCGGCCCCTTCAGGTCGTGGACGATCATGCTGGTGAGGTCGGCCTTGGCCTGCTCGAGGTCCGCCTTTTCCTCGAGCGCCCGCTCGGCGACCTCCGCCATGCGCCGATACTCCTGCGCGAGCGTGCGCTCGACGTAGCCGCTCACGATGTAGGCGTCGATCGCGAGGCCCATGTCGAGGAAGACGACTTTCACGAACGAGCTCAGGAGCGGCAGGAGGACGTCGGGGTCGTCGCGGTAGTGCTCCTGGAGGCGCGCGGTCAGCAAGCGCACGTACAGGAAATACGTCCCGAAGTACCACTCCGGGCGGAGGTCGATCGCCGCGTGCGCGGCTCCGACCCGCAAGCGGCTCTCGAAGTAGTCGCCCCCGAAGTCGGCGTCGAACATGCGCAGGAAGTACGCGCGTTGCAGGGTCTTCAGGCGCGCGATCTCCTGGTCGCTCGCGAGGAGACGGCGGGTCTCCTCGAAGTTCATGAGGTGGCGGTAGAAGTCGTCGACGATCCGGTCGACGTTGGCGCGGGCGAAGGTCCGCAACGCTGCCAGGTTGTCGGTGTCGGTCGCGTCGAATCCCAGGAACGCGAGACGGCGGGCGCGGCTCGCCGCATCGAGCCCGACGCGTGAGAGCAGGCTCGGCGACGGCATCTACGCGATCTCGAGCTCCTCGATCTTCCGATACAGCGAGGAGAGCGACACGCCGAGGAGGTCGGCGGCCTGCTTCTTGTCGTGGTTGGTCTTCGCGAGGATCGACTCGATGTGGGCCTTCTCGTAGACGCGCATCGCTTCGCGCAGGTCGTCGCTCGCGGGTGCCGGGACGTTGTTGCCCTTGAGCGCACGGGGCAGGTCGGCCGCCGTGATCCAGTCGCCCTCGGCGAGGATCATCGCGTGCTCGATGACGTTGTCGAGCTCGCGCACGTTGCCCTTCCAAGGAGCCGCCATCAGGATCTTCATGGTGGAGCCGTCGACGCCCTTGAACGAGCGCTTGAGCTCGCGATTGTGCATGCGGACGAAATGGTCGATCAGCGGCGGCAAGTCGTCGCGGCGCTCGCGGAGCGGCGGGATCTCGATGCCGACGACGTTCAGGCGATAGAAGAGATCCTCGCGGAAACGGCCGTCCTCGACCGCCTTGGCGAGCTCGCAGTTGGTGGCGGCGATCACCCGCACGTCGACCTTCGACGGCGTCGTCGCGCCGACCGGCAGGATCTCCTTCTGCTCGATCGCGCGCAGCAGCTTCACCTGGAGGCCGAGCGGCAGGTCGCCGATCTCGTCGAGGAAGATCGTGCCGCCGCGGGCGCGGGCGAAGAGGCCTTCCTGGTTGTTGACGGCGCCCGTGAACGAGCCGCGCAGATGACCGAAGAGCTGGCTCTCGAGCAGGTTCTCGGGGATCGCGCCGCAGTTGAGCGGAAGCAAGATGCGATCGGGCCGCTCGCTGAAGTGGTGGATGGCGCGCGCGACGACTTCCTTTCCGGCGCCGCTCTCGCCGGTGATGAGCACGGTGCTGTTCGTCGGCGCGACCCGCTGCGCGAGCTTCATGACCTCGCGCATCGCGGCCGAGCGCCCGACCAGGTTGTCGAAGTCCCAGTGCCGCGTCACCTGGTTCCGCAGCAGCTGGTTCTCCCAGGCGACCTGCCGGTTGCGCAGCAGGCTGTCGATCTTGTGCAGGACGTCGTCGAAGATGAGCGGCTTCAGGAGATAATCCTGCGCGCCGCACTGGAGAGCCACGATGGCGGTGTCGACGGTCGCGTGCGCCGTCATCAGCAGCACGAAGGGCTCGGGCGCGACCTCGCGGCAGTGCGTG
>DAIQBH010000173.1:6945-13490 GCA_036781285.1 Thermodesulfobacteriota bacterium | reverse complement strand
CACGATCGTCGCGGGCGACGTGATCACGCAGGCCGCACAGGGGCTCGCAGCGGGCGACCTCGCCGCCTTGCTGATCGCACTCAAGAAGAAGGTGACGTACTGCAACGTCCACACGGACCTCTTTCCGGGCGGTGAGATCCGGGCGCTGTTGAAGTAAGGCTCACCCGTCGCGTCGTGCGGACGACACGCCCGCCGATCCGGCTGCCGTGCTGTCGAAGGTGCCGACGAGCCGGTCGCCGTCGGACGAGATCTGCCAGCGGAATGCCCCCCGCGTCGTCCGCCATCGCCCGTGCTCGACGAAGCGGAGTACGACCTGGCGGTCGCTGATCTCGCCTTCGAGGTCGATCGGCGTCCGCTCGCCCGGCGCGACGGGACGATCGTCGACGCTGAACTTCCGGCCCTGGCCCGCGAGGCGACTACCGTCCTGCCGGAGCTCCACGCGGAAGCGGATGCGCAGGCCGCGGAATGCGCCACGGCTCGTCTCCTGAATGGTGTTCGTGACGAGCCACGCGCCGGAGAGATCGCGCGCTGCGCCCTCTTCGGCGCGCGATCGCTCCGGCGTGGCGGCGACCCCGGGGTGCGCGCGGCGGGCGTCGGCGACGACGGCGAGCGGTTCGGCCGTGGCGCGCACCCGTGGCGGCGGCGCCGCGCGGCGCGGCCCGGGCGTCGCGGGTACGCGATCCCACGCCCGCTCACGCATGGTCGGCGTCGCTTCCGGCAAGGCCGGCAGTTCGACCGTCGGGTCCACGATCGGCAACGCGACGACGCGCTCGCGATCGAGCAACGCGCCGACCGCGTTCGGGGCCTCCGGCGCTGGCGGCGTCTCCGACGGTGACGGGTCGATCACGCGCGCGACCCGAACGGCGGCCTGTGGCCCAGGGTCGCAACCACGGAAGCCGCACGTGCGAGCCGCCGCCCATCCCAGGACGAGCGCCGCGCCTCCGAGCGCCGCGATCGCCCAGCCACGCGGCGTGCCCCCGGAGGGCGGCGGTGGTGGTGGCTGCCCCTGTCCGAGGGCACGCGCGATGTCGCGCAGGGCGTTCAATCGATCCGGCGGCAGACCCATCGGAGGTCGAGGGGAAGCAAGCGGCCGGCCACGACGAACGGCTACGGGACACGCCGATCGCACGCGCGGCTCGTAGATTGTCCCAATGTCTGCACGCCGCTCCGCGTGATTGACGCCGCGGACGCGCCTGGCTAGGGCCGCCGCATGCTCGCGACCACGGTCCACAAGCGCACCTGTCCTCTCTGCGAAGCGATGTGCGGGCTTCGCGTCCACGTGACCGGCGATCAGGTCGGCCGCGTCGAGCCCGATCCCGACGACGTGTGGAGCCGCGGCTACGTCTGCCCGAAGGGTGCCACGCTCGGTCACCTGCACCACGATCCCGATCGCCTGCGGGCGCCGATGATCCGCGAGGGCGCGACGTGGCGCGAGGCGACCTGGCCCGAGGCCTTCGCGCGCGCCGAGGAGCTCCTCGCCGGCGTGATCGCCCGGCACGGCAAGGAGGCCGTGACCGCGTACATCGGGAATCCCACCGTCCACAATTTCTCGATCAGCCGCTACGTCGGGCTCTTCATCGGCATGTCCGGGCTGCCCATCGTCTACTCGGCGGGCACCGTCGATCAGTGGCCGAAGAACCTGACGGCCGCGCTCATGTACGGCGGCATGTGGGCGATCGGCGTGCCCGACGTGCCGCGCACGGACTATCTCCTCATCCTCGGCGCGAACCCGGCCGCGTCGCAGGGCAGCCTGCTCGCGTGTCCCGACGTGCTCGGTCATCTCGACGCCATCCGCGCGCGCGGCGGCAAGGTCGTCGTCGTCGACCCGCGCCGCACCGGGACCGCGGCGAAGGCGGATCAGTGGCTGCCGATCGTTCCGGGCACCGACGCGGCGTTCCTCCTCGCGATCGTCCACACGCTGTTCGCGGAGGAGCGCGTCGACCTCGGCGACGTCGCGGATCTGGTGAACGGTCTCGACGACGTCCGTGCGGCGGCCGCGGACTTCTCGCCGGAGTCCGTGAGCGCGACGTGCGGCATTCCCGCCGCGAGGATCCGCACGATCGCGCGCGAGCTCGCGGACGCGAAGACGGCGGCCGTCTACGGCCGCATCGGCACCTGTACGCAGGAGTTCGGGACGCTCGCGTCGTGGCTCGTCGACGTCGTGAACGTGCTGACCGGCAACTGCGACCGCGCGGGCGGCATGCTCTTCGGGAAGCCGGTCGCGTGGTCGGTCGCGTCCCTCCCGCACCCGGATTTCGCGAACGGCTTCACCTTCCATCGCTGGAAGACGCGCGTCCGCGGCGCGCCCGAGGTCCTCGGTCAGGTGCCGGTGTCGTGCCTCGCGGAGGAGATCGCCACCCCGGGTCCCGGCCAGATCCGCGGCCTCGTCACGATCGCCGGAAATCCCGTGATCAGCGGGCCCGGCGCGGCCGGCCTCGACGCCGCGCTCCCGGGGCTCGAGTGCATGATCAGCGTCGACAACTGGCTGAACGAGACGACGCGTCACGCGCACGTGATCCTCCCCGGCCTCTCCGCGCTCGAGCAGCCCCACTTCGACGACATGATCTGGCTCTGGGCGGTCCGGAGCGCCGGTAAGTACTCGCCCGCGGTCCTGCCGCCGCCGGACGACCGGCCGCGCGAATGGGAGATCCTGACGCGTCTCGCAGCCGTCTGCATGGGCATGACGGGCGACGCGATCGACGTCGGCATGATCGACGACGGCTACTTCGCGGCGCTCGCCGCCATGCACGGGATCGACGCCTCTGCGATCGCGTCCGAGTACACCGACCGTGGACCCGAGCGGCTTCTCGACCTCACCATCCGGACGGGCCCGTTCGGTGACCGCTACGGCGCGAACCCGGGCGGTCTCACGCTGCGCTCGTTCAAGGAGGCGCCCGACGGCCTCGACCTCGGTCCGCTGGTGCCGCGCCTGCGCGAGATCCTGGCGACCCCGTCGAAGCGGATCGAGCTCGCCCCTTCCTACGTGCTCGCCGATCTGCCCCGCCTCCGCGCCCGGCTCGAGCGGCCGCGCGAAGCACTGGTGCTCATCAGTCGCCGCCACCTCCGGTCCAACAACTCATGGATGCACAACGTCCCCGTGCTCGTCAGCGGCCGCGAGCGCTGCACGCTGATCGTGCACCCGGCGGATGCCGAGCGCACCGGTGTCCGCCACGGCGAAAAGGCGCGCATCACCTCGTCCGCGGGTTCGATCGAAGCGCCCGTCGAGGTGAACGACGAGATGGCCCCCGGCGTCGTCTCGTTGCCCCACGGCTGGGGCCATGACCGCGCCGGCGTCCGGCTCGGCGTCGCGACGGCGCACGCCGGAGTCAACAACAACCTGCTGGCGCCCCCGGATCTCGTCGACGTCCCATCCGGAAACGCGGTCCTGAACGGCATCCCGGTCACGATCAGCCCCGCGTAACTGGCCCGGTCGCCAGGAGCGACGCGGCAGTGCTAAGGTGCGCCGCCCGCTGATGGTCGAGCTCGTCGCGATCCTGATCCTCGTGCTGCTCAACGGCGTCTTCGCGGGCGCCGAGATCGCAATCCTCACGCTCCGGGAGACGCGGCTCCAGCAGCTCGTCGACAACGGGTCGCGTCGCGCCCGCGCCGTCATGAACCTGCGCAATCAGACGGAGCGCTTCCTCGCGACGGTTCAGATCGGCATCACGGTGGTCGGCGCCGCGGCTGCGGCCCTCGGGGGCGCGACCATCGCGGAGACGCTCGGCGCCGGCATCGAAGGGCTCGGGCTCTCGCGCGGAACGGCCGACGCGGTCGCGCTGGTGGTGGTCGTGTCGGCCATCTCGTACCTGGCGATCGTGCTCGGCGAGCTGGTGCCGAAGTCGCTCGCCCTCCGCCACTCCGAGAGCTACGCCCTCATGATCGGGCCGATGCTGTGGACGCTCGCGTGGCTCGTGCGCCCGGCGGTGCATCTCCTGACCGCGAGCTCGAACCTCGTCCTCCGCCCGTTCGGCGACCGCACGAACTTCAGCGAGGCGCGGCTCTCCCCCGAGGAGCTCCAGGAGCTGGTCGAGCAGGCCGGCAAGTCGGGCGCCCTCGACGAGGAGACGAGCGAGATCGCGTCGCGCGCGCTCGACTTCGGAGCGCTCACGGCCGGCGAGATCATGCTGCCGCGAAACCGCATCGACGCGATCCCGCGCTCCGCGACCTTCGAGGAGGTGAAGCGCATCCTGCTCGAGGACGGCCATTCCCGCATGCCGGTGTACGACGGGTCGGTCGACAACATCGTCGGCTACGTCAGCGCGAAGGACGTGCTCGCGATGGCCTGGGACAACCGGCTGGTGGTGCTCGAAGACCTGATCCGCCCGCCGCTGTTCGTCCCGGAGAGCACGCGCGCGACGCAGATCCTCGAAGAGATGCGCAAGCGCCAGACCGCGATCGCGTTCGTCGTCGACGAGCACGGCGGCCTCTCCGGGCTCCTCACGCTCCGCGATCTCATCGAAGAGGTGCTCGGCGTCCTCTCGACCGACGAGGACGAGGTGGCCGAGGAGTTCCTGCGCATGGAAGGCGAAGGACGCGCCGTCGTCCGCGGCCACGCTCCGATCCGCGAGCTCAATCGCGCGCTCGGCACCGACCTGCCCGAGGACGAGGACTACTCGACGGTCGCCGGGTACTGCCTCGCGCTCGCCGGCGGGATTCCGCAACGCGGGACGAAGCTCGCGGCGCCCGACGGCACGCGCCTCGAGATCCTGGACGCGTCGCCGCACCTGGTGCGCCAGGTTCGCGTGACTCGACCCTCCAAGGAGCGCGATGAGCCTGCGAGCGAGTAACGGCTACCTGCTCGGCGTCCTCACCATCACCAGCACGATGAACTGGGCCGACCGCCAGGTCGTGCCGATCCTCTTCCCTGGGATCCGCGCCGACCTCGGCCTCAGCGACACGGAGCTCGGAATCATCGGCGGGCTCGCTTTCTCCCTGATCTACGCCATCACCGGGTTCGCGTTCGGGATCGCCGCGGACCGTTACGTCCGCGTCTACGTGATCGCGTTCGGCCTCACCGTGTGGAGCCTCGCGACGGCCGCCGGCGGCTTCGCGACGAGCTTCTGGACGCTCTTCTGGGCGCGCTTCTTCACCGGCATCGGCGAGGCCAGCCTCTTCCCGTGCGCCGTCTCGCTGATCGGCGAGCGCTTCCCGGCGGAGAAGCGCGGGAGCGCGCTCGGCATCTACGCGGTCTCCGCCGCCGTCGGGGCCGGGCTCGGGATCGGGTTGGGTGGTCGCCTGACGGAGCTCCTCGGGTGGCGGCAGGTGTTCTTCATCTACGGCGGCGTCGGCCTGCTCCTCCTTCCGCTCGTGCTGAGTGTCCCGGAGGCCCGGCGGCGGCCCGCCCCGCACGACGCCGCGCCGCCGTGGCGCGTGGTGCGCGATCTGCTCGCGGATCGCCGGTTGTTGTTGATGTGGCTCGCCGGCGGCATCGCGATCGCGGCGGGGCTCGGCTTCGCAGCGTGGGCACCGTCCTACTTCATCCGCGACTACGGCCTCGACGTCACCGAGGCCGGCATCCTCTTCGGCGCCGGCGCGCTGATCGGCGGCATCGGGGGCAGTCTCCTCGGCGGCCGTCTCGCCGATCACTTCGGCCGAACGCGCGTCGCCGCCGGCCTCTACGTCGGGTTCTGGTCGGCCGTCGTCGCGATCCCGCTCCTCCTCGTCACCATCAACACCCCATCGGCATGGGTCTTCGCGCCGGCCGGTCTCATCGGTTTGATCGCGATCTACGCGTTCTTCCCCGCGCTCCAAGTGGTCCTGCTCACCTTCGTGCCGAAGGAGCGGCACGGCATGGCGTCGGCACTCAACGTCTTCTTCCTCGGTGGCCTCGGGAGCGCCCTCGGCCCCTTCGTGGTGGGATTCGTCTCCGACACGACGGGCAGCCTGCACACGGCGATGATGGTTCCCGCCATCGGCCTCGCCATGGCCGCCGTCCTGGTCGGCATGGCGATCCGCGTCGCCCGCGCGCCGGCCTGACGCTCGCCGCCGAGCCACGGGAGCCGTCCCCATGCTCCGCGCGCCCGCACCCCCGAAGTGCTTCGCAGTGCCCCAATCACGATCCAAGAGCCCCGCTGGCGCCGCGGCCCCGTTTGTGAAAGACCCTCCCGACCGCGCCCCGGCGCGGACATCAGGGAAGGATCACACCATGGGACGCATTACGGGAGACAAGGGTCGCTTCAACAAGCAACGCCGCCAGAAGATCGCCAAGCGCGAGGAGATGCGGGCGCTCCGGGCGTCGTGGGCGGGCGCCGCCCCGGCCAAACCCGCGAAGGCCAAGAAAGCCGCCGCCGAGTAACCCGCGTCAGATCTCCTCGTTCTGCAACACCTGATCGAGGGTCTGACGCCGCCGTAGCAGCCGCAGCGTGCCGCCCTTCTCCAGCATGACCTCGGGCGCCTGCGGGTAGCTGTTGTAGTTGATGGTCGACATGGCGGCGCAGTAGGCGCCGGCGCCGCCGACCACCACGAGGTCGCCGATCGACGGGCGCGGCACGCGGCGCGGGGCCAGCGCCTCCGGATCCCCGGGCGCGGGCGTGAGCACGTCGCCC
>DAIQBH010000173.1:1611-6935 GCA_036781285.1 Thermodesulfobacteriota bacterium | reverse complement strand
ACTCGCAGCACGGTCCGCAGAACACGACCTCGCCCGCGGGCGCCTCGGCGATCACCTCGATCGGGTGCTGCGCGCCGTAGAGCGACGGCCGCGTGACCTCGGTCATCCCGGTGTCGAGCTTCGCGAAGACGTAGCCGTCCCTTCCCGTGTCGACGACGTCGACGCAGGTCGCGACGATCGCGCCCGCGTTGGCCACCAGATACGTGCCCGGCTCGATCTCGAGGTGCAACGCCCGGCCGTGTTGCTCCCGGAAGCGGCGGAACTCCTCGACGATCGGCGCGCCGCACGCCTGGAGATTCGTCGCCGTCTCTCCCTCGACGCGCGCGACCTTGAAGCCGCCGCCGAGGTTGACCGTCGCAACCTCGGGGAGCTTCGCCGCGATCGCGAGCGTCATGTGCGCGACGCGCTGCCAGACCGATGGATCCGACCCCGACCCGATGTGCGAATGCAGCCGCCGGATGTGGAGGCCGTGGCGCGCCGCGATCGCCAGGACCTCGTCGAAGTGCTCGTGCCAGATGCCGAAGCTCGACCCCGGACCGCCGGTGTTCGTGCGGTTGGTCGAGCCGCTGCCGAGGCCGGGATTGATGCGCACGCACACGTCGCGGCCCGGGAACGCCTTCCCGAACGCATCGAGCTGGTGGAGCGAGCATGCGGTGTAGAGCACGCCGCGCTCGACGATCGCCCGCAGATTGCGCGACGGCATCTGCGACGTCAGTTGGATGCGCTCGCCGGGCGCCCCGCGCCGGAGCGCCCGCTCGACCTCGTGGTCGCTCGACGCGTCGATGTGGAGGCCGAGGTCGAGAAAGAGCTTCACGATGGCGGCGTTCGGGTTCGCCTTCATCGCGTAGCGGACGGTGAGCCCGAAGGCGTTCGGGAACGCGAGCGCTTCGCGCGCGGTGCGCTCGAGCGTCGCCTGGTCGTACACGTAGCAGGGAGTTCCGAAGCGCTCGCGCACCTCGGCGGCTTGGGCTGGAGACAGGAACATGGGGCCGTCCTACTAGCGCAGCCGTCAGGCCGGGGCGAGCGTCGCCATCATCTCGTCGAACTCCCAGTGGCCGCGGAGCGAGACGAGCTTGCCCTCGTCGTTCACTTCGTACGTGAAGACGCCGTTGCAGAGGGCCTTCATTCCGTTCGGCATCGTGATCGTGAGGGTGAGGACGTTCGCGCACTCCATGCCGCACGCCCACGAGTGATGCACTTCGAACGCGATCGTGACGGGCTCGATCTGTTTGTCCCAGAACGCCGAGATCGCGGCGGGACCGCGGTGGCCGTCGCCGACGGGGTCGATCGGAGACTTGCCGATGGGATCCTCGATCACGGCGTCGGGCGCGAAGAGCGCGAGCCAATCTTCCTTGCGCTTGGCCATGACGGCGGCTCTCGACTTTTGGGACGCCACGCGGGCGGGATGCTCTTGCGACATCGCTCTGGTCTCCTTGGCCTACTTCTCGTTCACGTGGGCGTGCTGCGTGAGCCGGAGGCTCGGGGTGTCGGTACGCGACTCCTGCTCCTCGTAGAGACGCGTGTAGCCGGTCTTCTTGATCTTCCAGGCGCCCCCGACCTTCACGTACTCGTCGTGATAGAAGGCCGCGCCCCGGATCGTGATCTTGGCCTCGGTTTCGATGACCACGTCGTCGAGCGCCCAGACGCCGGTCGCGGTGGTCGGGCTCGTGAATTCGATCTCGGGCTGCTGCACGCGATGCGCCGTTATCCGGCTCGCGGGGCCGAGCGCCTCCTTCAGGAACGCGACGATCTTGTCGCGCCCGTCGAAGCTGAAGTGGCCGTCCCCGTACGCCGAGCGGCAGTCCTCGATGAGGCAGTCGGCGAGCTCGTCCCACTGCTTGGTGTCGAGGCAGCGCAGATAGCGGTACTTCAGTCGCTTGATCGCTTCGAGCTCGTGCAGGTCCACCATGCGCGCCTCCGTTCGGGTCCGATCGGGGTGATGTACGTCTCGAGCGGGGCGGTCCGCAACCGTGCCCTCGCGCGAGCGCATCAATTGCACGATCCTGCACATCGCGCTACTTACCCCGCCACCTATGGAGATCACTCAGAAGCGTTTCGAAGGGCGCACCGCGATCGTCACCGGTGCAGGGTCTGGCCTCGGGCGTGCGGTCGCGGCGCGCCTCGCCGCCGAGGGCGGCGCGGTCGCGTGTCTCGATCTGATCGGGGATGCCGTCACCGAGACGGCGCGCGACGTCGGAAACGGCGCGCGCGGCTACCAATGCGACGTGAGCGACCCGAAGTCGGTGAGCGCCGCCGTGACGGCCGCTGCGACCGATCTCGGCCGCCCGTCCGTCGTGGTCACCTGCGCCGGTATCGGCAAGTTCGCGCATGCCTCCGACATGCCGTTCGAGGATTGGTCGCGCATCATCGCGGTCAACCTGACCGGCACGTTCCTGGTCGTGCAGGCGGCCCTGCCCTACCTCCTCGACGGCGGTGGCTCGATCACGACGGTCGCCTCGAACGCGGGCCTCCAGGGCGTGCCCTACGGCGCTGCGTACTGCGCGTCGAAGGGCGGCGTCGTCCAGCTCACGCGCTCGCTCGCGGCCGAGTTCCTGGCGCGCGGCGTCCGCGCCAATTGCGTCGCGCCGGGCGGCATCAAGACCCCGCTCCAGCGCGCGTTCGAGCTGCCGCCGGGCGGTGATCCCGAGCACCTCCGGCGCCTCATGACCCCGCTCGGTCGCAGCAAGCCCGAGGAGGTCGCGTCGATGATCGCGTTCATCGCGTCGGACGAAGGTCGCTACATGTCGGGCGCGATCGTTCCTTTCGACGGCGGTCTCACGATCTAACGGGGCGTTCGGAGGTCCTGGATGCGCTTCTCGTACGCCGAGGCCATGTGCGACCCGTCGCACTACCTCCCGCTCGCGCAGGCCGCCGAGGAGGCGGGCTACACCTCGATGACCATCCCGGACAGCATCTGCTATCCGGAGGTCTCCGACAGTCGCTATCCCTACACGCCCGACGGCGAGCGAACGTTCATCGAGGACAAGCCGTTCATCGAGCCGTTCGTCCTGATGGGGGCGCTCGCGGCCGTCACGAAGCGGCTCCGGTTCACGACGTTCGTCGTGAAGCTGCCGATCCGCCAGCCGGTCCTCGTCGCGAAGCAGGCGGCGAGCCTCGCCGTGCTGAGCGACAATCGCTTCGCCTTCGGCGTCGGCTCGAGCCCCTGGCCCGAGGACTTCGTGGTCACGGGCACGGAGTGGAAGACCCGCGGCGCCCGGCTCGACGAGATGATCGCGATCATCCGCGGGCTCACCGCCGGGGGCTTCTTCGCCTTCCACGGCAAGCACTACGACGTCCCGAGCATCAAGATCTGCCCGACCCCGACCCAACCGATCCCGATCCTGATCGGCGGGCACGCCGAGCCTGCCCTGAAGCGCGCGGCCCGGAACGACGGCTGGATGCATGCCGGCGGCGACCAGGAGAAGCTCGAGGAGTACGTGAAGCGGATCGCCGAGCTCCGCCGCGAGTACGGCCGCGAGCGCGAGCCGTTCGAGATCCACGCGATCTCGTTCGACGGCTTCACCGTCGACGGCGTCAAGAAGCTCGCCGACCTCGGGGTCACCGACGTCATCGTCGGCTTCCGCAACATGTACGACAAAGACACGACGCCACTTCAGAAGAAGCTCGACGCCCTCCGGATGTTCGCGGAGCACGTCATTTCCAAAAGCGAGGCTGCATGAACGCGAATCCCTCCACGTCTTTCGACGTGATCGAACCGGCGTCGCTCGACGCGATCGACCTCGCGAGCCCGGAGTTCTGGGCGCTCTCTCCGGCCGAGCGCGAAGGCGCCTTCCAAAAGCTCCGCCGCGAGGACCCCATCCGAAAGTTCAAGGAGGTCGATTACATCCCCGGCCTCCCCGTCGGCGACGGCTTCTACGCGATCACGCGCCACGCCGACATCCTCGAGATGAGCCGCCAGCCGGAGCTCTTCTGCTCGAGCCGTGGTGCCACCTCGATCAACGACCTGCCGACCGAGATGCTCGAGTTCTACGGCTCGATGATCAACATGGACGACCCGCGCCACGGCCGGCTCCGCGGCATCGTCTCGAAGAGCTTCACCCCGCGCGTCATGCAGACCCTGATGGACGACGTGCAGCGCACGGCCGTCGACGTGCTGGAACGCATCAAGCCGATGGGAACCTGCGACTTCGTGACCGAGGTCTCGATGCGCCTGCCGCTCAAGATCATCTGCCAGATGATGGGCGTGCCCGAGAGCCAGTACGACTTCGTGCTCGCGAAATCGAACATCATCCTCTCGAGCGGCGACCCCGAGTACATCCCGGAGGGCAGCGACCTCATCCAGGCGTTCATGACGGCAGGTGCCGAGCTCGCGGCGATGATGGCCGACGTGAGCGCATCCAAGCGCCAGAACCCCGGCCACGACCTCGCGTCGGCGCTCGTCAACGCCGAGCTCGACGGCGAGCGCCTGACCGATCAGGAGCTGGCGTCGTTCTTCATCCTGCTGCTGGCGGCCGGCAACGAGACGACGCGGAACGCGATCACCCACGGACTCATGGTGCTCTCCGCGAACCCCGACCAGCGTGACATCTGGATGGCCGACTTCGAGGCGATCGCGCCGACCGCCGTCGAGGAGATCGTGCGCTGGGCGACGCCGGTCGTCTTCATGCGGCGCACGGCCACGCGGGACGTGACGGTCGGCGGGCACACGTTCCACGACGGCGACAAGTGCATCCTCTTCTACAACTCGGCGAACCGCGACGAGCGCGTTTTCGCCGACCCGTATCGCTTCGACGTCCGCCGCGACCCGAACTTCCACGTCGGCTTCGGCGGCCCGGGGCCGCACTTCTGCCTCGGCGCGCATCTGGCCCGCCGGGAGATCACCGTCATGTTCCGCGAGCTGTTCGCGCGCGTGCCCAAGATTCGCATCACGAGCGAGCCGGATCGTCTCCGGTCCGGCTTCATCAACGGCGTGAAGCACCTCCAGGTCGCGATCGGCTGACCTGCCACTACGCTCGCGCCGAGCGAGCGGGCTGCCGGCGGGTCGAGTGGGCATCGTCCTACGGTCGCGGGGCCGCTGGCCCCGGCGCTTACTACCCGCCAGCGGCACCATGACTTGCGCACACGCGAGCTGACCGCTCCCCGGACCGATGCCCACTCGCCCGTCACCCGCCGCTGGCCGGCGCTCGAAGACTCGCACTCAGCACCCCCGCGCCGCGTCGCGATGTCCGTGCATCCCTAGGCAGCAACGGGACGTCGTTGAGAGCAATGCGGCAGCGGCGGTGAGGCAGCGAGCGGTGCGACCGCGGGGGCTCCCGGTCGACCGCAGGACATGGTGGCTGCGGCGGGCCCTAAGGGCTGGGCTC
>DAIQBH010000173.1:0-1511 GCA_036781285.1 Thermodesulfobacteriota bacterium | reverse complement strand
GCTCCCGGTCGACCGCAGGACATGGTGGCTGCGGCGGGCCCTAAGGGCTGGGCTCCACCGACTCGAACGACGAGGCGAGCTCCCAACCCCCGCGGAACCGCAGCTCACTCATCGTCTCGATCTTCGTCTTCAGCTCTTCGCGCCCGTATCCGAAGCCATCGACTGCGCGTACCCGGCCCGCACCAGATTCGACATCTGGTCGAAGAGCGCCGAGGGATCGCGGCGACGGAGCGCGACGAGCTCGGACTCGAAGCCGGTGGCGAGGATCAGCTCCGGCGTGTCGTCGACGACCGCTTTCAGGATCGCCGCAGCGGCCTCGTCGGCCGGCATGCCGGCCTCGATCGCCGCGTCGCTGACGCCGCGCTTGGAGCCGTCGGCGACGACCGCGTTCTTGGAGATGTCGGTCTTCACGGAGCCGGGCGCGATCACGTGCACGTGGACGCCGAGGTGGGCGTTCTCGGCGCGCAGCACGTCGTGGTATCCGACGAGCCCGTGTTTCGCTGCGCTGTATGCAGAGCGCAGCGGCGCGCCGATGAACCCCGCGACGCTCGAGATCGCGACGATCCGACCGCCGCCCGCGGCCACCATTCGCGGCAGGACCGCCTGCGTGAGCGCGATCGGCGCGAGCAGATCGACCGCGATCAGGTGCTCGTAGACCGGGAATCCCGTCTCCGCGGCGAGCGAGCGCTGCGAGATGCCGGCGTTGTTCACGAGCCCGTCGATCCGACCCTTCCACGCCCAGGCCCGCTCGACCAGCGCCGGAACCGCCGCGTAGTCGGTGCCCTCGAACGGCACCACGAGGGCGTCACCGCAGGCCGCCGCGACGTTCTCGAGCGCGGCCACGTTCCGCCCGGACAGAACGACGCTCGCGCCGCGGGCCGCGAGGGCCCGGGCGAGCCCCTCGCCGATCCCCGACGAGGCACCCGTGATCCACCAGCACTGGTTCTGGAACATCACTCCTCCACGATTCGGTTGCGTTGGACGCCGAGGTCGATCGCGCCGTCGGCGCTCCGGATCGATGCTTCCACGACGTCACCGGGCTTCAAGTACTGCGGGCGGCTCGCCTGCACGCGCAGGAACGCGTCCCATTTCATCCGCTCCGGGAGGAGCGCCGCGATCCGCTGCATCAGCGGTGACGGGATCGACAGCGCGCATCCGGCCGGCGTCCCGGTCGCGAGCAAGTCGCCCGGAAAGAGGTCGTGCACGCCCGAGAGCTCGGTCAAAGTGTCGGCGGGCCCGTGGACGAGATTCCCGGTGGTGTCGCTCTGCCGGACCTCGCCGTTGACTTTCAACGTGAGGCGCAAGTCCTTCAGCGCCGGCATGTCGCCCGGCTCGAGCATGCAGAGGTACGGGCCGACGGTCCCGAAGGTCCGAAAGCTCTTCCCCTTGTAGAACTGCATCTCCGGGATCTGGATGTCGCGCGCGGTGTAGTCGTTGACGATGACGGCACGGGCCTCATCCTACTGCAAGTTCGCAGATCTAAAGTCCGTGGCCGCACGCAGCTCGTGCCA
>DAIQBH010000172.1:0-13524 GCA_036781285.1 Thermodesulfobacteriota bacterium | reverse complement strand
AACGTGCTCTACACGCGCGTGAAGGACGGGCGGTACCGGGCGCGCTTCTTGCGGACCGCGTACTACCAGCTCGCGCCCGCGATCACGGAACGGAACGGCCGCTTCGTACTGGCGACCGCGGGACGCGACCACGAGATCCGGCCCTCGAAGGGAGCGGATTGACTCCGCGCCCCGAGGGTCATCGGAGCACGTGGACGCGTAGCGCCCGCGACCGGAGTCGATAGCCCCGCATGCACGTCGCGCTCGTGGAACCCGAGATCCCTCCGAACACGGGATCGATCGCGCGCCTCTGCGCCGCGACGAAGACGCCGCTGCACTTGATCGGGCGCCTCGGCTTCACGATCGACGACAAGCAATTGAAGCGCGCCGGTCTCGACTATTGGCCGTGGGTCGACGTGACGCAGCACGCCGACTGGGAGCAGTTTCGCGCCGCGGTGCACGGCCGCCGGCTCGGGTTCTCGGCACGCGCGACGCGTCCCTACACCGCGATCACGTTCCAACCGGGCGACGTCCTGGTGTTCGGCTGCGAAACACGCGGCCTCCCCCCGGCAATCAAGGACGAGCTCGCGGACGAGCTGTACGCCATCCCGATTGCGAGCCCGCACGTCCGCAGCCTGAACCTGGCGACCGCGGTCGCGATCGTCGTCTACGAAGCCCGCCGCCAGCTCGGCGCCGATCGCTGAAAGAGGGCCGATCTGCGTAGGCAGGTCGGCTGCGCCGCGGGTTGCCATGCGAGTCCGTACGCTGTGCGGCTCGCGGAAGACGTGAATTGAATCGCCGCTCCCCTTCCAGTACCACCGAACATCCCCGCATGAGACGCGTCTTCACCCTCGGCATCGTCGCTTCCTGGGTGGTGCTGCTGGCGCTCTTGATCCGTAAGCAAGCGCCCTCCGAGCCCGCGGCGAGCGCTCCTTTGCCGGCGGCGGCCATCGGCGCCCGCGACGAATGGTTCGGCGTATACAAGGACGATCGCAAGATCGGCCACGCGCACCGGGTCGTGACCCCGCGCGAGGATGGCTACACGTTCAGCGAGGAGTCGACGGTGAAGCTCGCGATGCTGGGCACCGCCCAGACGCTCCGGAGCTCGCTCTTCGCCGAGACCGACGCGCGGTTCGCGCTCCGGACGTTTCGCTTCGTGCTCGAGACGCCCGCGACGACCTTCACCGCCGACGGGACGAGCGACGATCGCACGCTGCGCGCCCGTTACGGACCGCGCGGGCAAGAAGCCGACCTCGTGCTGCCGCTTTCCGAGCCGATCGCCCTCCCGAGCACGCTCCGCCCGCGGGTGCTCGCGGAGAGCCCGCCGGCGGGCACGCGCTACACGCTGCCTGTCTTCAGCCCGCTGACCGCGAGCCGCGCACCGTTGACGATCGTGATCGAAGGCTCGGAGCGCGTGCGAACCCGCGACGGCACCGTCGACACGACCCGGATCGCCGAGGAACACCAGAGCGTCCGCACGCGCGCCTGGATCGACGCCGCGGGTGACGTCGTTCGCGAGGAGGCGGCGCTCGGGTTCACGCTCGAGCGCGAGCCGCGCGAGGTCGCCGTCGCGGGGGTCGACGGCAAACCGGTCGACCTGGTGGTCGCGAGCGGCATCCCGCTCACGGGCGCGCTATCCGCGCTTGCCGAGCCGCGCGCCCTCACGACCCTCACGATGCGCGTGAGCGGGGACGCGGCGGCGACGATCCCCGAGTCGCCGCCGCGCCAGACCCGCTCGGCCGACCTCCTCCGGATCCGCATGGAGGCGATGCCCTCCGGCGCCCCTGCGCCGATCGCTGCCGACACGGACGGCGGCGCCCCGAGCCACGCGCTTGCGGCGAGCCCGTTCGTGGAATCCGACGATCCGGCGATCCGGGCGGCGGCCCAGCGGATCGCGGGTGATGCCACCGACCCGCGCACGGTCGCCCGCCGGCTCGTGACCTGGGTCCACGACGCCGTCGAGAAGGCCCCGAGCGTCACCGTCCCGAGCGCGCGCGAGGTGCTGGCGTCCCGGCGGGGCGACTGCAACGAGCACGCCGTGCTCCTGGCGGCCCTCGCCCGGGCCGCCGGCATCCCCGCCCGGGTCATCGCGGGAGCGGTGTACGCGAACGACGGTTTCTACTATCACGCCTGGAACGAGCTGTGGCTGGGCGCCTGGGTGAGCGCGGACGCGGTCTTCGATCAAATCCCCGCCGACGCCACGCACGTGAAGTTGATCGAAGGCGGACTCGAGCAGCAGATGGCGCTTGCGGGCATCATCGGCCGCCTCGCGTTCGCGGTGGTGGAGGAAAGCCCGGATGATCCAGTGCATCGCGCTCCGTAAGCAGTACGGCGACCTCGTCGCCGTGCACGACCTCGACCTCGAGATCGCGCCCGGCGAGGTATTCGGCTTCCTCGGCCCGAACGGCGCCGGCAAGACGACCACCATCCGCATGATGACGGGGCTCCTCGAGCCGAGCGGCGGCCGGGTTCTTCTCGGCGGCCACGACCTCGCGACCGAGCCCGAGGCGGCCAAGGCCCTCCTCGGATACGTCCCGGACCAACCGTTCCTCTACGACAAGCTCACCGCCAAGGAATTCCTGAGCTTCATCGGCGGCCTCTACCGCGTCGACCGCGACGACATCCGCGAGCGCAGCATCGATCTCCTGGAAGAGTTCGGCCTCGTCGACCGCACCGAGGAGCTCGTCGAGACCTTCTCGCACGGCATGAAGCAGCGCCTGGCGCTCGCCGCCGCGCTCATCCATCGCCCGAAAATCCTGATCCTCGACGAGCCGATGGTCGGCATGGACCCGCAGGGTGCGTTGGCACTCCGCCACCTCCTCGGCGGCCTCGCCGCGAGCGGCGTCACCATCTTCCTCTCGACCCACAGCTTGCCAGTCGCCGAGGAGCTCTGCGACCGCATCGGCATCCTCGACCACGGCAAGCTGATCGCGCAGGGCACGCTCGCGGAGCTCCAGGTACGCGCGAGCGAGTTCCCGGACCTCGTCAACAGCGAGGACTCGCTCGAATCGGTGTTCCTCTCGCTCACGGGCACCGAGGACCGCCGGGCGTGAGCGCAGCGCCGCATCCCGTACGCGCCGAGCTCGATCGCCTGGACGAGACGGAAGAGCGCGAACGCGACGTCGCGGCGCGCGTCGACTCGCCGGCGCTGCAACGCCCCGAAGCCTCGCTCCGCATCCTGCTCGCGCCGCGCATGATGGCGACCAGGAACGCGCTCCGGCGCCGGCCCCTTCGCGCCTGGGTGCTGGCGTTCATGACCGCGGGCTTCTGGGTCGGAAGCTTCCTCCTTTTCGCCGAGACGCTGCGCTTCTTCCAGACGATCACGGCGCTCGGGCCGGTGCTCACACAGCGGCTCCTCGTCATGCTGTTCGTGAGCTTCTTCGCGATCCTCCTCATCAGCAACGTCGTGACCGCGCTCACGACGTATTACCTCTCGGCCGACGTGCGCTTCCTCCTCGCGGCGCCGGTGTCGACGCGCCGCCTGCATCAGGCGCGCTTCCTCGAGACGCTGGTCGCGTCCTCGTGGATGGTGCTGCTCTTCGGCTTCCCGGTCTTCCTCGCGTACGGGGTCGTGTTCGGCGCCGGGCCCGTCTACTACCTCGCGGTCGTCGCGACGCTCGTGCCGTTCCTCACGCTGCCGGCCGCGATCGGCGTGATGCTCACCACCGTGCTCGTGCTCGCCTTTCCGGCGCGCCGCATGCGGGACGTGCTCGTCGTCGCGAGCGTCGCGCTCGTCGCCGGCGGCTATCTGGCGCTCCGCCTGGCGCGGCCGGAGCGGCTCGCGAGCCCGGACGAGCTCGCCGGCTTCGCCGCGTTCCTCGCGGCGTTCGAGGCGCCCGCGTCCCCCTACCTCCCGACGACGTGGGCCGCCGAAGTGCTGATCCCGTTCCTCGGCGAGCGCGGCGGCGATCCCCTCTTCTTCCTGGCGTTGCTCACGACCACCGCCGCCGTATTCGCGCTCGGCTGCGCGGCATTCGTCGAGCGCTCGTTCCTCACTGCCTGGTCGCGCGCGCAGGAGGGCCGCGAGGGTCCCGGACGCGAGCGCAAGCTCGGCCAGTGGCTCGGATCGATCGCCCGGCCGTTGCCACGCACGACGGCGCTTCTCTTCGTGAAGGACGCGACGATCTTCCTTCGCGACGCGAGCCAGTGGTCGCAGCTCCTGCTGCTCTTGGCACTCGTCGTCGTGTACGTCTACAACTTCTCCGCACTGCCGATCGACGACGGCAGCCCGCTCGCGGGCACGCTCCGCGAGATCGTCGCGTTCGCGAACCTCGGGCTCGCCGCCTTCGTCACGGCTTCGGTCGCCGTCCGCTTCGTGTTTCCCGCGATCAGCCTCGAAGGCCGCTCGTGGTGGGCGCTTCGCACGGCGCCCATTCCCCTCACCTCGATCTGGTGGGGCAAGTTCTGGATCGGCTTCTTGCCGCTCGCCGTGCTCGGCGAGGTGCTGATCGTCGTGACCGGCCGCCTGCTCGGCGTGACACCGGGCCTCACCGCCGTGTTCATGGCGACGCTGCTCCTGGTCGTCGCCGCGATCGTGAGCCTCGGCCTCGCGTTCGGCGCCGCCTACCCGCGCGTCGACACCCAGAACGCGGCACAGATCGCGACCGGCTTCGGCGGCCTCATCTACATGGTGACGTGTCTCGGTCTGATCTTCGCCGTCATTGCGCTCGAAGCGTGGCCGGTGTCGCGGCTCTTCTGGTCACGCTTCGCCGCGCAGCCGATCGGCACGGGCGAGACCGCCGCGATCGCGATCTCGTTCGGAGCCGTCGCGGTGCTGACGGCCGCGACGTGGACGATCGCCCGCCGCTCAGCTCTCAAGAGCCTCGCGCACCTCCGGGTGTGACGTGACGGGGCCGCGCGCCCCGATTCTTCGTAGTCGCTCGGCGAGCACGACCCCGAGCGCGCGGCCGACGGTCCGCGGCCCGACGAACGCCGACGGCCGGGTCAGACGCTCGCCGAACGCGGCGAGCCGGCGCGCGGTCACCGGGTCACGAGCGGCCGCCGCGAGGAAGAGCCGCTCGTGCGGGAGCAGCGCCCGCCCGGTCGCATAGCTCGCGATCATGAGATGATGCCCCGCGAGCTCGGCACGGTGGCGGCGGCGATAGCGCGCGAGCGCCGGCCCGAGGTCGCGGCCGGACGCGAGCGCGTCGGCCGTGCTCTCGACGAGCCACTCCGCGGACTGGAACGCCCAGCCGCAACCGACCGCCCAGAGTGGGTCCGACGCCATCGCCGCGTCGCCGACGAACGCGAGGCCGCGCGCCGACGCCGGGCGTGACAAGTTCGCGAGATCGAGCTGGCCGAGGAGCGGCGAGACGCGGGTCGCGGCGCGGACGTTCGGCGCGAGCGGGAGATCGGCGAAGCGACGCGCGAACGTCGCCTCCGGATCGCGCTTGAACGCCGCGACACGATCCCGTCCGAACGCCCACGCGAGCAGCGTGAGGCCGTCGTCGTTCGGGTACGCGTACGCCACGTCGGGCTCGAGGAACCACAGCTGACCGCGCGTCCCCGACGGCAGCGGCAGCTCGCGATAGTACGCGTAGTACATGACGCGCGCGTTCGGCCGGACGCGTGCCGGCACCCGCGCCATCTCTGCGACCTTCGAACGGCGGCCGTCCGCGGCGACGACGAGCCGCGCGTTGATCACGCGCCGACGTCCGTCGCGGGTCTCGATCTCGACGCCGCGACATTCGCCGGCCTCGAAGCGGAGCCCGCACGCCGTCGCGCCCAGCACGAGCTCGACGTTCGACTCCGTGCTCGCCAGTCCGCGCACGAGCGGATCGAGCTTCGCGCGCTGGATGCTGTACCCGTACGGCAGCGGAGAATCGTCCGACTCGGGGGCCACCCGGATCCACCCGAAGCGCGACCAGACGTCGAGTGCGTTCCGCACACCGCCCGCCGCCTCGATCACCGGCGCGAGCCCGAGGCGCTCGATCGTGGGCGTCGCGCTCGGCTGGATGAAGTGGGTGCAGATGCGCTTCGATGCGTCGGCGTCGATCTGACGCTCGAGCAGCGCCACGCGGAGACCGCGGCGCGCGAAGAGCGTCGCCGCCGTGCTGCCGGCGAGGCTCGCCCCGACGACCGCGATGTCGACGGTGTCGGTGCTCATCGCAGCACCTCGGCGGCCGGCGCGATCTCCAGGTAGACGGACCGCTGCCCGCGCAGATGGAAGAACGGCTCGACCACGAGCGAGAAGATCTTGCGCCCGACGCCATAGCGTCGTCGCAGCACCACCTCGGCAGCGGGTTCCTCCGCGGCCGCGAGCAGCCGGGCCCGCCCCGCGACGAACGGCCCCCGGAGTCGGCCGCGCAGCGTGCACGGCGCCACCTCGACCCGGGCGTCGTTGCGGATGCGCTTCACCTTTCCGCTCGGGGACTCCGTCTTGACCAGCAGCCGCCCGTCCCGGACGGCGAACCAGACCGGCGTCGGCATCCGGGTGCCGTTCCGGCGGAACGTCACCAGTTGGCAGTACTTGAAGCGCGCGAACGTCTCGGAATCCATGGGGTGATCCTCCTGCCTCCATGGCGTGAGGATCGGGCGGACGGCGTACGCTCGGAGCGTACGCGAGCCGTCAGAAGGACCAGGACACCGGTTCGGCGGGCTCGTAGACGCAGAGCTGCCCGGTCTTGATCGCCCCTGCCAGGTGGCGCCCGAGAGCCGGATGGGCGGCCTCGACGCGCGCCAGCGCGTCCTTGATCCGCTTGGTCACGGTGAGGCGAGCCCGCTCCGCCGCTGAGCCGACGCGCCGCTCGCGGCCGCCGAACCCGACGCCGGCCGTGAGCTCACGCGTGAGGAAGTCGATCTCCTCGCGCGCGGCGTCGGCGCGACCGCGATCGGCGAAGCGTTCGGCTTCGGCCAGCGTGTCACGCAGGTCGTCGAGCCGGCGGCGATACTGGTCGCGCGCCGCGCGATCGAGCGCGGGACCGGCATCGCCGCGGTCCGCGCCGTCGCCCACGTCAGGCGCCGCCAGCACCATGGCGGGAATCGGCTCGCCCGGCCGGCGCAGGAGCTCCGCGATGTGACCGAGGCCTTTGCTGTCGCGAAGACGACATACGGTTGCGGCGAAGGCGAGCGTCCAGTAGTCGCCTTCGAGCGTAAACGCGTTCGCCGCGGGCACCGCAACCGGCACCACGTCCCCCGGCGGCGATGGGCGGTCGCCGAGGAACTCGTCGAGGACACGGACGACGGCGTCCGAGTCCCCGAGCGCCGGCGGGATCACGTCGCCTTCGAGAACGACGAGACGCGCGCCCGCGATCCGCGACGCGAGCTCGCGCGACCGCTCGAGGTCGACCCACGTCGTGTTCCGGCGGTGCAGCACGAGCGTCGGCGTCCGGACGCGCGGCAGGAGATCCACGACGTCGGTCTCACGCGTCATCGCGATCAGCCCGCGGAGGCTCTCGGGCGTCACGCATTCCCGGAGGAAGGTCGCGTACCGGCGCGTCTCGGCGCCGCCTGACCAGCCCCGGATCACATGCGCCGCGGCCTCGGTCACGAGATCCCAGTCCTTGTCCGCGATCCCGAAGAGCGTCTCGAGCTGCGGCGCGACGCCATCGGACGCCCGCACCGACGCGCACCAGAGGACGAGATGCGACACCCGCTCCGGATGCGCGACCGCGTACGCGAGCGCCACCGGCGCCGTGTTGAGCGCCGCGAACAGCGCCACGGGCCCGCCGCCGACGCGCGCGACGACCGCCGCGAGATCCTCGACCAGCCCGTCGAGCCGATGCGGGAGCGCATCGCGATCCGACAGCCCGAGCCCTCGCGGATCGAACCGCACCAGCCGCCGGCCATGGCCGAGCCGCGCGAGCCATCGCGCATCTTCCGGAACTTCCGCTTCGAGCTGTAGATGCCGGAGCGGCATCGGCGGCATGTGGACGATGGTCAGTCCCGCGTCCCCGACGCGCGCGAACGCGATGCGGACGCCGTCCGTCGTCGTCGCGTACTCGACCGGCGTGCTCATCCGAACGGGAGTGTAGTGCATCCGACCCCCGACGTCAGGCGCGGATGCGCCGGTGCCAGACGAGACCCGTTTCCACATCGAGCACGGCCTCTTGGTTGAACTGCTCGAGGACCTTGAACCGCTTCGCGCCGTTTGGGATGACGCGATCCCAGCTCTGCGGGGCCGCGGCGGCGGCGCTGCTCGCCGCCGTCGCGACGACGACGGCCGTCACCAGGAGATCGCGGAGCCATCGGATCGAGAATCGGTGCTGTGGAGCCTCCTTTCGAGTGGGGGAGTGGCGGGGTCAGGCCATGAACAATCCGCCGTTCACGTCGAGCGCGACGCCGTTGACGTAGCTCGCGTCGTCACTCGCGAGGAACGCGATCGCCGCGGCCTGCTCTTCCGGCTGCGACACGCGTTTGATCGGCATGAAGAACTGATACGCCTGCATGCGCGCGAGCCGGGCTTGCTGCTCGGCGTCCGAACGCGCCTCGCGGACGCCGGCGGCACGCAGCATCGGCGTGTCGACGCCGCCGGGGCAGATCGCGTTCACGCGGACGCCCTTCGGCCCGTAGTCGAACGCGAGATGGCGCGTGAGGCCGAGAAGGCCCGCCTTGCTCGACGAGTAGGCGTAGCCGCCCATGGCGCTCTTCGAGCGGCCGGCGAGCGACGAGACGTTCACGATGGCGCCCTTCCCGCGCTCGACCATCGCCGGCAGGACGGCGCGGCTCAGAAAGAACGGGCCGCTCAGGTTCACCGCGAGCACGGCGTTCCAGCGCTCGTCGGTCACGCCGACGACGCCGTCGATCCCGGCGGTGTCGCCGATGCCGGCGACGTTCACGAGGACGTCGACCGCGCCGAGCGCCGCGGCGATCGCCGCGACGGCCGCGTTCACGCCGGCGCTGCTCGCGACGTCGCACCCGAACGCCGCGGCCGTCCCGCCGGCGCCGCGCACGATCGCGACGGTCTCCTCGGCACCGTCGCGCACGCGATCGACGACGGCGACCTTCGCCCCTTCGCTCGCGAGGCGCACGCAGGTCGCGCGGCCGATGCCGGACGCACCGCCGGTGACGAGAGCCACATGACCGTCAAAGCGCATCGCGGTCATGGCGGCCGACGCCTCTCACGCGCCCTTCGGAGTGGGGAACTGCGTCCGCATGACGGCATCCCAGCCGCGGTCACCGACCCAGCGGCGAAGGCCCATCATGACGTGCGCGGCGAGCGTGATGACGTAGCGGGTCTTCGGCCGCGACGCGGTGATCGCGGTTTCGATCGCCTTGGCGACGGCGTCGGCATCGGCCGCGAGCCGCCCCATCGGCCCCTCGTACGCGTCGCGGATCTGCCGCTGGAGGACGGTGAGGAACTCCTTGTACGGCGATTCGGTGCCGCCGAGCGCCGCGACGCGTGCGATCGCGGTATCGCCGAACTCCGTCTTGATCGGACCGGGCTCGATGATGATGACGTCGACGCCGAAGCCCTGCACCTCGAAGCGCAGCGCGTCGCTGATCGCCTCCACCGCGTACTTGGTCGCGTGGTAGAAGCCGCCGCCCGGGAGCGTCATCCGTCCGCCCATCGAGCTCAGGTTCACGATCTTGCCCCAGCCCTGCTTCCGCATGCCGGGCAACACGAGCTTGGTGAGGAGCGTGAGGCCGAAGACGTTCGTCTCGAACTGCCGCCGGACTTCCTCCATCGGCACCTCTTCGATCGGACCCTCGGAGCCGTACCCCGCGTTGTTGACGAGCACCCCGACGGCACCGGCTTCCTGCTCGACCCTGGCGACGGCCGCACGAATGGACGCTTCGTCGCAGACGTCGAGCGCCATCACCTTGCAGCCGGCGGCGGCGAGATCCTGGAGGGTTTCGACCTTGCGGGCCGTTGCGTAGACCGTGTGGCCCGCCTTCACGAGTCGGAGCGCCGTCGCCCGCCCGATGCCGGTCGAGCATCCCGTGATGAGCACCGCTTTCGAGATCGCCATCGTCGCACCCTCCGTTCGGCTCGGCGGTCCCAAGTCGGCCAATGGTTGGCGTAAGTCAAGGCCGCGCGCCGCGGCGGTTTCGATTGACTCTCGGGGCCATCGGCGCGGAGAATCCGCCGCGTCGCCGATAGCGGTGACCGACCCACTGGGAGCCCCGACCTGACCTCCGCGCGCCGCTTCGAGCATCGCCTCGTCCCGTGCTCACTGACCGCGGCGGGCATGGTCCTCGTCGCCGCGCCGGCCGAACGCCGGGCACGCGACCCTTGACCCCGCGCGAACCAGGCGGCGGAGGCGCGCCCTACTCCGACGCCTACACGCGCTACGTTCTCGGACTCCTCTTCGTCGCGTACGTCTTCAACTTCATCGACCGCCAGATCCTCGCGATCCTGCTCCAACCGATCAAGGAGGAGCTCGGCGCCTCCGACACCGCGATGGGCCTCCTCACGGGCGCGGCGTTCGCGCTCTTCTACACCTTCGCAGGAATTCCGATCGCGCGCCTCGCCGACCGGAGCGTGCGGCGATCGATCATCGCGGCCGGGCTCACCGTGTGGAGCCTTCTGACCGCCGCATCCGGCCTCGTGCGCTCGTTCGGCGAGCTCGCGCTCGCGCGCGTCGGTGTCGGGGTCGGCGAGGCGGCCTTCGTCCCGCCGGCGCACTCACTGATCTCGGACTACGTGCCACCGGCGCGCCGCGCGACCGCCATGGCGGTCTTCTCCATGGGCGTGCACGTCGGGATCGCGTTCGGGTTCCTCCTCGGCGGCTGGATCGCCCAGTACTTCGGCTGGCGGCGCGCGTTCTTCGCCGTCGGCCTACCGGGCCTGGCACTGGCGGTGCTCGTGCGCTTCACCATTCGGGAGCCCCCGCGGACGGCACCCGCGCCGCACGACGCGGCTTTCCGCGACGTGCTCGCGATCCCCCGGCGCCCCCGCTCGTCCCGGCACCTGGCGCTCGCGGCGGCCCTCCACTCGTTCGGCGGCTACGCGTTCGCGGTCTGGGGTCCGCCCTATTTCATCAGGGTTCATGGCATGGCGATGGGCGAGCTCGGCACGTGGCTCGGCGTGATCCTCGGGCTCGGCGGCGCGTTCGGGTCGGTCGCGGGCGGGCTCCTCGCGGATCGCCTCGGCGCGACGGACGCGCGCCGCCGCGTCTACCTGCCGGCGATCGCGACCCTCGCGCAGATTCCCTTCATCCTGGCAATCCTCGCGGTCGGCTCGCCGCGTCCGGCGCTCGCGGCGCTCGTGCCCTCGGCGATCCTGAGCGCGATCTGGTTCGGGCCGGTCTTCGCGCTGACGCAAGCACTGGTGCCGCCGCACGCGCGCGCGACGGCGTCGGCGATCCTGCTCTTCGTCATCAACCTGATCGGCCTCGGCCTCGGGCCCCCGGCGATCGGCGCCCTCAACGACACGCTCGTCGCAACGCACGGCCCACATGCGATCCGACTCTCGCTCTCGGTGATCGCCGCCACGAACCTGTGGGCTGCCGCACATTTTTTCCTCGCCGCAAAGACGATCCGCGAAGACGTCGGCGCCACCTGATCTGGCGCGAGCCCCCCGCCGCGGCCGGGCGCCGCGACCGATCGTATTCAGCCGAGCGCTGCAAAAGCGCGGCGAACGGCTCCGAAAGGGTCCTCCGGTTCGCCTTTCGCGGCGGCCTCGATGAAGTCGAGGGCCGGGCGCACCCCGCCGAGGCGCGCCGCGATGCTGTCGAATACGTCGAGGTCGGTGGTGTAGAGGAGCGATTGCAGCAGGATCGCGTTGTTCAGCTTCACCTCGTCGAACTTCTCGAAGCGCTTCCCCTGGAGCGGCAGCGATGGGAATTGCGCCTGCGCGTCCGTGAAAATCACGTCGCGCTGCATGAGCGCCGTCGCCTCGTCCTGCTCGGCGTAGAGCGTCTTCAGCCGGTTGCCCAGCGTCTGGATGAACGTCGCGAATACCTTCTCGTCCTCCCACGCGACGCGCGCGAGGGTCGCGAGCTCCGTCGAGTCGGAGCGCGCCGCGAAGAATTCGATCGCGCCGCGGTGCCCGACGAACGTCGCGAGCGACTCGTTGAACGCCGTCGCGTGGGCGCCCTTCGCGTAGAACGTGCCGTGGTAGGTCTCGTGCAGCACGAGGTTCACGAGCGCCGCTTCGTCCGCGACCAGCTGATGCCGGAACAGCGGATCGTCGAACCACCCGAGCGTACTGAACGCCGACGCGCCCCGGATGCTCGTATCGAGGCCGCGCGCCTGCAAGCTCTCCGCTTCCGCCTCCGCCAGTTCGCGGTGGAAAAAGCCCTTGTAGGGCACCCGGCCGACGATCGGGAACCACCAGGTGTGCGGCTCGAGCGACGTTCGCGGGGTCGCGGTCAGCACGTAGAGCATCGTCGGCCCATCGACGTACGAGAGCGTCGTGAAGCTCCCGCCGACGTCGAGCCCGAGGTCTTCCGCGTACCGGCGGGCCTCGAGGACGAGCTCGAGCTTCTTCCGCACCTCCGGCTCGAGATCCGGGCGAGCGAGGACAGCGGTGATGGGCTCGCGCCGCCAGAGGATCTTGGCCTCCTCGTATCCGGCCCGGATCACGTACGTCGGGGAGCATCCAGCCGACGCGACGACGAGCAGCACCAGCAGCAATGTGAGCGGACGGCCGAGCACGCGAGCGCGCGAACCTAGCGAATCGCCAGGCCGACGGCGAGACGGGGCGGCGATGGTGGCCGATCTCAACCAACCTGGCTCATCTCCACCACCCTCGCGACGGCGGCGCGGCGATCTCCGGAAGCGACGCGGGCGACTCTCGGTCCGCGCTCACGCGCCGAACGTCCGCGCATCGCCGTCAGCCCGATGAGCCTCGGCGACGTCGCAGGCCGACCAGCGTCACCACGAGACACGCGGGAAGGAAGACCTCGCCCGTCCGCCCATATCGCCTCGCCCGCCGCCGCGACCCGCAGCGGCGGCACGAGCGCGACCCGGACGTCCCGGTTATCGCCCTCTCGCGAAGCGCCGAGCAAGCCCGGCCGACGCCTTCTCGGCGTCGACTACGGCCGGCCGCGCACCATCGGAACGAACCGCACGGGGGTGACGCGCTGTACGCGCACGCCGTCCGCCGTGCGCTCGTGCACCTGGAGCTCCTGCTCGGCGGAGCCGACCGGGATCACGAGCCGGCCCCCGGGCGCGAGCTGCGCGAGCAGCGCCGCCGGCACCTCGGGCGGCGCCGCCGTCACCACGATCGCCTCGAACGGCGCCGCCTCGGACCACCCCTGATAGCCGTCGCCCGTCCGGGTGTGCACGCGGGCGTAGCCGAGCCGCGCGAGCGTCGCCTGCGCGCTTCGAGCGAGCGGCTCCACGATCTCGATCGACCACACCTCCGCCCCAAGCGTCGCGAGCACGGCCGCTTGGTAGCCGGATCCCGTGCCGACCTCGAGGACGCGCGCGCCCGGCCCCACCGCCGCGAGCTCCGTCATGAGCGCCACGATGTACGGCTGGCTGATCGTCTGCCCCTCCCCGATCGGCAGGGGGTGATCGGCGTACGCCTCGTCACGCCAGCGCTCGGGGACGAACTCGTGCCGCGGCACCTTGTTCATCGCCGCGAGCACCGCCGCGTTCCGCACCCCCCGCGCCGCAATCTGCTCCGCCACCATCGCCGCCCGCTCTCCAGAACGA
>DAIQBH010000171.1:10029-13575 GCA_036781285.1 Thermodesulfobacteriota bacterium | reverse complement strand
ACGGCGTTCCCACGGCGCGCGCCAAGGACATGGCGCTCCCGTCCTTCAGCCGCGACGGCCGGCACCTGGCGTACCTGACGTCGGACGAGAAGCGCGGAAGCCTCTTCGTCGACGGCGAGCTGCGGCGGACGTTCGACCTCCCGACCGGCGAATGCGGCGTCGCGGCCCTCCGTGACGCGCCGCGACCCGACCTGCCGATGCGCCACGTCGTCCAGTATCTGGCCGACGGCAGTCTGCTCGTCGCCACGCGCGATCCGGACGGCTGGGGCGTCTACCGCGACGGCGAACGGATCGCCTACTACGTCCGCGCCACGTTCGACGCGGGCCAGGGCGTGTGCGGCACGATGGCCGCGTTCGCGCCGCGCTCGCTGCGGATCGCCGAGGAGGCGCCGGTCGCGTACTGGTGGGAGCGCCTGCCGGGCGAGGAGAGCCGCTGGCGCGTCGTGCGGAACGGCAAGCCCGTCGACGACGTCACGTGCATCGACCTCTGGCGCCACCAGCCGCCGGAGACGAGCGCCGACGGTACGCACGTCGTCTACCCGTGCCCCGGTAAGGAAAGCGTCGACGACGACGTCGTGCATCTCGTGAAAGACGGGACGCGCTGGGGGCCGTACGACGACGTGTGGGGCATCGCGCCGTCGAAGGATTTCGCGCACGTCGCGTACGGCGCTTCGCGCGGGGCGATTCCGCGTCCCTGGTCGATCTACGTCGACGGCGAGCCGCGCGTGTCGAACCTTCTCGCGAACTGGCGTCCGAAGGTGTGGGACGACGGCGCGACGGTCGCGTGGGAGGCGCTGCTGACGGACGACGGCCGCGGCCGGTTCGGGATCGACGGCCACCACCTCGGCTCCTTCGACGAGGTGTACTGGGGTCCCGAGAGCGAGCCCGGCGACCGGGTCGCGTGGGTGGTGCGGCGCGGCCGCAAGATCACGCGCATCTCCGTCCCGCTGTCGCTCGTCCGCGAGCCGGTCGAGCATCCGCGCGCCGTGCGCCGCGTCGAGGCGCGGTGAGCGCGGGCGTCGCGCGGGGCCTCGGCCGCGCGCACCCCTGGTGGGCCGTCGGCGCGATCGTCGCGCTGTACGCGACGGTGATCGCCTTCACGGCCGCGCACCACGAGCCGTGGCGCGACGAGGTCGTGCCGATGAGCTTCGCGAAGCGGGTGGCGTCGCTCGGCGAGCTCTGGGACGTGCTGCGCTACCAGGGGCATCCCATCCTCTGGTACCTCGTGCTCCGCGCCGCGTATCTCGTTTTCGGCACGACGGCCGTCATGCCGGTCGCGAGCGTCGTGATCGCCGTCGCGGCCGTCGCCGTCTTCCTCGCGTGCGCACCGCTGCCGCTCTGGGTGAAGGCGCTCGTCGCGTTCGGCTACTTCCCGATGTTCGAATACTCGGTCGTCGCGCGCGGCAACGGGCTCGCGATGCTGCTGCTGTTCGGATTCTGCGCGCTCTCCGTCCGCGGCGGCTCGCCGATCGCCGCGGCGGCGATGCTCGCGGCGCTCGCGAACACGACGGTGCTCGGCTTCGTGGTCGCGGTCGCCGCCGGCGCGATGGTCGTCGTCGACGGGCTCGTGGCGCGCGATGGCGTCCGTCCGGCAGGGCGACATGTGGTCGCCGTGATCGTCTACCTCGCGGGCCTCGCCCACGTGGCCGCGAGCAATGCGCCGGGGACCGCGGTCTTTCCCGCGGCGGTCGGCTGGCGCGACGTCGAGCCGATCGTGACCGCGCTCGGCTGGGCGATCGTGAACCCGGTCGCGCACTCCGCGTTCCTCTACTGGGTGCCGCTCCCGGGGCTATGGCTCTGGCTCTTCCTCGCCCTCGTGCTCCGCCGCCGTCCGGCGGTCGTCGTGTTCGCGCTGCTCAGCCTCGTCGGCTTCGAGATGATCTTCGCGCTCGTCTACCCAGCGAGCCCGCGCCACGGCGGATACGTGCTGATGGTCGTGCTCGCGACGCTCTGGCTGAGCGAGGTGTGGACGTGGCCGGATGCGCCGGCGCCGGCCGGGCGATGGACGCGGAGGCTTCTGGTCGTCCCGCTCGTCGTCGTGCTCGGATACCAGATCGTGCTCGGCGCGGGGTACGTCGTCGACGACGTGCAGCTCGACTACTCGTCGAGCGAGCGGCTCGCCGCGCTGATCGCGAGCGATCGCCGGCTCGACCGCGCCATCGTCATTGGCGAGCCCGAGGCGCTCCATCAGTCGCTGCCCTATTATCGGGACAACCCGATCTACTTCCCGCAGGAGCGGGCGTTCCGCGATTGGATGTGGTCGCCGTCGGTGTCGTTCTCGGTCGCGAGCGACTCGACCCGCAGCCTCCAGATCGGCCGCCGCGCCGACTACGATCTCGGCGAGCTGCTCCGAACGGCGACCGACCTCCGCGACACCCACGGCGTGCCCGTCGTCATGGCCCTCGGCTGGTTCGTCGACGGCCCGCAAACGCAACGCGCCTACGTCGGCACCTGGTACGAGCAAGTCTTCACCGTCAACCCCGCCGACCGCGACGCCTTCCTCGCCGCCACACAACTCCTCGGCCGCCTTCGCAGCGCCAGCTTCACCGACGAGAACTACGACGTATTCGTCCTGTGGTAGCGGCGACGCGCTCCGCTCCCACCAGAGGATTCAGAAAACGCACGCCGGGTTCGGTTCGCGCGGGGCGTGGGGAATCGCGGCGCTGCTCAGAACGCCGGACCCGCGACCGCTCAAGGGTAGAATTCCCAGGGTCCCCGTGTCCGGCTCACTTCGCTGCGCCACGATCCCCCACGCCCCGCCCGCAACGCCGTTGCGCGATCTGATTGAACTCCGGACGTCAGCGGACGCCGCCTTTCTAGTCCACCGGCTGGCAGAGAGGCAGCAGCACCTTGCGCTGCGCCGCTGCGAGGTGCGGTGGGAGGGCGCTCCGACGGGAAGTGAGCCGGACACGTGTCCATGCGATCTCTGACCTTGAGCGGTCGCGGGTCCGGCGCTCTGAGCGGCGGAGCGTCCTCCCACCGCACCCCCGTCGAGACCTCAGTGCACCGGAAGTCGACGAGACCTTCGTGCATCAGGTGCGGATGAGGACGAACTCCAGCGCGTCCGGGTCGAGGGCGTAGTGCGCGGCCGCCGAGCTGGCGAACAACGTCGAGCCGTCGCGGGTCAGGTGCGGATAGCGGGAGCCGATGCCGATCGGCACCTGGCCGACGATCTCGAGCGTGTCGCGGTCGAGGATGCGGATTTTGCCTTCGACCATCGAGCTCACGTACAGGCGGTTCCGCGGCGCGTCGATGACGACGGGACGGTTGCCGAGGCCGATGCGTTTGCGGGCGATCAGTCGGTCGCTCTTCAGGTCGAAAATCTCGAGGCCCCAGAGGCTGCTCACGAAGAGCCGATCGCGATCGGGGTCGATGCTGAGGCCGAGCCCGGCGCCGCTGCCCATGTCGTAGCTCGCGACCTTGCGGAGCGTGTCGAGGTCGATCGCGTGGACGAAGTTCCCGCCCATCCATTCCGTGATGTAAAGCCGGTTCCGGCCGTAGTGCATGGCGTGCGGCGCCAGGATGTACGAGCCGCCGAACGGCTTC
>DAIQBH010000171.1:0-10019 GCA_036781285.1 Thermodesulfobacteriota bacterium | reverse complement strand
AGACGCTGCTGATCTCGGCGCGTTCCACGAACTCGAACGGCTTCAGCGTCACCGGTTCGTGCCAGGGGTTCACGAGATCCTGGCTCGCGGTGTCGTCGAAGCGGCGCGTCGTGCGGTCGAGCCGTACGAGGAGATTGCTGAACTCGCTCGTGTAGAAGAACGCGTCGTGCGCCGCGTCGTAGGCGAGCGTATTGCCGAGTGACGGGCCGGCGACGACCGGCGTGAAGCGCGTCGGGTCGGCGACGTCGAACGCCATCACGCTCTGCACGATCTGCCGCCCGTGCTGCACGCTCGCCTGCACGCCGACCTGGATCTCGTCCGGCAGACAGATCATCAGCTCGAGGCGGCCGTAGAAATCGGGGGAGAAGAAGCGGTGGGTGGCGACCAGCTGCTTCGTCGCGAGGTCGTATTCGACGATGCGGCCGTCCTTGCACGCCTCGTAGTCCGCGATGACGGAGCCGCAGACCGGGATCGCGGCGTGGATGGTGCCGCGGTCGGGCACCTCGCAGAAGCTGTACGCGAGCCCGGCGCCCACCCACGTGGCGCCGATCGGCGCCACGACGAGCGGCACGAGCGACGGGATCAGGTTCACCGGGACGATGGACGCGATGCGGGCGAGCGTGACGTCGCGAGCGCGGAGGCGCGGGGTGAGCAGGAGATGCGTCAGCCCCAGCACGATCGCCCACGCCGCGATCGCGAGGCGATCCATGCGGTCGCCGGCGTAGAGCAGCCAGGCGGCGAAGAACGCCGCCCAGACGACGACCCCGAGCGCGCGCGGTACGCGGCGGCCGTGCAGCAGCCACGCGAGCGGCAACGACGTCGCGCACGCCGCCGCGACCGTCGGGTTCGCGTCGATCATGTAGTGCCCCGCCACGAGCGCCGTGAGGCCGAGCGCGAGTGCCGCCGGCGTGAGTCGCGCGCGCGCCCCGTCGCGCTCGAACAGCATCGCGGGCAAGCGTCGATGGAGCGCGACCGCCGCGACGGCGACCGCGATCAGGACCGTCCGGAGCTCGACCTGCCCGTAGCCCCAGAACCAGAGGAAGGTCTGGGTGTCGATCACCATCGCGCGGCGGAGCACGGCGTCGAGCGGAGGCCAGTCGGACCAGGTCGTGTAGCGGAGCCAGCGCGCGCCGATCAGCCCCGTCAGCGCGGCGGCGCAGCCGACGGCCCAGGCGAGACACGCGCAACGACCGAGACGCCGCACGTCAGCGCGTCTCCAGGAGCGGGCGCACGGCCGCCGCGACGGTTTCGGCGATCAGGCGCTGAGCGGCCGGGCTCGGGTGCGGGTCGTCGGCGAGCACGAGCGAGCCGGTCGGGTGCGCGGCGTACCAGGCGGCGGCGACCGGCGCGAAGTCGACGAGCGTGAGGTCGAGCCCGGCAATCGCGCTCGAGAGCTCGGGCGGCATCGGCCCGAGCTGGCCGCGCGTCAGATACGGCATGTTCAGCACCACGAACCGCGCACCGATTTTCCGGGTCTCCTCCGCCATGGCGCTCACCATGGCACGAAGCGCGTGCGTCGCGGTCTCCGGCGAGCGGTCGACGGACACCGTCCGGTCGAGCCAGGTCCGGTACGCGATCGCCGCGGCCCACTTCGTCCGCAGCCACAACGCCCCGGGGCCGTCGAGCGGGCGCGTCGCGACGTCGCGCATGAAGTCGCGGTTCTCCTCGACGCTGAAGACCTCGGTCGGCGGCGGCCGGAGCACGATCTGGTCGCCCTGGCGCTGGAGGTACGCGACGGGGAGGCAGTACGGCAGGAAGTTCGGCGCGCACGGATTCACGTTCCGGCGCACGTGGTCCGGGATGAATCCGTACACGACGACCTTCGGCTTCAGATCGGCGTTCCGCATGAGCAGCAGCAGCGATTGGACCGAGCCGTAGCTTCCCATCGCGAAGTTCGCGACGGACGCGCCCGTCATCGCGTGCAGCTGCTGGACCCACGTCTGCTCGCTCTCGATGCCCGAGCCCCACGTGAACGAGCAGCCGAGCGCCATCACGTCGACCGGCGGCCGCGTCTGCTCGCCGGCCGTGTCGACGCGTGCGCCGCGGCGGTCGGTGAAGATGTGGAAGCGCGCGCCGGTCTCGACGTTCCGCAGCACGGTCGACCCGTTCGGCGTCGCGACGAAGCCGAGCTCGTCGTCGCGCGTCATGAGGTAGTCGCCGTCGAGCACGATCGGGAGACGGACGAGCTCGGTGCCGCGCCACGCGAAGTAGGCGAGGGCCACCGCCGCGCACGCGAGGAGCGTGCCTCCGAGCATGGCCGCCTGGAAGAGGATCGGACGGGCGCGCAGGCTCAGCTCCTCCGGCTCATCGAAACGGACTCATGCGGAGCAGCGGACGATCCCATTGCGCGACCGCGTCCGGCGAGAAGAAGAGGCGCTGGCCGCTGCCCTCGCCCGCGAGGTACGCGCGGAGGCGCGAGCCCGGACGCGTGAAGAAGTAGAACGCCCAGTCGATCACGACGCGCAGGTCGGGCTCGGCGCGCAGGCACGCGATCAAGCGCTCGTCCGTGAACTGGAAGCGGCGCGTGCGCTCGGTCGTCAAGAAGACGTCGCCGAACGAGCCGTACGTGAGGGCGGAGTTCGCGAAGCCGCAGCCCGGCTCCTCGCCGGTCGCCGCGAAGAAGATCGGCGCGAACGAGACGACCTGGCGGTTCTCGTGCGCGATCGCGTGCGAGCGGCCCCAGAACCACGGGTCGGCGTCGCTGCCGAGGACGGCGACGTAGTGGCTCACGAGCAGCGCGATCGCGAGCCCGCCGACTCCCGCGACGACCCACGTGCCGGCGATCCGCTCGAGGAGCCACGCCCAACCCGCGGCGAGGAACGCGGCGAAGGCGAAGCAGGGGATGAAGTAGCGCGGCGACACGAAGTCCATCACGAGGAAGTTCAGCCAGAGCAGGCCCGCCGGCCAGAGCGCGACGAAGGCGCCGAACGCCGGGCGCGCCCGCGCGCAGCCGAAGATCCAGACCGGGATCGCGAGGAGGCCCAGCGCCAGGATCAGGATCGGCATCGGCTCGACGGCGGTCAGGAAGAACGTCCGGAAGTTCAGCATCGCCCACTGCCGCGGCGTTTCGATCCCGAGGATCTGCTTCATGTCGGCGAAGCCGGAGTCGATCGCCCACATGCCGACGCGGTGCGTGCCGACGCGCGTCACCTGGAACCGCACGACCTCCGCGAAGACGCCGTCGCTGAGGGCGACGACCGCGAGGATGCCGACGACGCCCGCGACGATGCCGGCCGCCGCGAGATCGGCGAGGCGGCGCCATTCCCGTCCGACGGCGAGCCCGAGGACGGCGGCCGCGATCGGGACGAGGACCGTCGGCTTGGTCAGGGCCGCCGCCACGAAGACGATGCCGCTCGCCCACGCCGACACGCGGCCGGTGCGGGTGAAGAGCCAGAGTACGCCGACGAGCGTGAGGAAGAGGGCGGGCGTTTCCGGCACGGCCGTCGATGCGCGCGATTGCACGGGGGAAAACAGGAACAGGGCTTCGGCGAGGAGTGCCGGCAGCGCGCCGACGAACGGGCGCGCGAGCCGGAAGAGGACGAATCCGCTCGCCGCGAGCGCCGTTACCGAGAGCATGCGATAGCCGAAGATCGTTCGGCCGAAGATCTCACCCGCGAGCGCCAGCAGATAGAGATGGAGCGGGGTCTCGTGGTGTGGAAAGTCGACGAACGGTCGTTGGCCGTCGGCGACGAAGCGCGCGTCGAGCATCAGCCAGCCCTCGTCGAAGTCGTGGGGCAGCGTGTCGAGGACGGGAAGCGCCGTTGCCACGAAGACGGCGGCGAGCGCGACCGCGACGGCGGGTGCGAGCTCGAACGCCGGTCGTCGCATCGGGCGACGATAGCCTACGATTCCGCGCCCGGGAATCGACGAGCGGCGCATCGTCACGCCTGGGCACGCCGCGCGGAATGGCGTTGACCATCGCCAGGTTCGTCGTGCTAGACAACGCCGATGCTCGCGTCCGTCCCCACCCCCATCCCGTGCGAGCGCTTGGAGATCCGAGTCGACCGTTGGCGCTTCCGCTTCGTCGGTCCGGATCACCTGCATAGGAGTCGTCCTGCATGTCCCCCACGGGCGCGATCCCGGCGCCGGCCCTGACGACGGCGTCGGCCGACCGCCCGGATGCCGTGGTCGAGGCGGCTCGTCCTCTCTCGATCGCGCTGATCCGTCCGGCGTCGCTGCTGCCCCTGTCGGCCCACAACGTCTGGGTGCTGGACGCGCCGCCGATCGGGCTCGCGTATCTTTCGGCGGTGCTCAAGCGCGCGGGCCATCGCGTTCGCGTCATCGACGCGTTCGGTGAGGCGCCGGACGCCATCACGCGCGACCCCGACGGGTACGGCATCAACGGCCTCGTCGCCGCGCAGGTGGTCGAGCGCATTCCGGCGGACGTCGACCTCATCGGTGTCGGCTGCATGTTCTCGAACTCCTGGATCTACTGCCGCCGCACGATCGCCGCGATCGCGGCCGCGCATCCGGGGGTCCCGATCGTCGTCGGCGGCGAGCACGCGACCGCCGACTGGGAGCGCCTGCTGCGGCGCGTGCCCGAGGTGCTCTGCTGCGTGCTCGGCGAGGGCGAGGAGACGATCGTCGAGGTCGCCGCGCGTCTCAGCCGCGGCCTGCCGCTCGCCGACGTGGCGGGGCTCGCCGTCCGCGACGCGGACGGCGGCGTGCGCGCGACCGGGCAGCGGAAGCGCATCACCGACGTCGACGCGATCCCGTGGCCCGACTGGGACTCGGTGCCGCTCGCGCACTACCTCGACAACCAGCTCACGCACGATCCGTACACGGCGCGCAGCATGCCGATGCTCGCGTCGCGCGGCTGCCCCTATCAGTGCACGTTCTGCTCGAGCCCGCAGATGTTCGGGACGAAGTGGGTCGCGCGCGACCCGCGCTGCGTGGTCGACGAGATGGCGCACTACCGGGACGCGCTCGGTGCCCGCTACTTCGAGTTCCAGGACCTCACGATGGTGGTCCGGCGCGACTGGATCATCGATTTCGCGAAGCTCCTGATCGACCGGAAGCTCGACGTCCAGTGGTGCATGCCGTCGGGCACGCGCTCGGAGGCGCTCGACGCCGAGGTGCTCGGCTGGATGAAGCGGAGCGGGTGCCGCTCGTTCGCCTATGCGCCCGAGAGCGGCTCCGCCGAGGAGCTCCGCCGCATCAAGAAGAAGGTGGAGCTCCCGCGCATGCTCGATTCGATGCGCGCCGCGGTGAAGGTCGGCATGGTCACGCGCTCGCACCTCATCTTCGGGATGCCGGGGCAGACGAAGCGCGACGTGCTGCGCTCGCTCGCGTTCGCGACCAGGCTCGCGGTCGCCGGCGTGCACGACCTCGCGTGCTACGCCTTCTCGCCGTATCCGGGCAGCGAGCTCTACGATCAGCTCGTCGCCGAGGGCCGCATCGAGCCCGCGGCCGAGGACTACGACCGCGTGCTCGCGCAGAACATCTTCACCAACTACAAGCTCCGCCGCTCGTGGACCCCGCATCTCCCGTGGTGGTCGCTCGGATGGTTGTGCGTGGGGACCATGGCGTACTTCTACGTGCTCCAGTTCGCGCTGCGTCCGACGCGCGTCGTCGCGTTGCTCCGGAGCCTGCTCCAGAAGCGCCCCCACACGTATTTCCAGCGGATGGTGATTCGTCGGATGGCCGACGCTGGAGGCGCCCCCGCCGCCCTCGGCCGGGTCGCCGACGAGGCCGTATGAGACCAGAGAACGTCACTGCACGGGACTGGCTCGAGTACAACGCGCTCTTCTTCGCCGAGCACTTCCTCGGCCACGGCAACTACCGCAGGCTCTTCGCGAGCCGCGAACGGAAACTCTGGGATCAGGTCGACCGCTACGCGACCGACAACCCTCCGCGCGAGCCGTTCCGTGTCATCGAGCACGCCGACCCGGACGCGCAGCCGCTCTTCCACCCGTATGTCCCCGAGGTGTTCCGCGGCATCGCGCGCGACTGGCCGTGCGTGAAGAAATGGACGTTCGACTTCTTCGCCGAGCGGTACGGCGACAAGAAGGTCTACCTCACCAGCAATCGCGGCCTCGTCGGGAAGGGCGCGGCCCCGCGCGTCGAGAACGGCGAGGCCATGGGCGAGGAGCTGACGCTCCGCGAGTACATCGCGCAGCTCAAGAACGGGACCCCGAAGTATCTGAAGTTCTCGCAGATGATCCATGAGAGCTCGGAGCTCCAGGAGGACTTCAACGCCGACTGGTTGACGCAGTTCCACAAGTCGCACGAGTTCAAGAAGCTCTTCTTCCTGTTCATCGGCGGAAAGGGGACGGCGACGCCGATCCACACGGCGCTGCCGCCGACGGTCTTCGTGCAGATCCAGGGCACGAAGAAGTGGACCTTCTATCCGTGCAACGACCGGCTCTTCCTCGGCGTCCGGCCCGACCGCCGGAGCTACTTCTTCACCGATGCGAACCCGGCGGAGCCCGACGAGCGGCAATTCCCGCTCCTCAAGCACGCCCAGGGGCGGGAGGTGCTCCTGCACCCGGGGGACGTCGTGTGGTTCCCGCCGTGCTGCTGGCACCAGGTCGAGAATACGACCGACTCGATCGGCGTCGCCTACAAGTTCTTCGACGTGCCGGCCGCGCTCCGGGCGTCGAAGATGCTGACCCTCTCGTTCTTCTGCGCGACCAAGCCGAGCCTGCTCAAGTCGTCGATCATGGCGCGTCTCACGAAGCGCGAGTACATCTTCAACAACCCGCAGCGCTACGACTGACCCGCCGAGCGCGGGCGCTCGCCATGGCGTCTGCGTCCGCAGGAAATCCCGCGGGAAATCGCGTTGACCGTCCGGGCGCCCGTCGTGGTAGACAGGGCCGATGCCCGCCTCCGGAGCGGCCAAGCAGGACCCCTACCTGCCGCCGCGCTTCGCTCCCACCGCCACCCTCGTCCCCGTGCAGGAGAACGTGCTGGCCGCTCTCGGGTGGGCGGTCGCGAGCTCCACGCTGCACCGCATCCGCCGTGGCGAAGGCGCGCTCCTCGCGATCAACCTCTCGTTGATCGCGGCCCATGGGGCGGTGTTCACCGTGCGCGGCGTCATGGAGGCGTTCGTCTCGGTTCTCGCCATCCTCGTGATGTACGCCTTCAACGACCTCTACGACGCGCCGGTCGACTGGAACAATCCGAAGAAGGATCGCGCTCTCATCCGGACCTGGATCGAGCATCGGCAGGCGGGCGTCCTCGTGACGATCGTCTTGAAGCTCGTGACGCTCGCGATCGCGTACGCCGCGCTCGGCCCGACACCGGCCGCCGCGGTTGCCGCGGTCATGGTCGTCAACGTCGTCTACTCGACGATGCTGAAGGGCGTACCGGTCGCCGACGTCGTCGCGGTCTGGGTCTGGGGTTCGCTCTACGCGGCGATCGTCGCCCCGACGTTCGCGGTGACGTTCCTCGTCGGGCTCATGACCGGCGTCTGCCATCTCTTCCAGGCGCTCGACGATCGCGCGCCCGACGCCGAGAACGGCATCCAGACGACCGCGGTACGTTCGGCGGTGCTCTCGCGGAACGTGCTCGTGGCCTTGTCGCTCCTGCTCGTCGGCATCCTCTGGTCATCGATCGGTGTGGTCGCCGCGGCGACGGGGGTCGTGCCGCTCGTGATCTTCTTCCTCGTCGCCGACGCGGGTGTCGGCTGGCTGCTCACGAAGGCGTACTTCGCGGTCGTCTGGCTCTGGTTCCTCGGGTCGAGCGGTGCGGCTGGCTGAGAAATTCGCGCTCGGGTACGCCTACGGCTCGAGCCTCCTGTCGTACATGATCGACGGACCGCCGCGGCCGTTCTCCGCGACGTGGGCGGTGACCAACCGCTGCAATCTGCGCTGCACCTACTGCAACTGTCCTTTCATCGATCCGACGCAGCTCGACGTCGGCCGCGTCGCGCTCATGTTCGACCGTCTCCGCGCGATGGGCGTCCGCCGCCTCGGGCTCGCGGGCGGCGAGCCGATGATGCGGAAGGACATCGGCGAGATCGTCGGCATGGCGAAGGAGCGCGGGTTCTGGGTGAGCATCAACTCGAACCTGACGCTCTACGATCGCCATCCCGAGCGCCTGGCGCTCGCCGACCTCGTGTACACGAGCCTCGACGGCGACGCCGACGCCCACGTGGCCGCGCGCGGCGAGGGCTCGTACGAGGGCGTGCTGGCCGGCATCGCCGATCTCGTGCGCGCCGGGAAACCGGTGATCGCGATCTGCGTGGTGACGGAGCACAGCCTCTCGCAGGCCGACGCCATCCTCCGGCTCGCCGAGACGATGGGCTTCCGCGTCCACTTCCAGCCGCAGTGCACGGAGACCGACATCGTGCGCGGCAGCGTGTCGGGTGCCGTGTCGAACGAACGGTTTCGCGGGTTCTGGCGCGACCTCCTCGCCGAGAAGCGCCGCGGGCGCCCGGTGGTCAGCTCGACGGCCTTCCTCGAGTTCCTCGCCGAATGGGACGATTTCTCCGTCTCGGCGACGCACGCGCCCGACACGCGTTGTGCGGCCGGCTACGGCTATTTCTACATCGACCCGCTCGGCCGGGCGTATCCGTGCGCGTACACGAAGGGGAAGACGACCCCGGTCGATCTGCTCGCGGCCGACTGGCGGACGGCCTGGGATCGCGAGACGCCGTGCACCCGCTGCATCGTCGGACCGATGCTGGAGTTCAACCTCCTCTATCAACGACCGCTCACCGCCGCGGTCGAGAGCGCTCGCACGTACGCTTGAGCACGCCGTCGCCGGAGGCGCGAGCGCTCGGTCGACCGCGCGGCGGGGCGTTGCGTGCCGGCGTCGCGCTCGCGTTGGCCGTCGCCTACGCGGCCCCGCTCTTCGTTCCACCCGCGACGCCGGCGCTCGGTGTCCCGACGCCGCCCGACGCGTGGCTGCTGACCCGCATCTTTCCCGGCGTGCCGGCCTGGTGGGTCGGCGTGCGGCTCGCCGCGCTCGCGGCTGCCGCGGTGCTGCTCGCGTGGAGCCCGTGGCCCGCGGCCGCGTGCGCGGTGCCGGCGGCGCCGGTCGTGCCCGCCGCTCCGGCGGTCCGCTGGAGCGCGGTCGGGCTCGCGGCACTGCACCTCGCACTCGCGCCGTTCGCGGCCGGGCTCGGTCCCGGCGGACAGCTCGGATATCTCGCGCTCCTCGCCGTGCCGGCGGCGGTGCTCGCCTGGGGTGAGGGGCTCGTACGCGTGCCGCGGGCCGCGGCGTGGGCCGCGGCGTTGCCGACGGCGGTCGTGATCGCGGTGTGGGCGGGCATGCGGCTCGTCACCGATCTCGGCTCGCCGCGTGCGGCCGACGTCGTCGACGGCTGGCGCGGTTTCCTCGACACCGCGCGCGCGTTCCACGAAGGGCAGAACGTCCTCACCGACCTCTACGATCCGAAGCTGCCGGGCGTGAGCGGCATCCTCTTCGTCCTGCACGGCGTCCCGTTCTTCCAGGCGGGGCTCGCGGCGTTCAGCCTGCCGGCGGTGCAGGTCTTCCAGATCGCGTCGGTCGCGGCGACGGCGGTCCTCGTCGCGCTGCTCGCCGCCGTCCTGCTCTCGCCGGCGGTCGCGGCGCTCGCGGCCGCCGTGTTCCTCTTCGCGCCCTTCACGCGCTTCGTGACGTTCTTCCCGGGGCCGTTCGTCGCGGGGCCGCTCTACGCGGTGCTGGTCGCGCTCGCGGCGCTCCTCGCGGTGCGGCGGCGATCGGCCGCCGGGCTCGCGGCGCTCGGCGCGGCGGGAGGCCTGGCGCTCGGTTATCCCGGCGTCGTTCCGATCGCCGGCGTCGTCGGCGTCTGGGCGCTCTGGCGGTCGTTCCGACCTGGTGGCGACCGCGGCGCGGACCTCGCGTCGCTCGTGCCAGGCGTCGTCGCCGGGCTCCTGTCGTTGGTCGCGGTCGTGCTCCCCGCGGTGCCGAAGGTGTTCACCCCGAGCCGCATGGGAAGTCACTTCCGATGGGACGGGCTCATCTCCGTGATCGACGCCGGCCTGCTCGGACAGATCCCGGTCGCCGCGACGCCAGCCGCGTACGAGGGCGTGATGCAGCGGCCGCTCGACATCGTCGCGTCGGCGCTGCTC
>DAIQBH010000170.1:0-13624 GCA_036781285.1 Thermodesulfobacteriota bacterium | reverse complement strand
AGAACCGCCCCACCCTGTCCGCCGCCCCACGGGCTCCTCGCCGGCAAGACCGTCCTCGTCACGGCCGCTGCCGGCACCGGAATCGGGTTCGCGACCGCGAAGCGCTGCGCCGAGGAAGGTGCGACGGTGGTCATCAGCGACCAGCACGAGCGCCGGCTCGGCGAAGCCGCGAACCAGCTTGCGCCGGTCATGGGCAAGCGGCCGACCACGATCGTCTGCGACGTCACCTCGCAGGCGCAGATCGACCGCATGTTCGAGGTCGCGATCGCGGAGACCGGCGCGCTCGACGTCCTCGTGAACAACGCCGGCCTCGGCGGCACCGCGAATCTGGTCGATATGACCGACGAGCAGTGGCTGAAGGTGCTCGACGTCACGCTCAACTCGGCGTTTCGCTGCACCCGCGCCGCGCTCCGCCACATGATGCCGAACGGGACGGGCGTCATCGTCAACAACGCGAGCGTCCTCGGCTGGCGTGCGCAGGCCGGCCAGGCCCACTACGCCGCCGCGAAGGCGGGCGTCATGGCCCTCACCCGCTGCGCCGCGATCGAGGCCGCGCCCGCCGGCATCCGCATCAACGCCGTCGCCCCGAGCCTGGCACTGCATCCCTTCCTTCAGAAGAGCGCCCCGAAAGAGCTTCTCGACGAGCTCGAAACCCGCGAAGCCTTCGGCCGCGCCGCCGAGCCCTGGGAAGTCGCCAACGTGATCGTCTTCTTGGCGAGCGACTACTCGACGTACATGACCGGCGAGACCGTCTCGGTGAGCTCGCAGCATCCGTACATCGCGCCGCGAAATACCAAGGAGGCGGCAGGCGGGTGTGTGGCGCGTGGCTCCTACGGTCGCGGGGTCGCTGGCGCCGGCGCATACAGATGGCCGGAGCCACCATGCCTTGAGCACACGCGAGCTGACCGCTCCCCGAAGCCACGCGCCACACGCCCGCCTGCCGCATCCCTGGGATCCTCGTTGATCTTCGTCGATCCTTGCACCGAAGCGCAGACGGTAGCGGCAAGTCTTCGAGCCGCTTCCGTCATCCGTATGAAAATTGGAGGCGGCGGCGGGTGGGTCAGGGGTCGCGCCGGGGAGCGGTCAGCTCGCGTGTGCTCGTGTCATCGTGGCTCCGGCGAGTAGTAAGCGCCGGCACCACGAACCCCGCGACCGTAGGCGTGCACCCCTGACCCACCCGCCGCTGCCCACATTCTCGATCTGATGCAAGACGACGACTTGACGCGAACGTAGAGTTGGCTCTAAGGTTGGGGCCGTCTCCAGGATTAGCATGGACTCTGCCGTCGCCCACGTCCCCGTCGAAGGCCGCCGCGAGCGGAAGAAGCGCGAGCTGCGCTCCCGCATCTATCAAAAGGCGCAGGAGCTCTTCGTGATCCAGGGCTTCGAGGCGACCACGGTCGAGCAGATCGCCGCCGCCGCCGACATCGCGCCGGCCACCTTCTTCAACCACTTCCAGGGCAAGCACGCGCTCCTCGGCGAGATGACGACCGAGGTGTTCCAGCACCTCCAAGAGCTGATCGAGCAGTACCTGCTCCGCCCCGGCACCGCGCAGGAGCGCATCCTCGGCTTCGCCGAGCGCGCCGCCAGCGACGCCCAGGCGGCGCGGGGCGTCGCGCGCGACGTCGTCCTCGAGCTCATGCGAACGAGTGCACGTCCGGGCGAGACGCCGCCGTACCTCGCCCGCATCTTCACTCCGATCACCAAGACCCTCCGTGAAGGGCAGCGCAAGCGTGAGGTCCGTGACGACCTCGACGCCGGCTTCCTCGCCGAGATGGTCCTCGGCGCTTTGAACGCCACGTTCATCAGCTGGATGAACGATCCCGACTACCCCCTCGAACAACGGCTCCGACAAGCGGCGGCATTCATCGGCGAGGCCATTCGCCCGACGACCAGCCGACCGCGACGGAGCACTCGGTGACGACCATGCACGAGAACATCGACATCCTCGACGCGCACACCTGGGGCCCCGGGGCCCACGACCGCTTCCGTTGGCTGCGCGAGAACGATCCCGTCCACTGGGACGCGAAAAACGCGATCTGGGCGGTTTCGAAGCACGCCGACGTGGTCTACGCGTCCAAGCACCACGAGATCTTCTGCTCCGGCGAGGGCACGCGCCCGAACATGCCGACCAAGCTTTCGATCGTCGACATGGACGAGCCGCGCCACGGCCAGCTGCGCAACCTGATCAACCGCGGCTTCAAACCGCGTCGGGTCGCCGACATCGAGGCGCGCTTCCGGCAATTCACCGTCGAGACGATGGAAAAGATCCAACGTCAAGGCCACTGCGACTTCGTGAAGGACATCGCGGTGCCGATGCCGATCGAGGTGATCGCCGACTTGATCGGGATTCCGAAGACCGACCGCGACAAGCTGCACCACTGGTCGGACACGATGATCGCGAGCGACGGGAACTACGACGACATCGAGCAGATGAGCAAAGCCGCGAACGCGTTTGCCGAGTACGTCGCGTACATCGAGGAAACGATCGAGGACCGCCGGAAGAACCCGACGGAGGACCTCGTGAGCGTGCTCGTGACCGCGAAGGACGGCGGCCTCCTCGGCCAAGACTCGACCGTCAACGCGTCGAAGATGCCGTCCGACCACGCCACCGAGATGGCGAAGGACGAGCTCACCATGTTTCTCGTCACGCTGCTGATCGCCGGCAACGAGACGACGCGGAACGCGCTCACCGGCGGCATGAGCCAGCTCATCGAGAATCCCGGGGAGATGCGGAAGCTCCTCGACAACCGCGCGCTCATCCCGAAGGCCGTCGAGGAGATCGTTCGCCACGTCTCGCCGGTGCTGAACTTCGCCCGCACCGCGACCCAGGACACCGAGCTCCGTGGCCGCAAGATCAAGCAGGGCGAAAAGATCCTCCTGATGTACCCCTCGGCCAACCGCGACGCCGACGTGTTCGCCGATCCCGACGCCTTCAAGGTCGACCGCGACCCGAACCCGCACGTCGCCTTCGGCATCGGCAACCACTTCTGCCTCGGCGCCAACCTCGCGCGCATGGAGATTCGCGTCATGCTCGAGGAGATTTTGAACCGGATGCCCGACATGGAGTACGCCGACGGTCCGCCGAAGACGCATCCGTCCTTGCTGGTCCGGTCGTTCACGCATATGCCCGTGAAATTCACGCCGACGGCCTGACACCCCACTCGTTGCCCGCCGCGGCTTCCGCGGCGGGAGCCTCGCGGACACCCGCGGCATTCGACGACCTGCCGCGGCGCCCGCTGCCACGTTTCCCTTCGTGGTGGGCTGCGCTCGGGCCGGGCGTGGTGTGGATGGCGCTCGCCCAGGGGAGCGGCGAGCTCATCTGGTGGCCCTATCTGATCGCGAAATACGGGCTGACGTTTCTCTGGCTGCTCGTTCCCGCCTGCCTCCTCCAGTACCCGCTGAACGTCGAGATCGGCCGCTATACGCTCCTCACGGGCGAGACGATCTTCCGCGGCTTCTTCCGCGTGAGTCCCGTCCTCGGCGTCGTCCTGTGGGTCCTCATGACGATCTCGTTCCTCTGGTTCGGGGCCTTCGCCTCCGCAGGGGGCACGGCGATGGCCGCCCTCACCGGCTTTCCCGCCGGTTTCACCGTGCGGGGCCGGACGCTCTTCTGGGCGTACACCACGATCGCGGTCTTCGTCGCGGCGATCGCGCTCTCCGGCGTCGTCTATCGGCTGATCGAGCGCTGCATGAAGGTCGTCGCGCTGGTCACGGTGGTCGGCTTGCTCTGGGCGTGCACGCAGCCCGAGGTGACGGCGGCGCTTCCGAGCTTTCTCGGCGCGCTGGCGGGCCCGACCGGGCCCATGGAGCGCGGCTGGGACGTCAACGACTCCACCAAGCTCCTCACCGCGATCACCTTCGCGGGCCTCGGCGGGTTCTGGATCCTCTTCTATTCCTATTGGCTCCGGGACAAGGGCAGCGGCATGGCCGCGCACGGTGGCCGGATCACCGGCCTCACCGGCCGCTCCGAAGCCGTCGAGGTCACCGGCAATCTGATCGACGACTCCCCGGCGAGCGCGGACGCCTGGAAGCGCTGGCGGCGCTACCTCACCGTCGACGCGCTCGTCGGCATCTTCGGAAACCTCACGACGACGCTCATGACCTGCCTCCTCGCGTACGCGCTGCTCTATCCGCGCGGCCTCCTCCCCGAGGAGTACGAGATCGCGGTCGTACAGAGCAGTTTCTTCGAGGTCAGCTGGGGACCGATCGGACGCGTGCTCTTCCTGGTGGTCGCGGCCGCGTTCCTGACCGACACTTGGCTCGCGACGGCGGACGGCGTGAGCCGGATGCAGGCGGATCTCATCTACGCGCGGTTTCCGGCGGCGCGCCGCTGGCCGCTGAACCGCTGGTACTACGTGATGCTCGCCACGCTCACCGTGGTCACGTGCCTCACGATGCTGCTCGACGCCCCGGGCCCGCTGATCCTGCTCTCGGCCGTGATCGGCTTCGCGGGCACGGTGATCTTTCCGCCCGCGCTCTATCTCCTGAATTACCGCCGGCTGGCCCCCGCGCTGCCGCGCTGGGCGCGGCCGCGTCGCCGCGAGGCCCTGCTCCTCGCCGTCAGTTTCGTGATCTACGCGATCCTGGCCACGGCCTACGTCTGGGCGACGTTCCATTGATTCGAGGGATCGCTCCCTCGCCTCGCGTCATGTGGTCACGGTTCGATCAGCTGAAGCTCGGGCTGTGTGAACGCGGCGGGCCCGGGGAATCCCGCGACGGAGTTCACCGCGGCGTTGTCGCCGGCGATGCAGTAGACGCCGACGCTCGTTCCCTCGGGGGTCCGTGGCGTTCCCTGCCGCACGATGCCGCTGTTGATGAAGCACGCGCGGTTCCGAGTGACGCACGTCTCGCCGGCTTCGCAGTAGAGACAATTCGGCGGATTGCAGCTCGCGTCGTTGGCGCACGGCCGATAGGTCGTGAGCGAGCAGTGGCTGTCGGGCGGCCCCGCGGTACAAATGCCTTCCTGGACGGAGTCGGTATCGGTCGGATCGAGGCGACAGTCGCCGGGATGACAGAACCCTCCGGGACAGTCCGAATCGGTGACGCACTCGACGGCATCGCTCGTGCCGCCGACGCACGCCGCGAAGCACGCGTTGGGACGCTGCTGCCCAGCGCAGAAGCACTGGGGATCGCACGTGCCCCCCGGGCACTCCGAGGCGGTCGCGCAGGGCCGGCCCTCACTGGACCCGCCGCGGCACGTGTTGTTCATGAAACCGGCGCTCGCGCACGGTTGAGTCGGTGGCAACGTGACCGTTCCGGTGGTCCGTTCGGTGACGTAGAGGGCGAGCCCGGCCGCCGAGGTGATCTCGCCATCGGGGCTCGGGGGACAATCGACGCTCGTGGCTCCGAACGAGCCGGACGTGCTCCCGAAGGGCGGCGTCGTGCGACAGACCCGACCCTCCCTTAGACCGTCACTACAGACGAGCGCCGTGACGCACGGACCCGCGTTGACCGCGCACTCCTCGTCGGTCGCGCAGCGCTCCTTGTCGACCGCGCAGAAGCCGCCGCAAACCGGGCACGGTTTGTTCGCCGACCCGACGCTCCGATTGTAGGTGCGCGAGATCTGGGGCGCCCGCACGACCGATTCACCCGTCAAGACGTTCACGGTGCCGACGACGTCCTCGCTGAGCGTCAGGACGTTGCAGACCGTCACGCCGCCGGAGTACGCGCCTTCTGGCGGTGCCCCGAGCGTCACGACGCAAGAGTCGCCGGGGGCGTCGCACACGGGGTCGTACGGATCGCTGGCGTCGCACTTCTTCTGGACGTCCTGCGCGCAGTGCGGCCCTCCGGCCGTCGACGTTTTCCGACAGGTGCCTTGTCCGAGCCCGGCACAGATCGAATTTCCCGTCGTACCCGACGGGGCACCGGTGAGGACGTGACACGGTGAATGCGGCGGCAGCGAACAGCTCGGGCCGAGATTGCAGAGGCCGGAGCCGTCGCAATCGTAGAGATCGGCGAGATACCCGCCGCCCTCGGCGACTCCCGCGTCGGCGCTGAGCCCCGTCCATCCGTTGTCCGTGTCGGCATCGGCATGCTCGACGACGCGGATGCGCGGCGTCGTCGTGCAGAGGCACGCGAAGTAGCCGTGAGGCTCGGTCGCGGGACCGCAGGCGCCGGGGCACGCGCCGTCGTCGGCGCCGTCGCATTCCTCGGCGACGTTGTTCACGACGCCGTCGCCGCACACCCCGCCGCGCACGGCGTACTGGTAGTCGATGAGGTCGGGCGGCACGTCGATCGCTGGCCCGTCGGTCAGCAGCAGATGCGCGTCGATCAGGCACGACGCGGCCGCGGGAGCCGACGCCTGGTTCGGCTCGCACACGCCGAGACTCGCGATCTGCGCATCGGTGCAGCGCTTGGCGACGGCCCCCGCGAGCTTCGCTTCGCACTTGCCGATCGCGCCTACCGTCTTCGGCTCGTCGGTCGCGCAGGTGTGAGGCGGGATGCCGGGAAGCTTGCCGCGCATGATGCCGGCGCGACACTTCTGCACCGCCTTCAAGACACAGGCGACGAGCCCCGCGCTCTGCTTCGCGATCTCCGTCTGGCAGGCGAGATCCGGCTTCGCGAGAGGACCGGTCGACGCCGCGTCGTACTGGAGCGCCAGCATGGACGCGACGATGTCGTCGTGGCTCGACGCGATGCACGCCGCGAGATCGCCGGCCGTGAACCCGTTACCAGCCGTCGAATCCATGCACGGTCCCGGGAAGCCGAGATTCGAGAGGCCGCCGGCCGTGAACGTGCACGCTTTCTGGAGCGCGCCGAGCTGCGCGTCGAGCTTCGCGATCGCGGCCGCGTCGACCCCCGCGCAGCTTCCCGGTGCGACGAGGTTGGCCGTCCGGCACCGTTGCTCGAGCTTCAAACGCCCGCGCACGCGTGCGAGCCCGGCCTTCCCGATCGCGGCACTGCACTTGATCTCCGCGATGCTCAGGGCTTCGGCGGATCGCGGCATCTCGACCATCCCGCAGACGAGCGCGAGCATCAGGCACGCTTTGCCGAGACGCATCGGTGATCTCCTTCTCGAGGGGGGACGGCACTCCACCGCCACGACCACAGCCACGTCGAACCCTTCGCACTGACCGCCCGGCCAAGGCAAGAACTTCTTGCGACTTTCGATGTGCTGAGGCGCTCGCGCTGGCACCCCTGCGCCTCACCCCGCCGGCTCGATCGCGCCCGCGGCCGTCAAATCGGAGACGGTTGCCGCGTCGAGCCCCAGCAACTCCTCGAATACGTAGGCATGGTCGTGCCCGATCGCCTGCCCGGCAAGTCCCGTTCGCGCCGGCGTTTCGGTGAGCCCCAATGGAACACCGGTCGCCACGACGGACCCACGCGTCACGTGCGCCACGGTTTCGAAGAAGCCGCGGGCCGCGAGGTGGGGATCGGCCGCGAGGTCCGCGATCGTCTGGACGACGCCCGCGGCGACGGCGGCGCCCTGGAGCGTCCGCATCACGTCCGCCGCGTCGCGTGCGCGTGTCCACGTCCCCACGTACGCGTCGAGCGCGTCGGCGTTGGCGACCCGCGCGGCGCGGTCGGCGAAGCGCGGGTCGCTGCACCAGGGCGGCCGGCCGATGGCGGCGGAGAAGCGCGCCCATGCCGCGTCGTCCGGTACGGCGATCGCGCACCAGCGATCGTCGCCTCGGCACGGATAGCAGCCGTGCGGTGCGGCGGCGTCCGAGGCATTGCCGCGGCGGACCGGCGCCGGATCGTCGGGCGCGACGTCGAGCATCACGTCGCCGATCGCGGCGATGGTCGCCTCGAGCTGCGCGACGTTGACGTACTGCCCTTCGCCCGTCCGGTCGCGATGTGCGAGCGCCGCGAGCACCGCGACGAGACCGTGGAGCGCGCTCAGCACGTCCGGGTACGCGTACTGTGTGATCGTGCACGGACGGTGCGGAAAGCCCGAGAGCGTTCCGAGACCGGAGAGCGCCTCGATGTTCGGGCCCCACGTCACGTAGCCGCGGTGCGGCCCGCGGTCGCCGTAGCCCGACGTCCCGAGCATCACGAGATCGGGCTTCTCGGCGTGGAGCGCGTCCCAGCCGAGCCCGAGCTTGTCGACCACGCCCGCCGTGTTGTTCTCGATGACGACGTCCGAGCGCGCGGCGAGGCGGCGGCAGAGCGCCACCGCTTCCGGCTTCGCGAGATCGAGCGCGACGAAGCGCTTCCCCGCGTTCCAATCGGTGAACCACGGCGAGCCTTGCGGGTCGGCGCCGCGCGCCGGATCGCGCGGCGGTACGTAGAGACGGACGACGTCGGGATGACCGCGCGACTCGACGCGGATCACCTCGGCGCCGCACGCCGCCATGAAGCGTCCGATCCACGGTCCCGCCATCGCCACGGTGAGCTCGAGCACCCGAAGACCCGCGAGCGCGCCGGGTCCTCCGTCGTCCGCTTGCCCACGCGGGGCCGGCAGTTGCCGCGGACCACGCGCGCGGTCGAGATGACGGTCCGCGTCCAGGGTCGGCGCTGGCCTCGCGATCGCCCACGGCGTGCGTGCGAGCCGATACGGTGCTCCCGCCATGTGCGCGGTCGTGCCGTCGGCCTGCGGCACGTCGGCGAAGAAGCCGCGCGCCGCCAGGTGCGGGTCCGCGACGACCTCGGGTGCCGTCCGCACCGGCGTGAACGCGAGATGTCGGCGCTGTCCCTCGTGGTAGACCTCGGCGACCGTGAAGCGGCTGGTGAGCTCGGTCACGTAGGTGTCGACGAGGTCGCGATACGGGATGCGACGCGACGAGGGCCCCTCGAAGAGCGGGTCGCGGACGGTGTCGCTGCCGGTCACTTCCGCAATCCATGCGGCGAGCGCCTGCCAGTGCCGCGGCCGGTTCACCATCAGATACACGAGCCCGTCGCGGCACGGATACGTTCCGGACGGCACCGACGCGAAGAGGCCCGTACCGTTCCGGCGCGGGACGATGCCGTCGTCCCGCCATTTTCCGATGCCGCAGATGTGGGTCGCCGACACGACGGCCTCCAGCAGTGACACGTCGACGCGCTGCCCGCGGCCGGTGCGCGCGGCATGGCGGAGCGCGATCAGCGTCGCCGCGGCGGCGGACAGCGACGCGGTGATCCCGGCTTGACGGCCGGCGAGCCTGACCGGCGGATCATCGGCATCGCCGGTGACGTGCAGCGCGCCGCCGAGCGCCGACGCCACGAGGTCCCCGCCCGCGAAGTCGCGATACGGGCCCGATTGGCCGAAGGACGTGATCGACGTGAAGACGAGGCGCGGATTCGCGGTGCGCAACTGGTCGTAGCCGAGCCCGAGCGCGTCGAGCGTACCCGGCGGCAGCGTCTCGATGATCGCGTCCGCGTCCGCGGCCAGTGCCGCCATGCGCTCACGGCCGACCGTCGTCGCGAGATCGCAGACCACGCTTCCCTTGTTGGTGTTCATCGCGACGAATGCCGCGCTCGCGAGCTCGGGATCGCGCGCACCGCGCCGGAGCGGCGGCAATGCGCGCGTGGCGTCGCCGCCCGGCGGCTCGACCTTCAGCACCTCGGCACCGAGATCGGCGAGCAGCTTGCCGCAATACCACCCGGTCTCGTCGACGAGCTCGAGCACGCGAAGGCCGGCGAGCGCGCGAGCTCCGCTCGAGTCGGACGCGATCATGGGCCGCGAGTGTGGACCGGCTTGTACGCGAAATCAAAACTTGGCATGGAATCCGTCGCTTGAGCGCCGATCTCCGCAACGGAACCTCCACCGCGACCGGTTGGGACCACACGGTCGATCTTCTGATCGTCGGCTCCGGTGCCGGCGCGATCGCGACCGGCATCTTCGCCCACGACCGCGGCGGCAAGGCGCTCCTCATCGAGAAGACGCACCTCTATGGCGGGTCGTCGGCGATGTCGGGCGGGTCGCTCTGGATCCCGAACAACTACCTGATGGCGGCGGCCGGCGTGCCCGACACGCCCGACGAAGCGCTCACCTACCTCAAGCACATCACGCGCGGCGCGGTGCCCGAGGAAAAGCTCGTCCGCTACGTCGCGAAGTCGCCCGAAATGCTCCGCTACCTCACCGACCGCGGGCACCTCCGCATGCAGTCGATGCTGACGTACACCGACTACTATCCGGAGGCGCCGGGCGGGAAACCGGGAGGACGCTCGGTCGAGCCCGAGCATTTCGACGCGCGCCTCCTCGGCGACGACTTCGACCGCATGCGCGAGCCGGCGGTCCAGGAGCTCGTCATGGGCCGCATGTCGATGACCGCGACCGAGGCCCACCATCTGCTCGCGCGCCATCCGGGATGGATCGGCCTCACGAGCAAGATCATGTCGCGCTACTGGCTCGACGTCGGCGGCCGCATGAAAGGCAAGCGCGATCGCTGCCTCTCGCTCGGGAACGCGCTCGTCGGGATGCTGCGGCGAACGATGCTGGACCGCCAAATCCCGCTCTGGCTCGAGACGGCGGCCCGCGAGCTCGTCGTCGAGAACGGGCGGGTCGTCGGGCTCGTCGCGGAGCAACGCGGCCGGCAGATCCGGATTCGCACCGAGAAAGGCGTCGTCCTCGCCGCCGGCGGCTTCGAGAGCAACGACGCCATGCGGAAGCAGTACCTGCCGAATCCAACCGAAGCGTCCTGGACCACGGCCAATCCGGGCAACACCGGCGACGCCATTCAGATGGGACTCGCCCTCGGCGCCGGCATCGACCTCATGGACGACGCGTGGTGGGGGCCGACGACCGTCGTGCCGGGCGAGGATCGGGCCCGCATGCTCGTGATCGAGAAGGGCCTCCCCGGGAGCATCTTCGTCAACAAGCGCGGGCAGCGGTTCCTGAACGAAGCGTCGCCCTACAACGACATCTGCAAGGCGATGTATGCCAACCACACGCCCGAGTCGCCGTGCGTGCCGGCGTACATGATCTTCGACGCCACCTACCGGAAGAAGTATCCGTGCGGCCCCTTCTTCCCAGGCTCACAGCAGCCCGACTGGGCGCTGCCGAAGGAATTGAAGGCGGCGCGCTATCTGAAGAAGTCCGACACGCTCGAAGGGCTCGCCGCCGAGCTCGGCATAGACGCCTCCGGTTTGAAGGCCTCGGTCGCGCGCATGAACGAGTTTGCGCGCAATGGAAAGGACCTGGACTTCGCTCGGGGTGAAAGCCTCTTCGACCGCTACTACGGCGACGAGAAGGTGCAGCCCAACCCGTGCCTGGCTCCGCTGGAGACCGCCCCCTACTACGGGATCGTCGTCTACGCGGGCGATCTCGGCACGAAGGGCGGCCTCACGACCGATGCGAGCGCGCGCGTCGTGCGCGACGACGGCTCGGTCATCGACGGGCTCTTCGCGATCGGCAACTGCTCGGCGGCGGCGATGGGCCGCACGTATCCCGGTGCCGGCGGAACCATCGGACCCGCGATGACCTTCGGGTACATCCTCGCCTGCGAGCAGATCGGCAACTGAGCATCCTCGAGGTTCCCCCATGCCATTCAAGGTCGAAACCGGGCTGCTGAACCCGGACACCGCGCAGTACGCCGGCAAGGGCCAGGCGAAGCCGACGATCGCCGACGTCGCTGCCGCCGCGAAAAAGACGGAAGCCCTCGGCTTCGACGGCGTCTGCACCCCCGAGGCGGGCCACGACCCGTTCCTGCCGCTGACGATCGCCGCCGAGCACACGCGAACCATCCACCTCGGCACCAACGTGGCCATCGCGTTCCCCCGCAGCCCGATGGTGACGGCGCAGCTCGCCTGGGACCTCCAGCAGCTCTCGGGCGGCCGCTTCAACCTCGGTCTCGGCACGCAGGTGAAGGGTCACAACGAGCTCCGCTACTCGACGCCGTGGACGGCGGGTCCGGGTCCGCGTCTTCGCGAGTATCTGCTGGTGCTCAAGGCGATCTTCGACGGCTTCACGACCGGCAAGGCGACGCCGTTCCAGGGCGACCACTACACGTTCTCGCTGCTTCCGCCCTTCTTCAATCCGGGACCGATCGACTACCCGGCGCCGCCCATCTACATCGCCGCCGTCAACACCTACATGGCGAAGCTCGGCGGCGAGCTCTGCGACGGCCTTCGTCTCCATCCGATCGGCACGTTCAGCTACACCAAGGCGGTGGTGCTCCCCGCGATCGCCGCCGGCGCCGCGAAGGGGGGGCGCGCGCTCGCCGACATCGACGTGATCGGCGCGCCCTTCCTCGCGACCGGCGCCACCGAGGCCGACGTCGAGAAGGCCAAGCAGGCGCTCAAGCAGCACGTCGCGTTCTACGCCTCGACGCGCACCTACCACACCGTGCTCGCGCACCACGGCTGGGAGGATCTCGGCGCCGAGCTCCACAAGCTCTCGAAGGAGGGCAAGTGGCAGGAGCTGCCGAAGCTGCTCACCGACGACATGCTCGCCGAGTGGGCGGTGATCGCGACGCACGACCGGCTCGCCGCCGAGGTGCGGGCCCGCTGCGAGGGGATTTTCTCGACCGTGCTCCTCGACCTCCCGGGCAACCTCGCCCGCGACGAAGACCGGGTCCGGGACATCGTCCGCAGCCTCCATCAATAGAGCTTCCGAGGAGACTTCCATGGCTGAGCACCCCGTAGAACAGCCCGTTCTATTCAAAGTCGACTCCGGCGTCGGCATCGTCACCTTCAATCGCCCCGAGCGGCTGAACGCCGTGAACTGGCCGATGGCCGCGGAGCTCGTGACGCTCTTCCGGGAGCTCCGGTTCCGCGACGACGTCCGGACGATCCTCCTCACGGGTGCCGGACGCGGCTTCTGCGCCGGCGGCGACGCCGAGTGGCTCTCGGGCGGCACCGACCGCGGCATCCCCGGACTCTCCGACAAGCCGCTCGAGCGCTATCAGAAGAAGACGCCCGCCGGCCCGTTCGCCGAATTCGTGCGGACGATGGTCCTCGACGTCGACAAGCCGATCATCGCCGCGATCAACGGTCCCGCGATGGGCGCCGGGCTCGCGTTCGCGCTCGCCTGCGACCGGCGCTTCGCGGATCCGAGCACCCGCATGTCGGCCGCCATGGTGCGGCTCGGCTTCAGCCCCGATTGCGGCGTCACGTGGCTCCTGCCGCGCGTCACCAATCTCTCGACGGCGCTCATGATGGTCGAGACCGGCTGCATCCTCGATGCGCAGCAGTGCCTGAAGTACGGCCTCATCGACGAGCTCCTGGCCGAGGACGGCCAGGCGCTTCCCGCCGCCCTCGACTACGCGAAGAAGCTCGCCCAGGGCCCGAGCGTCGCCGTCGACCTCGCGCGCCGCTGCGTCTACAAGGTGGCGGAGGGCGCGACGCTCGAGGAAATCCTCGACTACGAGGCGGTCGCCGGCACGATCACCGCGAACACCGCCGACGCCGCCGAAGGAACGAAGTCGTTCATCGAGAAGCGGAAGCCCGTCTTCAAGGGCTGCTGAGGGCGCGCCGGAGGGCGTCGACGAGCAGCGGCGCGTCGGCCGACCGCGGCCCGGCGCCGAACACGATGAAGTCGGGACGCTGGAGGACGACGGCCGCGCCGGTCGCCTCGAACCAGCGCGCATACGTGCCGGCGACATCGGCGACGGGGGCGTCGCGCCCGACGTGCGCCGTGACGACGCCGAGCTCCCGGAGCCAACTCGCCGCGCGCGCATCGAGCGCCGTCATCGGATCGCGGTCGCGGCCGATCAGGGCCCAGCCGTTCCCGATGACGTCGTCGAACCATCCTTCACGGCCGTCG
>DAIQBH010000169.1:0-13669 GCA_036781285.1 Thermodesulfobacteriota bacterium | reverse complement strand
GTCCGATCTCGGTCAGGAGCGCAAACGCAAGCTCGATCGTGGGGCGCCGTGGTCCGTGCGAGCTGCCATGCGCCTCGCAGCGCCGTAGCCGTCAGGAGCCCGCGAGCTCGTGCCGCGCCGAGCTCGCGCGACGGCTCCGTAGGACCCGCCCGCGACACCTCCACCGCGCGCATTTCTCGACGGCCGACGTCGCTGCGCCTACGCGGTGCTGCTACGGCTTCTTCGCAGCGGCCGGCGCGTCGTGGCGGTGCATGCCTTTGACAGCACCTTTGGGAGCCTCGAGCGTGGTCGTAGAGTCGTGGTGCGGGTCGGCTCCGCCGCCCCACTTGTCGCTCGACCCATCCTCGTACCACTGCGTCGCGATCCATTTGACCACGCTCGGCGCCTTCGGATTCCAAGTGAGGAACTCGAAGCTCATGAACTCGCCTTCGGGGATGCGACCCCCCTTCCAGGCGACGCGCGCCGCGCCGACCGGAAACGGCTCGTAGCTCCCCTCCCATCCGGGCTTCGACTCGACCGCGATCACGTCCATGCCCGTCGGCAGCTTCACCTCGATGCGCACAGTGGGCGACGCCTTCTCGGTCGGCACGAGCACGGTGTAGCGCTCCCAACCGCCGGCGTCGCTACGCTCGGGCAACACGACCATGTGCGCCGAGACGCCGACGGGAAAACCGAGCACGACCAGCAGCGCGAGCACGAGCATCATGCGCGGCACATGCCACGCGCCTCCGACACGCACAAGGCGGACCTTCGCGTTGATCCGCCCCGAGGCGGCGGGCATGATCCGATCATGTCGTCGCGCGCACGCGAGAACGCCACGGCCGTCGTGCACCGCTTGCGCGCCGCCGGATTCGAAGCGCTGCTCGCGGGCGGCTGCGTACGCGACGAGCTCCTCGGCCGCATCCCGAAGGACTACGACGTCGCCACGAACGCCCCCGCGGAACGCGTGCAGGAGCTCTTTCCGGGAAGCCTGCCGGTCGGCGTGCAGTTCGGCGTCGTCCTGGTGCCGTCCGGCGAGGACCGCGTCGAGGTCGCGACGTTCCGCCGCGACGGGATCTACCTCGACTCGCGCCACCCGGTGAGCGTCACCTTCGGCGACGCCCGGGCCGACGCCGCGCGCCGCGATTTCACCATCAACGGCATGTTCCTCGATCCCGTCGACGGCACCGTGATCGACTACGTCGGCGGCCGCGACGACCTCGCGCGCGGCGTCGTGCGCGCGATCGGCGACGCCGCGGCCCGGCTCGACGAGGACAAGTTGCGCATGCTGCGCGCCGTGCGACTCTCCGCGCGCCTCGGGTTCACCATCGCGGACGACACCTGGGCCGTCATCCGGCGAGAAGCGCCGCGCATCGACGAGATCGCCTGGGAGCGCATCGGCGAGGAGGTGCGGCTGATCCTCTCCGAAGGCGCCGCAAGGCGCGGCTTCGAGTTGCTGTACGCGTCGGGCTTGCTCGCCACCGTCATGCCGGAGCTGCTCGCGATGCCGGGCGTCGCGCAGACGCCGTTGCACCATCCGGAAGGGGACGTCTGGACCCACACGCTGATGGTGATCGATCAGCTGCGCGCGCCGACCGAGACGCTGGCACTCGGCGCGCTGCTGCACGACGTCGCCAAGCCGATCTGCGCCGGCCGCAAGACGACGCCGGAGGGAGAGCGCATCACGTTCTACGGTCACCCCGAGCGCGGGGCCGAGATGGCGATCACGATCTGCCAACGCCTCAAGCGCAGCCGGGCGGTGTGGGAGCGGGTCGCGTGGCTCGTGCGCAATCACTTGCGGCTCGTGAGCGCGCCGCTCATGCGGAAGGCGACTCTCACGCGGTTCCTCCGCGAGGAGGGCATCGAGGAGCTCCTCGAGCTCGCGCGCATCGACGCGACGGCGTCGAGCGGTGATCTCCAGTATTACGACTTCTGCCGCGCCAAGCTCGCGAGCCTGACGGTGCAGCAGTTGAACCCGCCGGCGCTCGTCACCGGACGGGACCTCATCGCGATCGGCTTCACGCCGGGTCCGCGGTTCAGCGAGATCCTCCACGCGGTCGAGGAACAGCAGCTGGAAGGTGCGCTCGCCGACCGCGATGCCGCGATCGCGTGGGTACGCGCCCACTATCCCTGACCCGACGACTCGACGATCCCACGGTGAGCACGACCGTCCACTGGTTCCGTCGCGACCTGCGGCTCCGCGACAACACCGCCCTCCTACGCGCCGCCGCCGAAGGCGAACGCGTGGTGCCGGTCTTCGTGCTCGACGACGCGATCCTCGCACGCCGCGACACCGGCGCGGCGCGCGTCCGCTTCCTCCTCGGGTGCTTGCACGAGCTCGCCGAGCGGCTCGCGGAGCGGGGCTCGCGCCTGTTCGTGGTCCGCGGCGATCCGGCGGTCGAGATCCCGCGGGTCGCACGCGCCGCCGGCGCCGCGACCGTCCACTGGAACAAGGACTACGAGCCCTTTGCGCGGGCACGCGACGCCCGCGTCACCGAAGCGCTCGCGGCCGCCGCGGTCCGCGCCTGCGCCTGGAAAGATCAGGTGCTCTTCGAGGAGCGCGAGATCCTGACGAACGACGGACGCCCGTACACGGTCTACACGCCCTACGCGCGGACGTGGCGGACGCGCTCGCCGGCGCCGCCGGCAGGCTTACCGCGGCTGCCCCCACCGCCCGACGACCTCGATCTTCCGACGATCGCGCTGCCGGACGCGGCGAGCCTCGGCTTCGCGAGCGCGGCCGATCTGCCGGCTCCCGGGGAGCTCGCCGCGCACGCGCGCCTGAAACGCTTCGCCGAGGAGCGGCTCGCGGACTACGCCGACGCCCGCAACCACCCCGCCGAACCGGGCACGTCGCAGCTCTCGCCCTACCTCCGCTTCGGCGCGGTCTCGATCCGTTCCGTGTATGCGGCGACGACGGGCCGCGGCAAGGGCGCCAAGACCTTCAGCGGCGAGCTCGTCTGGCGCGATTTCTACCAACAGCTCCTGTTCCATCATCCCAACGCCGAACGGGAGGCGTTCCGACCGCCGATGCGCTCGCTCGCATGGGAGAACGACCGGGCCCTCTTCAAGGCATGGCGGAACGGCGAAACCGGCTACCCCATCGTCGACGCCGCCATGCGCCAGCTGCGCGCGATCGGATGGATGCACAACCGCTGCCGGATGATCGTCGCCTCGTTCCTCACCAAGGACCTCCTGATCGACTGGCGCTGGGGCGAGCGGCACTTCATGCGGGAGCTCGTGGACGGCGACCTGGCGGCCAACAACGGGGGCTGGCAGTGGGCGGCGTCGACCGGCACCGACGCGCAGCCCTGGTTCCGGATCTTCAATCCGGTGGCCCAGGGCGAGCGCTTCGACCCGGAGGGCGCCTACGTCCGGCGCTGGCTTCCCGAGCTCGCGGAGGTCCCGGCGCGCTGGATCCACCGCCCCTGGGACCTGGCGCCCCTCGAGGCCGCGGCGGCCGGCGTGACCCTCGGCACGACCTATCCCGAACGCATCGTCCGGCACGAGGAACGCCGCGCCCTCGCACTCGCCATGTACGGCGCCACCCGCACATAGCCCGTTCCACCCGTATTCCGCCTCAGAATACGAAGCTGTCCCAGAGGCGGCCTATTGCCTTGACTCCTCGCGAAGCCTCATGGGAGCGTCGAATCTCCAACGCAGCGACCGGGTCCGATCAGGCAACGGGCCCTCGGAGTCATTCCATGCGCCACTCGCACGGTATCCAGCAGGCAGTGCTCGGGGTCGTCTCCCGGAATCCAGAGGGCATCCACGGCTACGCCGTCCGCCGCCAGGGCGAGCGCCTGCTCGGCCACTTCTGGCGGCTGAATTTCGGCGAGGTCTACCGCATCCTCGACCGCCTCGCGGCCGACGGACTGATCGAGCAGGTCGCCGACGGCGGCGAATCGGCCCGCAAGGTCTATCGGATCACGAGCCGCGGCCAGCAGAGCCTCGACGACTACGTGCTGAGCCCGCAGACCGACGCCCCGCGCCCGCTCCGCCAGGAGCTCGCGGTGAAGCTGCTCTTCGCGAGCCCCGAGCACCTGCCGGAGCTCCTCCGCCTGGTGGCCCGCCAGCGTGACGCGTACATGCAAGAGCTCCACAAGCTCGGCAGCGAGCGCCGCAAGATGCGCCGTGCCCCCTTCGACGCCTTCGTCACCCACCTCCTGATCGACGGTGCCGAGCTTTCCGCACGAGCCGAGCTCGCCTGGCTCGACGAGGTCGCCAAGCGCCTCGCCGACCGGTACGGAGCCCCGGCCACCGCATGATCGAGTACCACCACGTCACGAAGGTCTTCGGCACCGGTGACACCGCCGTCACGGCCGTCGACGACCTCTCCTTCACGATCGAGCGCGGCGACTTCTGGTCGCTCATGGGCCCGAGCGGCTCCGGCAAGAGCACCGTGCTCCACCTGATCGCGGGGCTCACGCCGCCGACCAGCGGTGCCGTCCTGGTCGAAGGCCGCGACGTCGCCAAGATGAGCAGCAAGGAGGCGGCCGAGCTCCGCCGCCGCCGGGTCGGCTACGTGCTCCAGACCTTCAATCTCCTCCCCTTCCTCACCGCCGAGGAGAACGTCGGCATGCCGCTCGTGCTCGACAACCTGCCCCAGCGCGAGGTCGACGCGCGCGTCGCCGAGGCCCTCGAAACCGTCAAGATGGCCCACCGCGCCAAGCACCACCCGACCACGCTCTCGGGCGGCGAGCAGCAGCGCATCGCCATCGCCCGCGCCCTCGTCATCGAGCCCGCGATCGTGCTGGCCGACGAGCCGACCGGCAACCTCGACCGCGCCAACGGACGCGCGGTCATGGATCTGATGGCCGACCTCAACGAGCGGCTCGGCGTCACGATCCTGCTGGTGACCCACGATCCCGTGTTTGCTGCGATGGCGAAGCGGGTGCTGCGATTGGTCGACGGGTCGCTCGAGCAGGCGATGGCGTTCGACGAGGACGATGCGGCGCTGGCGGCGAGCGAGCGCGGCGTCGCGGGGTAGGGCGCATCCGGTCGGCCACCGCCGGTCTTTTGACGCTGTCTCACCCTCCCCCTATGTTCCTCGCGTGCTCCGCCTCCTCCGCCTGATCAGCTACCCGCAACTCCGCGCCAGCTGGGGCCGGACCGCGCTGGTCATCGGCGGTGCCGCCACCGGCGTCACGTTGATCGTCGCGATCAACATCATCAATGGCAGCATCCTGACCAATTTTCGTCGGACCATCGACCTCGTCGCCGGGCCGTCTCAGCTGGAAGTCACGATGGGACTCGGAGAAGTCGGGTTCCCCGAATCCGCGATCGACATCGTCCGTGCCGACCGCGAGGTGCTCGCAGCCGTCCCGCTCGTACGCGGCACGGTCTCACTGGCCGACAGCCCAAAGGAGACTCTGCAGCTCTTCGGCGCCGATCTTCTGACCGAGGATGCGCTCGGACGCTACGAAGTCACCGCGGGCGGTGCACGACGAAACATCGCGCAGACCCTTGCCGACCCACGCTCGATCCTCGTCACGGTGGATTTCGCGAAGCGGCAAGGCCTCGACGTGGGAAGCGCACTGGCGCTGTCGACGCCGCGCGGTGTCGACTCATTCACGATTCGCGGCCTGCTCCATCCCCAAGGCGTTGCCGCGGCGTTCGGAGACACGCTCGCCGTCATGGATCTGGCTGCCGCCCAGCATTTCCTCGCGAAGGAAGGCGCGGTCGACCAGATCGACGTCGTGCTCACGGCCGACAGCGACCTGTCCGTCGTCCAGCCACGCCTCCAGCACGCGCTGCCCAACCTGACGATCGCGCGGCCGAGCCAACGCGGGGAGGAGTACGATCGAATCCTCGGCTCGTTCCAAGCGATGCTGACGGGACTGAGCTTGCTCTGCCTGGTTGCGGGCGTGTTCATCATCTACAACACGACGTCGACGGCCGTCGTGCACCGCGCCCTCGCCATGGCAGCGCTCCGGCTCGCAGGCGCCGACGGCTCGCAGCTCTTCTGGCTCCTCGTCACCGAAGCTTTCGTACTCGGCACGGCGGGGGCGTTGATCGGAATCCCGATCGGCATCGGGCTCGCCTGGCTCTTGAGTGGAGAGGTCGCGACCTCGATGGGCGTGATCTTCCAGCTGCGCTTTCCGTTGCAGGGCCTCGCGATCGACGCCCGCGAGCAGGCCATGATCGGCATCCTCGGCGTCACCGCAACGGTGTTTGCCTCGTCCTTCGCGGCCCGTCGCATCGCGAGGATGGATCCCCTCGAGGTGATCCGATCGGATGCGAACGCCATCCATCCTCGGGTTCCCGTCAGTCGCCTGGTCGGGTGGTGGCTCTTCATGCTCGTGGTCAGCGCCGCCGCGCTCGTCATCGAAGTCCGGACGCAATCCATCTTTTGGGGCAATCTCGGCTCGACGCTGTGGAACAGCTCGGTCCTCGTCATCGCGGTGCCCGTCGTCACATGGCTCGCGGGCTCGCTCTCCGTGCTCCTCCCGCGCGCCTTCGCCGCCGAAGGGCGCATCGCGGCGTCGAGCTTGTTTCGATCCCCGACACGCACCGGCGTCACGGCGGCCGCGGTCGCCTTGGTCCTGACGATCGGCGTGACGGTGTCGTCGCTCTCGTACAGCCACCGCAAATCGGTCGAGCGCTACTTCAACGGTGGATTCCTGACGAGCGACCTCATGGTCAGCGCCGTTGCGACCAACGGTGGCTGGCTCGAGGCGCCGATCCCGGAAGACCTGACCGCGGAAGTCGCGCAGCTACCTGGTGTTCGCTCCGCGGAGGCGTTCCGCGTGTTTCCCGGGTATCTGTTCCGCGGGGTTCGCATCGCCGTCGGCGGAGGCAGCAACGGGTTTTTCGAGGTCAGCCGATACCCGCCGGGTTGGTACCTCGAAGGCGACCCGGAGACCGCCGGCGTCGCGATTCAAGAAGGCAGGGGAGCCAACATCTCCACCAGTCTTTCCGACCGCTTCGACCTCCACGTCGGCGACGCGGTCGATCTGGAAACGCCCACGGGCACCCTCACGCTTCCCGTGGTCGGCGTCGTGCCCGATTACATGTCCGACCGCGGCAGCATCATCATGAATCGCCGGCTCCTCGTCGAGCGCTGGGACGATCACGCGATCAATCGCATTCATGTGTTCGTCGAACCCGACGCGTCCGCGGAGAACGTGAGGGCGGCCATTACCGAACGCCTCGGGGACCGCTTTCGCCTCAAGATCCTCTCGACCCACGAGCTGGTGACGTATCACGATGCGTACGTGAAGCGGGCGTTCGGGCTCACCGACGCGATTCAGTTGTTGGTCGTCATCGTCACGATCGCAGGCATTCTCGACTTGCTGACCTCGTCGATCGCAGAGCGCCGCCGGGAGCTGGCGCTCTGGCGTGTCATGGGAGCCGACGAACGAGCGGTGCGCCGCTCCGTCATTCTCGAGTCCGCGACGATCGGGATTCTGGGCGCCATACTCGGCACGGCGGTCGGTTTCGTCACCGCCTGGATCTGGGTCGGCATCAATTTTCGATATTTGCTCGGGTACTACCTCGAGTACCACTTCGCCGCTGCCTCCGCGGCGTGGTACGTAGTTTTGGTGATCGTCATGACCGTGCTCGCCGGCAGCGCCGCGGCTGCACAAGCGACTCGCCAGCCCATCCTCGACGGAATTCGGAAGGATTGATTCGTCGGGCATGCGGCTCCTCGGCGTAGGACACGCGATCCCGAGCATGCGTGTCGGCAATGACGACATCCTGCGCGAGCTCCGCGCGCAAAGCTCCACCCTGGCGGGGGCGGACGAGCTCGCCCGGATCGAAGCCGCGACCGTTCGGTTTCTCGAGACCAGCGGCACCGAGTACCGCTACGTGCTCGCGCCCGGCGAACGTGCGATCGATTTCGCGCTACAGGCGGGCGCGGCAGCGATCCGAGATGCCGACATCGACCCGGACGACATCGGCTTCGTGATCTTCGCGGGCGTCGCGCGGGGCTCGCTCGATCCCGCCACCGCCAACGTCGTGCAAGCGGGACTGCGGCTTCGGAACGCAACGTGCTTCGACGTGTCCGACGGCTGCGCAAGCTGGATCCGCGCCATGGACGTCGCCCAACGCTTCGTCGATGCCGGCAGCCACCGCGCCGGCCTCATCGTCAACGCGGAGTGCGGCTTGAGGCAATACGCCGACTTTCAGATTCGTGATCTGCGGCACCTCGAGCTTCGGCTCGCCGCATTCACCGTCGGCGAGGCCGCGACGGCCACCGTCGTCGGTGCCGACCCTGCTTCCTCGTGGCACTTCGTGTTCAAGAATTTTCCGGATCGTTACGATCTCTGCATGTTGGCCCTTCCGGGATGGGAAGACTGGGTGCTCGAAGCGGCGAAGACCCCGTATGTCCCCGGACGCTTCTTGGCGTTGTCGCGCGACCTGATCCCGCTCGTGGTCCGGAGGATCGTCGAGGTCTTCCGATCCGATGATCTGTTGCCACGACTGGAGTACGACATCATCCTCGGTCATGCCGCGAGCGAACGAGCGAGCGCTGCCGTCTTGAAGCGTCTCGGCATCTCCCACGACCGCTACTTCCCGACCCATACCCGCTACGGCAACACCGTGTCGGCAGCGACGCCGCTTGCGATTCGCCTGGCCGCCGACGAAGGACGCCTGCGCCGAGGTGATCGCGTCCTCGCGATCGTCGGTGGCGCCGGCATCAGCATCGGCATCGCGACCTTTCACTACTGATCGCGCGAATCGGCCGCCTTGGCCCCCGCCCTCGGCGCACGCGTGATGCTTCACACCGGAATAGTTCCTGGGGGAGCGCCTCGTTCTGCGGTGCAGGGGTGCGGCGAGTTCGCGCACCGTGCTGCGCCTCCTCCTGATCGTCGAGCCCTCACCCTCGGCGTCGTCGGATCGAGCATCACGCTCTTCATCGATCCCGCGCCCCGATTGCTCATCGGCCTCCTCGGGATCGGCGCGCGGAGATCGTCGTCTGTTCAGACCTAGCTGCCTCACCGTACCGACTCCGGCACGTTCTCCCGCATCACCATCTCCGCAAGGCGCGCGATCCACGCGCGCGGCGCGAAGCGGAGCGAGAAGGCGCGGAGCGCGTTCATGTTGCCCACGATCACGGACGGTTGCTTGCCGAGCGCGCCGACGGTCGCGTTCACGACATCGGTCGCGGGCACGCCGGCGTGGGGCTTCTCGCCCGCGACCGCCTGGAACTCGGTGTCCGTCGGCCCCGGGCAGACGGCGAGCACGTCGACGCCGCGCCCGCGGTTCTCCGCCCAGAGCGCCTCCCCGAGCAGGAGATCGAAGGATTTGGTCGCGCTGTACGCGGCCATGAGCGGCACCGGCTGGAACCCCGCGGTCGACGCGACGATCACGAGCGCCCCGCGCCCGCGCGCGACGAGCCGCGGAAGGAACAGATGCGCCACGGCGGTCACGGCGACACAGTTCAGGCGCACCATCTCGAGCACGCGCGCATAGTCCCCGACCTCGAACCGGCCGGCGACGCCGAAGCCCGCGTTGTTCAACACGAAGCCGACGTCGAGATCTGCCGCGGCCTCGGCCAATCGAAGCGGCGCGCCGTCGACGCCGAGGTCGAGCGGTACGACGCGCGTCGTGATCTCGTGGCGCGCTTCGAGGTCGTTGGCCAGGGAGCGCAGGCGCTCCTCGCGCCGCGCCGTCAGGACGAGATTCACACCCTCCGCCGCAAGCGCGCGGGCGAACGCCTCACCGATGCCGGCGGAGGCACCGGTCACGACGGCCCAACCGCCATAGGACCCGAGCATTCCCATCGTGAAATCCCCCTGTTTCGCCTTCTTACCTCGCAGACGGGGCTTGCCAAGGACGGAGAGCCTCAGGCATGGTGGCCGGACTCTCGCTTCGCCGGAGCGCCCCGCCATGCGTCGTGCCGTCGTCCTGCTGCTCGTCATCGCCCTAGGTGTGTCCGCGCTTCGCGCCGACGCGTTTCACTACATCACCCCCGCGCTCCTCCAGATCGCACCGGTCGGGCAGAGCGCCGGAGCGATCCAGAACCCGCGCTGGGGCGGCCTTCGCTATGTCGTCTTCGACACCGACGCCGACCTCTTGAACAACGGCAGCACGAACCGCCAGGTGTTCCTCTTCGACTTGCAGGAGCGCGACGTGCAGGGCCTCCTCGGCATCCACCAGCTCACGACCGCGGTCGACGACGACAGCCAGCGCGGGCGCACCGGCCGGCGCTCCAAGACCATCGTGTACGACGCGCGGCCGGGCGGCATGGGGGCGCGGCAGATCATGCTGTACGATCGCCGCACCGGGCTCCGCACCGCGCTCACCGCGGGCGGCGCCGACAGCATCAACGCCGCGATCGACGACGGCGAGCGCGTCATCGTCTTCGAGTCGTCCGCCGATTTCTTCGCGACCGGCGCGGGGGGTACGCAGATCTACAAGATCGACCTCCGGAAGACGCTCCTCAATTGCCCGTTTCCCTGCCCCTCGAGCGGCAACGCCGGCCTTTCGCAGCTGACGAACAAGACCGGCACCAACAAGAACGCCGTCACGAGCAACAGCGGCAAAGTGGTGGCCTTCGAGTCCGACGCCGATCTCTTGAACGTCGGGCAGACGGAGAGCCAGATCTACGTCCACGACGGCAAGAACAACATCGTGTCGCGCGTCACCCACGGACCGGGCGCGGCCCGCAACGCGAGCATCACACGCGACGGCGGCCGCATCCTGTTCGAGTCCACGGCCGACCTGAGCGGCCTCGCCACCGGCGGCACGCAGATCTACTCGTACCGCCGGAAGAAGGGCGCGATGCAGCAGGTCACGACCCAGCCCGGGGGGATCTGCACCAACGCCTCGGTGTCGTCCAACGGGCGCGCGGTCGCGTTCCTCTCGCCGAGCGACCTCCTCGGGCTCGGCAGCACCGGTCCCGAGCTCTACTCGTACGACCTCAAGAAGAACTCCCTCGTGCAGCTGACGGACGCGCCCGCGTCGGTCAGCTCGCCCTCGTACGCGTCGGGCGTCTTCACCGTCTTCCTCGCCGACGGCGACGTGGCGGGGAACGGCAGCCCCGGCACGCAGCTCCACCTCATCAATCTCTTCGCGCTCGGCAACCAGCAGGTCCCGTAAGGCTCGGGTCACGTCCGTCGGTCACGACGGCGGGATCACATCGATCCGCGCGTCACCGCCGCTCGCGCTCGAGTCCACGCCGGTCGCGGGATCGCGCGCCGAGATCGTCACCGAGCCGACCGCCCGCACGTCGAGCTTGCTCTTGTCCCCCACCGCATTCGGCGCCGCGACGATCGCCGGGTCCGACGAGCGGTACTCGACCTTCTGCGTGAGGTTCCGGACGGTCCCGCCGGCGTAGTGTCCGGTCGCGGTCAGGTGCGGCATGTCGCCGACGCGCCGCTTCGTCCGCTCGGGCGTCAGCACGATCCGCTCGAGCGCGCCGAGGACGTGAAACGTCGCGTCGGCGTTGGCGGCGCTCGATCGGACGCCCGTCTTCGGCTCGACGACCGAGATCGTCACGGTGCCGGGCGCGAGCGCCTCGATCCGGCTCCGGTCGCCCTTCGTGTTGGCAGCGCGCGCGATCGCGGGATCGCTCGTCGCGTACTCGACTTTCTGGGTCAGGTTGCGCGTCTCGCCGCCCGCGTAGTGTCCGGTCACGGTGAAGTGCTGCGACTCGCCGACCGAGCGCCGCGCCTCGCGGGGCCCGATGGTGATGCGCTCGAGCTTCCCGGCGGGCGGCCTCGATCCACGCTCGCACCCGGCGAGCGCGAGCACCGCGAGGCACACGACCCACCATCGTCGAACCGCCGGCACGCGTCAGGATTAGCCCGTCCGTGTACGGTGGTCGACCCGCTTTCTCCCGCAGCCGCGCCGGCGAACCTACGATCCGACTTTGCGCCGCGGCGCCGTCTCGGCGGCCTGCGCCGCTTCTTCGGCGTGCTTCATGAACATCTGCTGGGCAGCGTTCATCGCGGCCCCCATGAGCTCGTTCTTGTTGTCGCGGCACCACTGGATCGACGCCTCGCGGTTGGCGGAGGCGCCGCGGAAGTGCGGGGTCACGTGGCGGGCCCAGAGCTCGTACGACTTCTGCGTGTGCTCCCAGTCCGCCCAGTTGTGCGCGAGCTGGAGGAAGCAGCCGAAACCGCCGCTCTGCTCCCGCAGGCGCTCGAGCTGCGCGATCGCGTCGGCGGGCGTACCGATGACGGCCTGCCCCGACTCGACGAGCGCCGTCGCCGGGTCGTCGGCGTGGAACGCGTCGCCGACCGCCGCCGGGTTGAACATGGTGAAGTAGTCGATCCAGCGCCGGAGCCCGTACCGCACGTTCGCGAACGCTTGCTCGCGGGTGGGCGCGAGGTGCACGGGACCCACCAGGCGGAGGCGGCCGCGATCCATCGTCGCCCCGCGCGCCGCCGCGATGTCGGACGCGATCTGCCAGTTGGTGCCGAGGACGTCGTAGCCCGCGGCATTCGTCGCGGCGACGCAGAGCATGCCGAGCCCGTACTTCCCCGCGAGCCGCCCGCCCGAAGGCGTGATCGTGCTCGCGACGCAGACCTCCGGATGCGGCTTCGTGTACGGCAGCAGCTGCGCGCGCGCGTCCTGGAGGTCGTACCATTCGGTCTTCTCGGTCACGACCTCGCCGCGGAAGAGCCGCAGGATCACGTCGAGCGACTCGGCCATGCGATCGCGCTGCTTCACGACCGGGATGCCGAGCATGTACGCATCCGACGGCAGGAGCCCCGGCCCCGCGCCGAACATCACGCGCCCGCGCGTCATGTGATCGAGCTGGAGGATGCGGTTCGCGACCATGAGGGGGTTGTGGTACGGCAGCGACACGACGCCGGTTCCGAGCTTGATGCGCTTGGTGCGCTCGGCCGCGGCCGCGATGAAGAGCTCGGGCGAGGCGATGATCTCGAAGCCCGCCGAGTGGTGCTCGCCGATCCAGGCCTCTTCGTAGCCGAGGCGGTCGAGGTGCTCGATGAGCGCGAGGTCGCGGTGGATGGCTTCGGTTGGGTCCTCGTCCAGGGGGTGGAACGGGGCCAGGAAGATGCCGTTTCTCAGATCGAAATGCTCCATGGTCGGGGAAAGCTAACCGCGTCGCGGGCGTGGGACAAGCGCGGCGGGCCGGTGCCATTTCGAGAGCACCGGCCGGTGCTACTTCGAAGACTCGAGGCGCTGCCAGGCGCGCGGAGTGTGGGAACGGCTCCGGGCGCCTGCGGCGGCGTCGCGTGTGTACGGCGCGGCGCGTGCTGGCGGGCTCGTGATGCGACGGTCGTCGCTGGGGCGCATGGGGCTCGTATCGCGATCGGTCAGTCGCGCGGGCGTGCTTTCGTTTTTACGCTCTTCGCCGAGACCCGCTTCCTCCGCCGTTCCCACACTCCGCGCGCGCGTGGCTTCAGTGCTGAATGATCGCATCCAGGCTTGCGTTCGACGTGATGCGCGCGATAGCCGAACTCGCACGGAGGTGTTCTGGATGGCGCGTGCGAAGAGTCGGAAGTCGGCGGCCAAGGCGGGCCGGAAGAAGGTCGTGAAGCGGTCGACGGCGCGGCGGGCGGTGACCAAGCCGAAGCGTGCCGCGGGCAAGCCGAAGGCGTCCGCGAAGACGACGGCGCGGACGCGGGGGGCGGCGCGGAAGGCGGGCGATGCATCGACGGCGATGCGGGCGTTGGCGCAGCGGATCGTCGATGTGACGCTGAGTGACGACGACGAAGCGATTCTCGGGCTGTATGCGGCGGAGATCGAGTCGAGCGAGGCAGGCAATCCT
>DAIQBH010000168.1:3917-13744 GCA_036781285.1 Thermodesulfobacteriota bacterium | reverse complement strand
GTGCTTCCTCTTCGTGCCGGACGCCGGCACGGGCGCGCTCTGGCGCCCGGGTCTCGTCGGCGAGACGGTCGTGCGCGTCCGCGCCACGATCCGCAGCCTCCCGGCGCTCCCCGGCCTCGGCCGCTTCCTCGTTGCGCATTTCCTCTACGCCGACGCGATCAACACCGTCATCCTCTTCATGGCGGTCTACGCCACGAAGGTCGGGGGCTTCACGAGCCCGGAGGTCACGCGCCTCCTCGCGGCCTCGACGGTCTTCGCGATCGTCGGCGCGTTCGGCGCGGGCCCGCTCGTGGATCGCTTCGGCGCGAAGCGCGCCTTGTACGTCGCACTCGCGTTCTGGACCGCGGCGCTCGGCCTCGCCGGCGTCGCGAGCGGCAAGGACGAGCTCTGGCTCGTCGGCCCGATCATGGGCACCGGGCTCGGCGCCACCTGGGCCGCCGATCGCGTGCTCATGTTCCGCTTGTCGCCGCCCGACAAGCTCGCCGAGCTCTACGGCATCTACGGCATGGTCGGCCGCTTCGCCGCGATCACGGGCCCGCTCGTCTGGGGCGGCGTCGTCTACGTGCTCGAGGACTACGGCGCGCTCGCGTATCGCGCCGCGATCCTGTCGCTCCTCGCGATGCTGCTCGCCGGCGCGTGGGTGCTCCGCCGGGTGCCGGAGCGCTGAGCCGCCGCGCGTGCGGTCAAAACCCCATCTCGCGCAGGCCGTCCTGCCACGGCTGCACGGTGACGCCGTCGACGACGCGGGTGACGTCCCCGAGGTACCAGACGCGGGATTCGTGCGGGCGGGCGTAGAATTGCCGAAACGAGGCGAGCCCGCGGAGGTCGGTCGCGCCGACGGTGCGTGACGCCTTGAGCTCGATGGCCCATGTACGGCGGTCGAGCTCGACGACGACGTCGACCTCGCCGCCGTGCTCGGTCCGGTACGACGACAATCGGACGTCGCGATCGTGGGCCGCGGCGCTCGCGGCGAGCTGCGAGAAGACGAGGTGCTCGAACAGGCTCCCGATCCGGTCGGCGGACGTCGTGAAATTGCCGAGCAGGCCGTTCCGAACGCCGACGTCGAAGAAGAAGAACTTGGGGTGTTGCACGAGCCGGCGCGTCGGGCTGCGGGCGAACGGCTCGGCGCGGCGGACGATCAGCGTGTCCTCGAGGATCTCGAAGAAGCGAACCGTCGACTGGCGCGGAACCTGTGCAGCTGCGGCCAGCTTGGACAAGTCGAGATGGTGACCCGACCATTCCGCCGCGATTCCGAGGAAGCGGGCGAAGCCCTCGAGATTGCGGGTGAGGCTCTCGGCTTGGACCTCTTCGCGCAGGTACGTCGCGGCGTATGCGCGCAAGGTCTTCTGCCGGCTCGCGACGTCCGGATCGGCCAGGATCCCTGGAAGCGTTCCCGTCGCGAGCGCGTCGCGAACGTCCAGCCGATGCTCGAGCTCGCCGCTCGTCAGCGGCCCGAGCTCGTAGGTGTGGATGCGGCCGGGCAGCAGGTTCGCCTGGCCGCGCCGGAGCTTCCGCGCGCTCGATCCCGTCAACAGAAAGCGTAGGCGGCCGTCGGGCGCGTCCAGCAGGACCTGGGTCGTGTTCAGCAGGCTCGGCAGGCGCTGGATCTCGTCGATGAAGATCGATCGCACGCCGCGCTGCCGAGAGGTGGCGGCGAGCCGTTCTTCGAGCTCCCGCGGGTTGCGCGCGAAGTCGAGATAGGTGGCTTCGTGCGCGAGATTGATCGAGAGATGCGGCGTCAACGACGCCATGAGCGTCGATTTGCCGGTCTGTCGGGGTCCGAGCAGCAGCACGCTCTTCCTGGACCGCGCCAGCGTCGGGCTCAGGGTACGGGGTATCACGCGGGCATTTTGCCGCGTAATTTAACCGCGAGCAATCGGAGCTGCCCAGTCGCTCCCCGCGGCGGCTCGCACGACGCTCGGGTCGGTGACCATGAGCGAGCGGTAGCGATCTCAACTGGACGACGCTTGCAGCACGCGATGCACCATCGGCGCGAGGTCCGGTCGCAGGCGGATCGCCTCGCGCGCGTGTGCCTCGGCCGCCTCGCGCTTCCCCGCGCTCGCGAGCGCCAGCGTGAGGTTGAAGTGCACCTCGGGGAGATCCGGTCGGAGCGCGAGCGCGCGCCGGTACTCCGCGACGGCCTCGAGCGGGCGCTGCTGGCGGACGAAGAGGTTGCCGAGGTTGCTGTACGCCTCCGCGTACGACGGTGAGATGCGAAGCGCCGCGCGGAAGAGCGCGACCGCTTCGGCGTGGCGGCCGAGCTCCATGAGCGCGACGCCGCGGTTGTTCATGGCCTCCGCGTAGCCCGGCCGGGTTTGCAGCGCTTCCGCGTACCGCGCCTCGGCTTCGGCCCAGCGACGTTGCTCCGCGAGCGCGACGCCCCAGTTGTTGAGCGCTTCGGGGTGTCCGGGCCGCAGGCGGACCGCCTCGGCATAGGCCGCCTCGGCGTCCGCGTACCGGCCGTGGATCGCGAACGCGTGCCCGACGTGCACGTGGGCGTCGGCGTCGTTCGGATCGAGCGCGAGCGCCGTCCGCGCCGCCGCCAGCGCCTGGTCGGTGCGGAGCTCGTCGAGAAGGGCTTGGGCGAGGTTGGTGAACGCCCGCGCGTTGTCGGGCCGCTTCTCCGTGACGTCGGTCCACATCGCGATCGGGCTCCGGTAGTCGAGGTTGCGGACGATCGTGAGCGTGCCGAGCATCGTCACGGCGACGGCTGTCGCGGCCGTCGCGAGGCGGCGCGAGCGCGCCGGCCCGAGGTCGAGCCGCGCGAACGCCGCCGCGGCTCCGGTGATCAGCAACGCGAGGAGTGGGGCGAGCGGCAGGTACATGCGGTGCTCGAACGCCAGGTCGCGGAGCGGAATGACGCTCGAGCTCGGGAGGAGCGTCAGCAGGAAGGCGTGCACCAGGAACGCGAGCCTGGGTTGCCGGCGGAAGGCGAACAGCGCTCCGCCGACGCCGGCCGCGAGGACGAGCGCCGGCAGCACGATCTCCGCGAACCCTGCGGCCGGCTGCCAGCCGTAATCGAGCACGAGGCCGTACGGCCACGCGACGAGGAGCAGATACCGCAGGATCACGCCGGGCTGACTGCGCGCGAACTCGGCGAACGAGACGTCGCGCATCGCGAATCCCGCGGTCGCCGCGGATTCGTGCTCTTGCGCGACGAGGAGCACGCCGACGATCGTCCACGTCGCGAACAGGCCCGCGTACGTCGATCGCCGCGCCTGCCTGGCGGCGCGGAAGCTCCCGGCCAGGAACGCGCGATCGTAGAGCCACACGACGAGCGGCGCCGTCACCATGCCCGGCTTGCAGAGCATGCCGAGGGCGCACGCGGCGACGGCGCCGCCGTACCAGGCGCGGCCCCGCGCGGCGCCGCGGATCACGCAGTAGAGCGTCAGGAGATAGAAGAGGCCCATCATCGATTCGGCGCGCTGCACGACGTAGGTGACGCTCTCGGTCTGGAGAGGATGGACCGTCCAGAGGAGCGCGATCGGGAGCGCCGCGTCGTCGCCCATGCCGGCGAGACGAAGCGTCCGCGCGGCGATGCCGTACAGCACGAGGCCTGCGAGCGCGTGCACGGCGAGGTTGACCGCGTGATACCCGACGCCGCTCGCGCCGCCCGCCGCCCAGTTGAGGGCGAAGGAGAGCTGGACGAGCGGGCGGCTCGTGCCGGTGACCGTGCTCCAGGACAGCGTGTGCAGGGCGTCGGTCTCGAGGATGCCGACGTCGTCGAAGAGGAAAGGCGCCGTGAACGTCCCGGAATAGGCGATGAGTGCCGCGAGGACGACGAGCAGCGGACGGACGGCGCCCGCCCAACCGCGCGGGGTTGCCGGCGCCGTGGTGGAGGAACGCTCCGCCCGAGGGCGGCGCATGCGTCGCGCACCGGTGCGCGGCATGGCCGGAGATCGTACCCAGCGATCTTCGCCAGTCCAGAAGTCGGTCCCGCGGTTGCCTAGCGACCGCGGCGCGCCGCCATGACGCTCCTCGTCGCGGATCTCGCGAAGATCCGGCGCGCTCGAGCGGCGTAGCTTCTACAAAGCGACCGTTCCGCGGCCGCGGTCGGCGGCGGATCGCGAGCACTCACGGGGCCGCGAGCCACGGCACCACGCTTGCACAGCGGCGTTGCAGCATGCCGAAGAGCGCCGCCGCCCTCGCCGTCAAGGCGAGCAAGCCCATGGTCCTCGCGACGCCCAACCCGATCGTCGCGGAGTCGATCGCGGCGGCGCGTGACGCGGGGCTCCGCTACGTGAGCGACGCCGAGCCGGGCATCCGCCGCGAGGAAACTCCGGTCGGGTTTCGCTATCGCGCGCCCGACGGAACGCTCGTCCGCGATCCCGACACCCTTTGCCGCATCCGCAACCTCGTCGTGCCGCCGGGGTGGCGCGACGTCTGGATCTGCCCGTCGCCCCTCGGCCACATCCAGGCGACGGCGCGCGACGCGCGCGGCCGAAAACAGTATCGCTATCACCCGCGCTGGCGGGAGGTGCGCGACGAGGCGAAGTACGGCCGCCTCCGCGCCTTCGGCGCTACGTTGCCGAGGATTCGCGCGCGCACGCGCCGCGACCTCGCGCTCCCGGGCATGCCGCGCGCGAAGGTCCTCGCGGCCGTCGTGCGCCTCCTCGCGACGACGCTCATCCGCATCGGCAACGAGAGCTATGCGCGTCAGAACGGCTCGTTCGGGCTCACCACGCTGCGGGCCAGCCACGCACGGGTCGCGGGGACGCGCATCCGCTTCCGGTTCCGCGGCAAGTCGAAGAAGGAGCATCTGATCAGCATCGACGACGCGCGCCTCGCCCGCGTGGTGCGGCACTGTCAGGAGCTGCCGGGACAGACGCTTTTCCAGTACCTCGACGAGACCGGCGCGCCGCAGACGATCGGCTCGAGCGATGTCAACGCGTACCTCCGCGACATCACCGGCGAGAGCTTCACCGCGAAGGATTTCCGTACGTGGGCCGGCACGCTCGCGATGGCGAAGGCCCTCGCGCGGCTCGAGGCACCGGAGTCGGAGTCGGCGGCGAAGCGCGCGATCGTCGCCGCGATCACGGACGTCGCGGCACGGCTCGGCAATACGCCCGCCGTCTGCCGCCGCTGCTACGTGCACCCGCTCGTGCTCGACGCGTATCGCGAGGGCGCGCTCGCGACGCTCGGCCGGCGGCGCGGACGGCCGAGCCCGGGGCATCGGACGGACGAGACCATGCTGCTGGCGTTGCTGCGCCGGCGCCCCCCTTCCTGACCGGCCGCGCCGGTCGCTCGGCGTCGCGGACTCAGGCCGCGTCGCCGTCGAGAATCACCGCCGCCACCATCGCGGGATCCTCCATCGGCATGAAGTGCGTGCGGTCGGGGCGAGGCAGATCACGCCCGTGCGGGAAGCGCGACGCGAGCGGCGGCCACGTCGGCGAATAGCGGAAGTCGGCGAGATCCGCCGGGGTCGGCGGCTCCATCGCGCGCAGCACGGTGACCGGCACCCGCACGACCTGCGCGTGCTCGTGGATGGCGGGGTTGCCGAGCGCGCCGCTGTAGACGGCGCCCTCCATCTCCGGCGTGCACGCGAGCTCGAACCCGGGAGGGTCGACGCAGGGCACGAGGCCCCAGGTGCAGTAGTCGCGGAGCGCCGCCGCCGTGAACGGCTGGAACGACGGCTTGTCACGCAGCCGCTCGATCATCTCGTCGATCGAAGTGAAGTGGCGGCGGCGCTTGGCCGCCGGGTGCGTGGTCGTTGCGACGTCGATCCACGCGCCGTCGCCACTCGACCCGCGCGGCGCGTAGTGCGCCGGGTCCATGATGGTCGGATCGATCAACACGAGCCTGCGGAAGCGTGTCGGCTCGAGCGCCGCCGCTTCGACGGTGGCATGGCCGCCCGCGGAATGGCCGACCCCGACGATGTTCTCGAGATCGAGCCGCCGCACGACCTCGGCGAGATCGTGCCCGAACTCGCGCCAGCGGATGCGCGCGACCTTGTCGCTCCGGCCGTGACCGCGCTGGTCGATCGCAATGACGCGCCTGTCGCCGAGATGCGCCACCACCTGATCCCAGCAGCGCGCATGGAAGCCGGTCGCGTGCGTGAGCACGATCGGATCGCCGCCGCTCCCCCGGCCCCACTCGAAGTAGGTGAGGGAGACGCCGTTCACGGACACGGAGGCTTCGATCGGAGCGCGCACGGCCGCGACCATGGGGAAGAAGCGGCCCCTTGGCAAGCCGGCCACGCGCCGGTGTCAGCGGCTGCGTCTCTGCTGCGGGTGGCGGTCTCGGGGGTTGGACATGGCTCGCCTGACAGCGGCAGCACTGACAGCAGCAGTCATTCATATATAAGCGCCCGGCCATGACCGATCCCGCGAAGTCCTTCCGCCACCCGCGCCCGGGCCTGACGCACGACAACCGCTTCTTCTGGGACGGCGTCGCCGCCGGGAAGCTGCTCATTCAGCGTTGCGCCGGCTGCCGCCGGCTCCAGCATCCGCCCGCGCCGATGTGCCCCGCGTGTCACGGCTTCGCCATGGAAGCGGTCGAGGCGTCGGGGCGCGGCGTGATCCACAGCTTCGTGGTGGCGCACCATCCGCCGATCGCGCCCTTCACGTACCCGAACGTGATCGTGCTCGTGGAGCTCGCGGAGGGCACGCGGCTCGTGTCGCGCCTCGTCGGCGTCGAGCCGGACGACGTTCGGATCGGCATGGCGGTGCAGGTCGAGTTCGAGACGGTGGAGGGCGACCTCGCGTTGCACCGGTTCCGTCCGGTGGAGGCGGCGCGATGAGTCGACGACCGACGTTTCCGGGGCGGTCGGCGATCGCGGGCATCGGGGCGACGGAGTTCTCCAAGGACTCGGGACGGAGCGAGCTGCGCCTCGCGTGTGAGGCCGTGATGGCGGCGCTCGCCGACGCCGGGCTCGCGCCGGCGGACGTCGACGGCATCTCGACGTTCATGATGGACAACAACCCGGAGATCGAGGTCGCGCGCGCGATCGGCGCGGGGCCGCTCCGCTTCTTCTCGCGCGTGCACTACGGCGGGGGCGCGGCGTGCGGGGTCGTGATGCAGGCGGCGCTCGCGGTCGCGTCGGGGGCGGCGGAGGTCGTCGTCTGCTACCGCGCCATGAACGAGCGCTCGCAGCAACGGTTCGGGATCGGCACGGTGCCGACGGCGGCGGTCGCGACGACCGAGACCGCGCACTTCGGCTGGTACGCGCCGTTCGGCTTGATGACGCCGGCGTCGTGGGTCGCGATGCAGGGGCAGCGCTATCTCCACGATTACGGCGCCACCACGGAAGACTTCGGCCGCGTCGCGGTCGCGTGCCGGCGTCACGCGGCGACCAACCCGAAAGCGTGGTTCTACGAGAAGCCGATCACCCTCGCCGATCACCAGGCGTCGCGTTGGATCGTACGTCCTCTGCGGTTGCTCGATTGCTGCCAGGAGAGCGACGGCGCGGTCGCGATCGTCGTCACCACCGCCGAACGAGCCCGCGACCTCCGCCAGAAGCCGGTCGTCATCCGCGCGGCCGCGCAGGGCGCGTCACGCGATCAGCAGATGATGACCAGCTACTACCGCGACGCGATCGGTGACCTGCCCGAGATGGCTGACGTCGCGCGCGAGCTCTACGCGCAGTCCGGTCTCGGCCCGAAGGACTTCCAGACCGCGGTCATCTACGACCACTTCACGCCGTTCGTGCTGGCCCAGCTCGAAGCCTTCGGCTTCTGCGACCGCGGCGAGGCGAAGGACTTCATCCGCGACGGCCGGATCGAGCTCGGCGGCGCCCTGCCGATCAACACCCACGGCGGCCAGCTCGGCGAGGCGTACATCCACGGCATGAACGGCGTCGCCGAGGGCGTGCGGCAGGTGCGGGGAACCGCCGTGAACCAGGTGCCGAGTGTCGCGAACGTGCTCGTCACGGCGGGAACGGGCGTCCCGACGAGCGCGGTGATCCTCGGCAGCGCGTAGACGCGTCGGCGTCGTGAACCACCCCGGAGCCCGGCGTTCCGACGCGTTGCCGGGGGGCACTCAACGACGAACGGCCGGGCTCCGGAGGGCTCGCCTCCGCGTATGCGGAAGCGCTGCCTCGACGAGCTGGACGGCACCAGAGGCAGTGAGATGACCCTACGCCCGATCGCGGCCGGCTGACGAGTCACCCAGTCAACGGTTGTCCGACTTGCAAGGAGGGCGGCCGACAGGCAGCCTCGACCGATGGCCCGGCCGATGGCGGACGACGGTGGCATGCCGCCGAGCGACGTCCTGCGGGGCGTGGTGACGAAGCTGCGGGCGTTCTCGCCCATGACGCGGCACCGCGGGCAGGAGTACGCGCGCGAGGGCCGTGTCGGCCGGTTGATCTTCGAGGACGACACCCTCCGCGCGACGGTGCACGGGACCGAGATCTACGACGCCTCGTGGGCGTGGGACCGGGTCGGCGCGATCACGCCGGGCTGCACCTGCCCGGTCGGTCCTTACTGCAAGCACGCGTACGCGCTCGCGTGCTGCCTCCTCGAGGTCGCGCACACGGAGCAGGGTTTCGTCGATGCCCGGCTCACCCAGTTCCTCCCGGAAGGGCCGATCCGTACCGGCGGCAGCTCGGTGGTGCCGATCGCGGCGAGCGCCCCCGCGGAGCGCCGCCGCGAAGCGCCGCGCTCGCAGTCGTCGTCGGCGCTCGATCGTCTGCGATCGGCGCCGGCCGGATGGCAGCGCGAGCATGCCCTCGAACGCCTGCTCGCCGGTGGTCCGACGCGCGGGCTCAGCGGGTACTTGCCGCCGTTTCCCGAGATCCTCGCCGAGCCGGACCCCGACCTCATGTGCTGGCGGCTCGCGCAGGAGATCCAGGCGCGCGCCGGCGGCTGGCTGCCGCGCGAGCTCGTGCCGTACCGCGAACGGCCGGAGCTCGAACGCCAGCACGCGGCGAGGGCGCGCCAGGAGCTCGTCGCCGAGCTGACGGCGTGGGCGGAGCGGCGCGCGGCCGTCTCGCCGCGGACCCTCCGGCTCCTCTTCCAGCTCGGCGAGCGGCCGAGCGGCGGGGTCGCGGTCAGCATCGAGGCGCGCGTCACGAGCCCGCAGATGACCGACGAGCCGCGGTCGATGATGCAGCTCGTACAGCTGCGGACGCAGGTGCACCGCTCGCCGGGGCTGTTGCCCGCCGAGCAGGCGGTCGCGCTCGACTGGCTCTGCGATCACAACGTCGGCGGGCGTCACGACTACTACAACGGCGTGACGGGCATCGTGCCCGCGCTGCTCGTCCGGCTGTTGGAGCGCGTCACCGACCTGCCGTTCGTGTGCTGGCACCCGAAGCTTCCCGCCGATCTCGCCGCGCGCGCGCGGGTCGAGCCCGGTGGTCCCGTCACGCTCGGAGCCGGCATCGTTCGCCTCCTGCCGATGTGCGTGATGCGCGACGACGACGTCTGGGTCGAGCTCCGCTTCCTCTGGCCGGACGGGCGCGAGCGCCGGCTCGACGAGGCATTCTACCTGCGCGATCCCGGCGGGTGGTCGCCGAACGCGCGCGCGAGCCTCGTGCTCGCCGACGGCGCGTTCTGGGTGGTCGGCGACGAGCCGCCGGAGTCGGTGCTGGAGCTCTTCACCGCCGCGGGCGGCGTGCCGCTGCCGGCGGAGGAGCGCGCCCATGCGCTCGGGCTCCTCGCCACGAGCTTCCCGCACCTCACGGCCGGACTTTCGACCCACACGCGTCATCACGCGGTCACGCCGGTGGTGGCCCTCGATCTCGGCGACGACGACTGGCTTCAGATCCGCGTCTTCGCGCGCTCGCGTGACGACGCCGGGCGCGCGTTCGAGTACGGCCCCGACGGCCGTTGGACGACGTGTCCGCTCGCGACGCTTCCCGGGGAGAGTACCGACGCGCTCGCGTCGTTCAC
>DAIQBH010000168.1:0-3817 GCA_036781285.1 Thermodesulfobacteriota bacterium | reverse complement strand
TCGCCGACGCGCCCGCCGCCGATGCCGAGCCCGCGCCGCGCGACGTCTGGCTCGACGTGCCCGACGAGGAGCAGGTTGCGCCGATCGTCGCGTGGCTCGTCCGTACCGACGCCGCGCGCGGGACGCGGAAGGCGCCGAACGGCAGCGCGCCGCCGGCGGATCGCCGCGACCTGGGCTGGTGGATGCCGGTCAATCGGCGCCGCATGGAAGGCCTCGCGGAAGCGTGGGACGAGCGGCCGCCGGGCGTCCAGTGGTACGGGTCCGAGCGCGTCCGACGTCTTCTCGGCAACACCCAGCGCGTGGTCCCGCACCTTCGCATCGAGTCGAGCGGCGTCGATTGGTTCACGGTGTCGGCCGCGTGGGAGGCGGAGGGCATGCGCCTCACGGACGCCGACCTCGCGAAGCTCCGCGCCGCGACGACGCGCTTCGTGAAGCTCGACGCCGGGTGGGTACGGCGCGACGTGACCGAGTCGTTCGACCGGCTCGGCAACTTGCTCGCCGACCTCGGCATCGAGATCGGCGCCGAGCCGCAGGAGGTGACGGTCTGGCAGCTCGCCGGCGCCGACCCCGACACGATCGCGACGCTCGAACGGATCGGCACCGATCCGGAAACGATCGCCGCGGCGCGCGCGCTCCGGGAGAAGGTCGCGAGCTTCGCGGGTCTCCCGAGCGTGCCGTTGCCTCCCGGTTTCACCGGCGAGCTCCGACCCTATCAACAGGCCGGTCTCGATTTCCTCGCCCACGCGTCGACGCTCGGCGTCGGCGCGATCCTCGCCGACGACATGGGGCTCGGAAAGACGGTGCAGGCGCTCGCGTGGCTGGCCCACCTTCGCCAGCAGGATCCCACCGGCGGGCCGAGCCTCGTGGTCTGTCCCGCCTCCGTCGTGCACAACTGGGCGCGCGAGGCGGCGCGCTTCGCGCCCGAGCTCCGCGTGCTGCTCCTCACGAGCGGCGAGAGCCGCCACGCGGAGTGGGAGCAGATCGGCAGCTGGGATCTCGTCGTCACGAACTACGCGCTCCTGCGCCGCGACGCCGAGCGCTGGCGGGGGGTCGATCTCCGCGCGGTGATCCTCGACGAGGCGCAGAACATCAAGAACCCGAACGCCGCGGTGACGCGCGCGGCGTCGTCGCTGCGCGCGAAGCATCGGCTCGCGCTCACCGGCACGCCGCTCGAGAACCGCGCGCTGGACCTCTGGTCGATCTCGTCGTTCGTGAACCCTGGCTATCTCGGGACGCGGACGGCGTTCAGCGAGCGCTTCGACTCCCCCGAGGCGCCGGGCCACTCGCGAGCGCTCTTGAGCGCGAAGCTCCGCCCGGTGCTGTTGCGGCGCACGAAGCGCGCGGTCGCGCCGGACCTGCCGGCGCGCATCGAGGAGCGCCGCGACTGCGAGCTCACGAAGGGCCAGCGGCATCTCTATCTCGCCGAGCTGCGCCGCAGCCGCGCGCTGGTCGAGGCGCTTTCCGCCGCGCCCGGCGGCGTCGAGCGCAACAAGATCACGGTGCTCGCGGCGCTCACGCGGCTCCGCCAGATCTGTTGCCATCCCGCGCTCGCGGGCGGCGATCCGGGGCTCGGCTCGGGCAAGTTCGAGGCGTTGATCGAGCTCCTCGAGCCGCTCCTCGCCGAGGGCCACAAGGTCCTCATCTTCTCGCAGTTCGTGAGCCTGCTGAAGCTGCTCCAGCCGGCGCTCGCGGCGCGCGGCGTACGGCAGCACTTCCTGAGCGGCCAGACGCAGAAGCGCGAGCACGTCGTCGCCGAGTTCCAGTCCGATCCCGAGCCGTGCGTGTTCCTGGTCTCGCTGAAGGCGGGCGGTACCGGCTTGAACCTGACCGCCGCGAGCTACGTCGTGCTCTTCGATCCGTGGTGGAATCCCGCGGTCGAGGCGCAGGCGATCGACCGTTCGCATCGCATCGGCCAGGACCGCACGGTCATCGCGTACCGTCTCCTCGCGCGCGGGACGATCGAGGAGAAGATCTGGGAGCTCCAGCAGCGGAAGGCGGCGCTCACGCGCGAGGTGCTCGGCGAGGACGGATTCGCCCGCACGATCGACCGCGACGCGCTCGAGTTCCTGCTCGACGACACCCCGACCTGACGCGGCTCGACGCGGCGCCGAGCTCGGTCGTGGGTCGGTTCGATGCGCGTCAGGGGTGCACTCCTACGGTCGCGGGGTCGCTGGTCCCCAGCGCATAAAACCCGTCCGAGCCACCATGCTTTGCGTAATACGCGAGCTGACCGCTCCCCGGAGCGACCCCTGACGCGCAGCGAACTGACCCACTCGGGCTCTGAGTCGCGTCGGTTAGCGATTGTTCGCGGCGCGCTCGAACCACTCCTGAGCCGCGGCATGATTTCCGCGCAGGGTTTCCGTGTGGCCGAGGTTCTGCATCGCCTGCGGGAAGCGCGGGCGGAGCGCGAGCGCTTGGCGATACGCCGCGACGGCCTCCTCGAGCGCGCCGCTCTTCGCGAGGGCGTTCCCGAGGTTGTAGTGGCGCTCGGCGACGTTCGGCTGGAGCGCGAGTGAGCGCCGGAGCAGGGTGATCGCGCCGGCGTGGTCGTTCTCGTTCTCGAGGAAGACGCCGTAGTCGGCGAGCACGTCGGGCGAGCTCGGCGCCAGGCGGAGCGCGGTGTCGAACTCGGCGCGGGCGGCGGCGCGGTCGCCGGCCGCGGCCAGCACGTTCGCGAGGCTCGTGTGGACCGACGCCACCTTCGGCTCGCGCTCGACCGCGCGCCGGAGCCAGGTCACGGCGGCGGACGTGTTGCCGCGCCGGCTCTCGGCGGCGCCGAGGTTGATCATGGCCTTGGTCATCTCGGGCTCGAGCGCGAGCGTCCGCTCGTAGGACGCGATCGCACCCGCGACGTCGCCGAGCGCGAGCTTCAGGTTGCCGAGGTTGTACTCGGCGCGCCAATTCTCGGGCGCGATCGCGAGCGCGGCGGCGTACTCGGCGCGCGCCTCCTCCGAGCGGCCGGCTGCGGCGAGCGCGTCGGCATAGCCTTGATGCGCGAGGCTCGACCGCGGCGACGTCGCGACGAGCGTCGAGAAGAAGGCCATCGGATCGCGCCAGACCTCGTTCCGGGTCCAGGTGCGCACCGCGAGGAGCGCCACGACGACGCCGGTCGCGATCACGAGCTGCCGTCCGCGCGTGACTCGCGCGAGGAGCGCCGCCGCCGCGAGGCAGAACCCCGCCGACGGCAGGTAGATCCAGCGCTCGGCCATGATGGTGGCGATCAGGAAGACGAGGTTCGAGACCAGCACGAACGTCGACGTCATGAGCCCGAGGCCGAGCGCGAGCGGCCGGTCGCGGCGCCATCCCCACGCGATGCCGGCGGGCACGGCCACGAGGACCACGAGCCCGGCGAGGAAGCGCGGGTCGAGCGGCGACGTCACGGGCGCGATCTGCCACGCGGTGTAGTCGGCGGAGAGCCAGAGCGGGAACGCGAGTCGGAGCGCGTAGTAGGCGACGACGGCGACCGCGGTCATCCATCGGGACGCGAGCCCGAGCGTGACGAGGGGGTTGTCGAGGGGAGGAATCGCCGGCGTGAGCTCGCCGCTGAGGCGCACCCGCACGACGACGAACACGATCGCCGTCGCGAGGAGCGCCGCATAGCGCGCTCCACGGGCGCGAAGCGCCGTACCGACGGCGCCGGGCGGCGCCCGGAGCGCGTCGCTGAAGACGAGCACGGGGAGCAGCATGATCGCGTGCTCCTTCGCGAGCATCGCGAGGCCGTACACGACGATCCCGGCGAGTTCGATCACGTCGAACGCGACGTGCCCGTCGGCGCCATCGCGGCGTGCGGCGTCGGCGGCGAGGAAGCACCACCAGG
>DAIQBH010000167.1:0-13798 GCA_036781285.1 Thermodesulfobacteriota bacterium | reverse complement strand
GACGCGAGCCGCCTCGAGATCGGTCAACGTCTCTTCGTTCCCGGAGGAAGACGCGTCTTGCCAGTGACCGTCATCACGCCCGAGCAAGCAGTGAGCGACGCGCCTCCCGCGAACGATCTTCCGCGAGGCGAGGGCGTATTCATTTGGCCACTCACGAGCGGTACTTTGACCTCTGCTTTCGGTCCGCGTGGGCGAAGCTTCCACGACGGGATCGACATCGGGGCGCCGCCCGGAACCGTAGTGCGTTCCTCGCGCGACGGTAACGTCATCTATAGCGATACGCTTCGAGGCTATGGCAACGTCGTCATCGTCCAGCACGCGGGCGGTTACGCAACGGTCTACGCGCACAACGAGGAAAACCTCGTAGACGCGGGCAGCAAAGTCCGCCAAGGTCAGCCGGTGGCAAAAGTCGGACGCAGCGGGCGTACCTCGGGTCCGAACCTGCATTTCGAGATCCGAAAGGACAACGTGGCGCGGAATCCGATCTACTTCCTCCCAAGTCAAACCGTGCAACGTGCAAAGGATAGCCCGACATGACCGAGGCGCAGCTGCGGACCTACGTTCGCGACATCAAAGATTTCCCGAAACCCGGAATCGTCTTCAAGGACATCACGCCGCTGCTGGCAGCCGGCGCCGCGCTTCAGGCGGTCGTCGACCAGATCGCCGACCGCTACCGGGGCAAGATGGACATGGTTCTCGGCATCGAGTCGCGCGGCTTCATCATCGGTTCCGCCGTCGCATATCGGCTCGGTCTCGGGCTCGCCCTCGTTCGTAAACCTGGCAAGCTACCGCACCAGACCTACGCGGCTCGTTACGAGCTGGAGTACGGCTCCGATACGCTCGAGATCCACCGGGACGCATTCGGTAACAAGAGCCGCGTGCTCATCGTCGATGATCTCCTGGCGACCGGTGGCACGGCCGCGGCCGCGATCGAACTCGTGAAGCGGCTCGACGGCGAAGTCACCGCATGTGCCTTCATCATCGAGCTCGCGTTCTTGAATGGGCGGAAGCGTCTCGAATCGCCCGAGATTTTCTCGCTGATCCGTTACGACGGCGAGTGAGCAAGGCAGGGAGTCGCCGCGCGTGACGCTTCGACGTTGAGGCGACGCGCCGCAGTCGGCTAGGCTTGGCGTGATGCACGGTCACGGGCACGGCGACGATCATGAAGTCCCGATCCGCGTGCGAAGCCGGCGCGCGCTCACGACTGCCCTTACGCTGACGCTCGGCTTCATGGCCGTCGAGATCATCGGCGGCCTCGCGACCAACAGCCTGGCGCTCCTCAGTGACGCGGCTCACATGTTCACCGACGGGCTCGGACTTGCGCTCGGTCTGTTCGGCGTGTGGGTGGCGGACCAGCCCGCTACCTCGCGAAAAACGTATGGTTATCACCGTGCGGAGATTTTGATCGCGCTGATCAACGGTCTCGCCTTGTGGCTCGTGGTCCTCTGGGTTTTTTGGGAAGCGTGGCATCGGATGGTGACTCCGCCGGTGGTGCACGGAGGAGGCGTGCTCGGGGTCGCCGTGGTCGGCCTCGCCGTCAATCTCGTGGCTGCATGGCTGTTGTCCGGTGCGGCCAGTGAGAATCTCAGCGTCCGCGCGGCTCTGCTTCACGTTCTCTCCGACCTGCTGGGATCGGTCGGTGTGATCGCTTCCGGAATCACGATCCTGGTCACGGGATGGAGCGCAGCGGACGCGGTCGCCAGCGCCATCATCGCCGTGTTGATCCTGGTCAGCTCGTTCGGGCTCATACGGGAGGCCGTCGACGTTCTCATGGAGGCCGTGCCCCGGCACATCGACCTGGACGAGCTGCGCCGGGCGTTGGAGGAGGTGCCGGGTGCGACCGAGGTTCACGATCTACACGTCTGGAGCTTGACGACGGGTCACTGCGCGCTGTCGGCGCACGCCGTCGTCGAAGAGGGAGTGCACTCGGACCAGGTCCTCACGGAGATGACGGACCGGCTCGCCGATCGGTTCGGGATTCATCACGTCACGATCCAGCTAGAAGGCACCAATCGGCGGCACGTCGAGCCTACGCATTGATGCATCCGGGCGCGACGCTGTTCTTCGATTGTTGTGTCCAGGAAGACTGTTGGCCTGAAGGTTCGTGGCCTCTCGTGAGACGAAGCGAGGCCGCGAACGTCGAACGGATGTTCGCGCTCGGCCGCAGGCTGACGATCCGTCAAGGCGGCATCGTCTGCCAGCACGGGCCGCATGGGACGCCGATGTTTGCTGAAGCTCCGGCGCATTGTCAGGACGAAGCATGGTGGTCGGCGCGGCCGCCACGCTGTCTTCCGGCACTACCGATCCTGACGGCCGGGCGCGAGGGCACGGACGACAGTCCGGGCATCGATCGTACCGCGGCCATGTATTTGCCGAGCGGCTGCGCCGCCCGTCCGGATGTTGCGGTCGGGCACGCTCGAGCCTTCGCGTACCTCACGGCCGGGGTGCGCGACGCGGTAGTCTTCGGCGCCGGCATCGAGCACGCCATGGCGCGTGCGATCGAGGCGCTGCTCGCCCGTCGGATTCGGACACACGTTGCGCTCGATGCGTCGGGAGCAGCCGATGAGACCGTGGCGCAACTCGTCGTCGCCGGTTGGAAGCGACGCGGCGTCGACGTCACGACCGTTGCTATGGTCGAACGGATGTTGCTGTGAAATTGACAGCTTGAAGCGTTCCCCCCTATTGTCTCGCGATGCCTGCGAACCCGACCTTCAAGACGATGATGAACGAGGTCGTCGCCTACGGGAGCTGCTGCGAATGTGGCTCCTGCGTCCTCGTTTGTCCGCACAACGTCATCGACTACGTCGACGGCAAGCCCAAGCAGGTCGCGAAGGCGACGGCGCCTTTCGATCTCTGCGGTATCAGCGAGGGCATTGGCTGCGACGTGTGCGCGCAGGTCTGCCCGCGCCTGAATCCTCGCGAGTTCGAGCTTGCCGACCTGCTGTATGGGCCGGATCGTCCATATGACGGCGCGTTCGGGGCGTATCGCCGCATCGTCGCCGCCCGGGCGCGTTCGCCTGAGATCATGGAGCGGGCCCAGGACGGCGGGGTCGTCACGGCGATGCTGCGGTGGGCATTCGAACGCGGCGTCATCGACGGTGCCGCGGTCTCGGTGGCAGACCCAGATCGCCCGGCCCAACCGATGCCCAAGCTTGTGACGAGCGTGGACGAGCTGATGACGAGCGCCGGCTCCTGGTACACGTACTGTCCGAACAACCTGGCGCTCGCGGATAGTGACACGCTCGGCCTGCAGAAGGTCGCCTTCGTGGGAGTGCCGTGTCAGGTGACGCCCGTCCGAAAGATGCAACTCGTGGATGCCGGGTATCTCGAGAACGGACGCAAGAAAGACAAGCACATCGAGCGTCAGACCAAGTTCTTGAAAGGATACGGAGCCCGCGTCGTGCTGAACATCGGACTCCTCTGCACGGAAGTGTTCACGTATGACGGGCTCATGGTCGACAAAATTCAGAACGACATGGGAATTCCGCTCGTCGACATCAAGAAGTTCAACGTGAAGGGCAAGGTCCTCATCTACAAGAAGGACGGCAGCCTGGTGGAAATGAAGCTGAAGACCGCGCAGGAATACGCTCGGCCCGAGTGCCACCATTGCGGCGACTTCTCCGCCGAGCTCGCGGACATCTCGTGCGGCGGCGTCGGTGCGATGGATTGGACCATCACCATCCTGCGGACCGAACGTGGCGAGCAGATCTTCAATCGCATGGTAGCTGAAGGGCTCTTCGAGGTCCGCCCCATGGAGGAATTCGAGAACTCCATGAAGGTTCTGCTGCGTCTCAGCAATCGCCAACGGACCCGCGTCCCGGTCCCACCGGGCCACGACGCATCCTGCGTGCGCGCCGTCTGACGGCCTTCAAGGACCTCGGCCGCCCGCTCGCCGTGGGGAGGTTCGGCGAGGGGGCGGCCGTTCAACGCGGCCGAACGAGAACAGCTCGGCCCGGGGAGCTTTTGGGAGCGCTGATCTACGGCGCGCTTGCGGGGGCGACCACGCGATACGAGTTCAGAAAGAAGAGCTGCGGCTGATCGTTGCCGTTGCCGACCCAGTCGGAGTCGCTGACGAAGACGGCAAAATTGTAGTTCGCGTCGATGCCCGCATCGATGTCTTGGGTGTCGGACAGCCGATAGATCTTGTTCCGCAGCAGCTCGATCACGTACATGCGCTTCACGCCGGACACTCCGCTGTTCGTGAGGTCGGCGGTCGACGCGAAATGAATGCGGATGGCGCCGCCCGGACCCGGGGCCGGGTCGGTGCTGTCGCCGTCGGTTCCGAAGGTCAGCTGGGTCAGGCGTGGCGGAACGACGGCCATGTTGAGCTGGAAGATCTGGGTCCGAGTGTTGCCGTTGGTGGCGAGATCCGCGGCCGACTCGAAGAAGACGAATTTCCCGTCACGCGAGTACTTTGGACCGCGGCTGTCGAGTGCGCCGAACGTGAGCTGTTGGACCGTGCCGGTCTTGAAGTCCCTGACGAAGAGCTGCTGAACGCCGTTCGCAAGGCCCGTTCCCGCGGCGTCGCCGCGCGACTCGAACACAGCCAGGTTGCCACCGGGATGGAACGTCGCACCGGTCGCGACCTCGCGCGAGACGAGCTCGAGGCCCGGGTTCGAAGCGTCGAGCGAGCAGGGATACGAAACGCAGATCGATTTTCTCAGGCGGCGAAGCTCCGAACGATAGAGGTGGACGCCGGGCGCGAGACCGTCGCCATTCAGGTCGCCGGTCGATGAGAACAGGAGATAGCGACCGGAGGCATTGAGCTTCGGGTCGAAGCTCTCGCCGAGCCCGTAGGTGATCTGGTCGAGCACGGCTCCGTTCGCGCTTTTGAAGCGGACGAGGCGCGCCGCGAAGATCTGGCGGCCCGTACTGCCGTTCCCGAGATGGTCGGCGGTCGATTCGAACGCGAGCGAGCGGGCGCGGGCCGTCGCCGAGGGGTTGTAGCTCGCGGCGTTCCCAAACGTGAGTTGGTGCAGCGCGCGCTCGCCTTTCAAGACACGTTTCGCGGTGTCGAAGACGAAGATCTGGGGCACCGTGTTCCCATTGCCGAGGAGGTCGGCGTCGGTATGGAAGACCACGACGTTCGATGCCATCGCGAACTGTCCGGCCCCGAGCATACTCGAGGGGCGATCAGTGATCTGAACGATCAGCGGGCTGTTGTTGTGTAGGGCAAATCCCGCGTGGGCGGCCAGCAGCATGCTGCCACCCAGCGCCAGGGCTGCGAGCCATCGTCGTCGGCGATTCATTCGTCGATCGTCTCGAGAGCGTTCAGGGCATCGCCACGGCACACGAACGGCAAAGACATTCGTCGACGGCACCGAGGGCGGGCTCGGTGCCGTCGACGATTGGATCAGCTTCGCCCTTCTCGACGCCTTACGGCGCCGAGCAGGCGCACGGCTCGAAGCGTACGCCGCACTGGCCGGTTCTCGGGTTGCAGACGTCGACCGTGCAGGAGTTGCCGTCGTCCGGACACGTCGGGGCCGGTCCCGGCACGCACGCGCCCGCCGAGCACTCGTCACCGACGGTGCAGGGGTCGTCGTCGGAGCACGGCTTCACATTGGGCATACCGCAGATGCCGGTCGCCGGATCGCACACGTCGTCCGTGCACGGGTTGTCGTCATCGAGGCAGGTGCGCGGCGTGCCACACTGACCCGTCAGGAAGTTGCACGTGTCGTCCGTGCATGCGTTACCGTCGTCGGCGCAGGTCCTCGGGGTGCCGGGCTGGCAGGTCGGCGGCTGCACCTGCTCGCACCGCGGGCTGGGCGTCACGACGTCTCCCGGACACTGGGCGACGCTGGTGCAGGGAAGGCCGGCACGCGTACCGCCGACGCAGGCCAGGTCGGGGAGACCGCCGGCGCAGACGTCGTTCAGCGTACACGGGTTGCCGTCGCTGCACGGCTGGCCGTTCACGCTGCAGGTGTTGACCGGAACCGGCAAGAGCAGGTCGCCGGAGCCGGACCCGCTCGCCTCGCACGTTCCGTCCTGCTTCACGCAGGTTTCGCCGACCGGGCAGTCGGCGTTCCCGTTGAACGGGTTGCAGACCGACGTGGTGTGGATGGAGCAGACGTGAATGGGATCGCAGTCGAAATCCGAGGTGCAGGTGCGATCGGGCGACGAGCCGCCCTCGCAGCGCCGCGGACCCGCGTCGGCGAAGATCAGGTGCGAAGTCCCGCCGAACGCGCCAGGGTAGGTGACGCAGACGTGGGCAACCCCTGGACGGTTCTCGATCGTCACGCCGGTCTGCTGCTCGAAGCTCGTGAGATCGCAGTCGGGATCCTGATTCGTGAACCCGTTGCCGATGACGATGCCGCTCGGGGGCGGCGCGACGCTGAAGTTCACGAACGTTCCATCGGGAACAGGGTTCCCGAAGAAGTCGCTGACGGTCGCGGCGATGATCGTGGTGAGGGTGTTGTTGCCGTTGTTGACCGCCTGATCCGTGACGACGGCGAGGCTGATCGCGGCAGGGATGCTGATGACGGGGGTGCCGGTCGGACGCGGCGTCGCCGACGGCCGAGGCGTGGGCGTCCCCGGGAAGGGCGACGGCGGCGAACCGGGTGCACGGCGATACAGGTTCGCGACGAAGAACTGTTGCGTCGCGTTCCCATTACCGATGAAATCGCCGGACGACGAGAAGCCGGTGAAGACGTACGACGACTGAGTCGGCAGCGCCACGCCCGCCGTGCCGGCCGTCACCTGGAGCAGATTCTTCAGGTTATACTTGGTGCCGATCAGCGTGTAGACGAACAGCTGATTACCCGACGATCCGAAGCTCTTGAGGTCGGCTTGCGAGATGAAGGCAATGCGCTTGCCTGCGGGAGCGATCGACGGTGCGAAGCTGCTCTCCGACGCATTCGGCGTCAGCGACATGGTGAGCGGGCTCTTGTTCTTGCGGATCTTCGAGGTCCAGATCTCGGTCACGACGCCAGGATTGGGAGCGCCACGGATGGTGTCGATCTCGTAAGCGACGCGACGGCCCCCTTGGTCGATAGTGGGGTTGCGGGCGGGCAGCGGATTCCCAGGAGGGAGTTGCTGGACGATGCCGGTCTTGACCTCGACGAGATAGATGTGCGGCACGCCGGTCGTTCCGGTGCCGAGCGGATCGCCGTCGGACTCGTACACGACGTACTTACCCGTGAAGTTCTGGGACGCGTTGCGCCCGCCGCCGACAGGCGTCAGGTTCTTGAGGCTCGGATTCGCGAGACCGGGGGCGCAGGGAAGGAAGGGGCACGTCGGTCCGAGCGACCGGAGGTTGCCCTGGTAGATGTTGGTAGTCGGGAAGGGCAGGCCGCCGTTCATTCCGAGAAGGTCGGCCATCGACTCGAAGACGACCATGCGGCCGTTCTCGCTGAGCCGGGCGTTCACGCAGTCGCCGTTGCAGCGGGTGACCTGACGGATGCGTGCGGTCTCGGGGTAATACACGAAAATCTGACGGCCGGTCAGGCTCGCATCGAACGGGGGCAGACAGTTGTGACGCGGGTCCGCGCACAGTCCGCCGTCCGCATCGAACGCGATCACGTTGCCCATCGACGGGGTCGAGATCGATGGGTTCGCGGGTTGGTAGCCGCCGCAGGTGATCTGGTCGAGGCCGGTCGCGCCGCCGAGCACGCGCTCGATGTGCTCGTACTTGAAGATCTCGGGCGTGGCATTGCCGGTGCCGAGCGAATCACCGCTCGCGATGAAGGCCCAGGTGTTACCCCAGACCGTGCTCTCGCCCACGGTACCGCTGGTCTGTGTGGTTACCTGGGTCATCGGGGGCGATTGCGCGTGCAAAGCGAAGGACACGCGAGGGGCGAGCGCCGCGGCGAAGATCGCAACTAGGGCTGTCCAATACAGACGGCGTTCCGTCATTTTCCGAGTCCTCCGAACTAGCGAAGCTAAAGGCTACTGATTGGTGAGAATGACACCGACTTCCGAGCCACTCCGGCGACCGAAAGCGATGTCGGTACGATCGTCGCCGTCCGCCTCGCGGCACGAGACCGACAGCGCCCCGTCCCCGACCGGGAACAGGCGCTCGTCCGCGCGCCACGTGCCGTTGCCGGCACCGAACAGCACCATGATGTCGTTGCTGGCGAGACTCGCGACGGCGACGTCGCTCTGGCCGTCATTGTCGAAGTCGCCCGCGCAGATCGAGCGCGGGATCTCGCGGCCGCGGACATGCTTGCTGCCGTTGCCCGGGAAAGCGCCGGTACCGTCGTTGAGGAACGTCACGACGTTCCCGTAGTTGCTGGTCTGAGCGTCGATCATCTCGTTCGTGACGATGACGTCGCCGAAGCCGTCACCGTTGAGGTCCGCGACGGCCACGTCGGTGGCGCGGATGCCGCCGCTCCCGACGTCCGAGCGGGCATACGTTCCGTTCGGCTGCGAGAGGAGGACGCTGAAGGTGTTGTCGTTACGGTTGGCGGTCACGATGTCGAGGACATCGTCACCATTCAGCTTCCCGATTGCGATGCCCCACGCGAGGTTTCCGACCGGGACGCTGCCGGACACCGCGAGGCCGACGCCGTTGATGTTGATGAGTGGCGTCACCGTGCCGCCGGCCTGGCCACCCGCCTGGACCACGGCGAGGTCGACCGTACCGTTGTTGTCGATGTCACCGGATGCGAGCGCCATGAGCCCGAGGCTGCTGTTCGGGATCGACGGGAGATTGATGCGCGCGAGCTGCAGGAACTGGCGGTTCGTCTGGTTCAAGAAAATGCTGAGATCGCGCGTCGCCTCGTTGGCGACGATGAAGTCGAGGTGGGTGTCGTTGTTGAGGTCGAGGATCTCGACGTCCGACGGGCGTGACCCGGTCGGGAGCACCAGCCGGCTATTCTGCGCCGGCGTCCCGCCGAAGAGTACGACCGCGACGTCGTCGACGCGGCTGATGCCGACGACGTCGGCGAAGCCGTCTTGGTCGAGGTCTCCCGCTGCGGCGGCGCGCGGCTCGCGGCCGACCGCAGTCGAGGACGGGAGTGCCGCTGCTCCGAACTGGCCCGCGCCGTTACCGTAGAGAACCCGGCACGAGAGGCCGCCGACCGAGCTACAGCTCACGACGTCCTGGTGATCGTCCTGGTCGAGGTCGACCGCGAAGGGATCCGTGAGGGCTCCCGCAGCGCCGATCGCCTCACCGCCGCCGAACGCACCGGTCGCACTGCCGCGGAAGAACAGCGTCGGCACTTTTGGTCCATAGTTGGTGACGAGATCGAGCCAGCCGTCCTCGTCGAAGTCGGCGGCGACCATCCGGCTGAGCGTCTTGTAGGACTTCGGGAGGGCGACGACCGCCGGCCGGTTCGGTCCGCTGCCGTCATTGAACAGGACCGCCCATCCTCCCTTGAGGCCTGCCGCGAGATCCGGGAGACCGTTCCGATCGAAGTCGGCCGCGAGGATGGATCCGGTGATCTTCATTCCTTTCGGGAGGGAAATCGGGGTCGTCACGAAGAACCCGCCGCCGACGTTGCTGAGAAGGGTGACGGCGCCGTCGCGGGCGCTCTTCGATACGAACGCGACGTCCGTCGTGCCGTCTCCGTTGAAGTCGCCGAGGGCGGCAGGCGTCTTCTTCCTGGCGTCGCCGAGCTTCCGGATCTTCCAGAAGCGGCCTTGACCGTCCGAGATCAGCGCGAACACCTGGCCGCGCTCGTCGGTGACGACCACGTCGCCCCGGCCGTCCGCATCCAGATCAAAAATCTCGAGGGAAGGCACGACCTTGCCGAGCTCGATCGTGCAGGCTTTGCTGCAGCCGTCGCGACCCTTGAGGTTGCCGTCGTCGCACTGCTCACCGGTCTCGAGGACGCCGTTGCCGCACGTGCCGCCGCCGGAGGAAGGCACCTCGAAATACTGACCCGAGGAGTTGCCGAGGAGGATGCGCAGCTGAAGGGGCCCGGTCTTCGGGATTTTGCCCTTCTTCAACGCCTTTCCGACGACCGCGATGTCCGCAATGCCGTCACCGGAGACGTCGCCGAGGCTGAGTGCGGTCGGCGCATCTTCGACGGAAACCAGGCGGTTGGTGGACAGCGCCGTCGGATCGCTCTGCTCGACGAGGCTCACCGCCCGCCCGTTGGTATCGGCCGCCATCAGCTGTGTGACGCTGGTAAGAGGGTCGGTCGGGTCGCTCAATACGGTCCGGCTGACGACCGGACCGAAGCCGTTGCTCACGGCGGTGACGCTGACGAGCGTCGGAAGCTCGAACTTCCCGTAATCCAGCGCGAGGAAAACCTGTGCGCTGTTGGTGTCCGAGGCGAGTAGCGCGAGGTCAACGAGGCCGTCGCCGTTCAAGTCGCTGAGCGCGATCGACTCGGCGTCGGTCGAGACGCTGAACGCGTCGAAATAGGCGAATTGGCCCGTAGCGGAGCCGCGGAAAAGGGTGACGACGCCATCGTTCGAGAGAAGGGCGAGGTCCGGGTAGGTATCGTTGTTCAGATCCGCGGCCGCGATGCCCCGCCCGCGGGTCGGACGGCGGGTCTGGGTGAACGGGTTCGGGATGGTGCCGCGCTGCGCGAAGCCGACGCCGCTTCCGTAGAGAACGACGACGTAGGGCGCGGTTGCGCCGGCGACCGCGATGTCGGCGAAGCCGTCGAGGTCGAAATCCGCCACGGCTGCCGCCCGCGGGCTCGCAATGCCGGTGTCTACCGTGATGAAGGGCGGCAGGGTCGCCGATCCCGTGCCGAGGTAGATGGTGATGGTTTCTCTGGTCGAATCGACCGCCACGAGATCCTGGAGCGTGTCCCCGTTGACGTCCGCCCCGATGAGGGATGCCGGCGCGGCCCCGCCGGGGCGGGTGCCCCCGGGATTGAAGGCGCCCATGCCGTCCTGGAAGAAGAACGTGATGTCGCCGAGGCGGCTCGCCGCCGCGATGTCGATCAGGCCGTCACCGTTGAAGTCCGCGCAGGTAGCACCCACCGGCTGTGAGACGTTGGTCCGGCCACCACCGAACTGGAAGGTGCCGTCGCTGACGTTCTGGAGGATGACGACCTCGTTCGAGTTCTGGGCCGCCGTCACGAGATCCGGAGCGCCGTCTCCGTTGCAGTCCCCAACGGAGAGGCCCTTGGGATTCGCTCCGACGGGATAGGCGCGGAGACCGTTGAAGGCGGTGGTCTCAGCGCGGGAGGCGTTGACTGTGGCGAACGCGATACCGAACGCGAAGAACGAGGCGAGGACAAGCCGGCAGGACGGGTAACGGAGAAATAGCGTCGGCACGACGCGTATTTGAGCAAGAGGTGTGCCGGCACATCTAGTCGATTGGGAACGAGAAAGCCTTCGCAGAACTGCACGACTCTGCGCGCGTGCATGGGTAGGCTGCCGGTCTCGTACATCTACGAATGTCTTCATGATTTGTCTTGTAGGGGGCTCGTGGTGGTTTGGGTGCGGACGCAGCATGCCGGTTGGCGTGATCGTAAGCAAAAAATCTGGGGCAAAAAGGGGGTGGGTCCCGGAGGGTCACGTTCGGAGGATGCGGGCCCGATCGGTTGCGCTGCGACCGGGACGACCTGCTCGGCACACGTGGCGCGGGCCGAGGACCGGGCCCTCCAACGAAAATGGGCAGCGAGGGATCCCCCTCGCCGCCCATTCGCGGACTGATATCGACTCGGTTAGATCAACCGCCGCGGCGCTCGGTGACGGGTGGAGGCGGCGGCGGAGCCGGCGGCGCGGGAGCCGGAGCGGGCGGAGGGGGCGGCGGAGCCGCGACGATCGGAGCCGGATCCCAGAGGCAATGTCCGATCAGCGCGCCGAGGATGCTGCCGCCGATCACGCCGGTCGCGATAGCGAGGGCCTTGTCCTCGTTGTCGTTCCCGATGTCGAAGGCGCCAGTGTTGTTGCTCGCGGCGCCGGTCGCGATGCCGCCGCCGACCGCACCCGCGACGCCGCCGCCGAGCGCGCCATAGCCCCACGGCTTCTGCATGCATGTGCAGCCTGCCGCGAACGCGACGAGGAGAACGCACGCCACCGAGAATCGCAATCCGACCTTCATGCCCTACCTCCTGTCTTGGTTGCGTCCGAATATCGCCCGCTCGGGCGGCCCTCGGATACGTGAAGAGTGGTTTGAAAGTCAAGCAAAGCCTGGGCCGCGGAATTTCCTACACACGCCAGTTTTTGTTCTTGCTTTCCTACAAAGGCGAGAGTATCACGCGTCGTTCCGTTTCTTCCGAAACTATTTCGTAACACAATCGTATCGATGAATCATAATAGTGCTCGCCGCCGCTGCTCTCACTCGGGGGAGCCGGAGCGCGATAGGCGACCGCGCCCTGTGTGCAAAACTCTGGATCGTTCGCGCAACTGCTTGAGCGCGCACGGGGCGCAAACGTATCCCCAGCTGTGGATAGTAATGTGGGAAGTGACGTTGGAATGGGCGGCGCGAGTGGCGGAGCGGGGTGAGGGAGGGTGGAGCGCGAGGGTGTGTAGGCGAGGGAGGATTCGGGGTGACGGAAACGCTGTGGGAGCAAACGCTCGCGGAGCTGCGCTCGTCCTTGCCCGTACAGGATTTCACCGCGTGGATCGCGTGCCTCACGTCGACCGCGCGCGGCGACGCCTTGACCGTCGAGGCGCCGAGCGTGTTTCACCGCAACTGGGTCCAACAACACTTTCTCGACCGCATTCGTTCCACCGCGATGCACGTTGCGGGTCATCCGGTCGCGGTTTCGCTGTCGGTCGGGTCGGGGATCGCCGTGCAACCTCCGGCTTCGTCGCCCGTGCCCTCGTCCCCGGTTCCGGTCATCCGAAAGACCGCGACACCGGGCCAGCAGGCCTATAGCTTTGCGAGCTTCGTCGTCGGACCGTGCAACGAGGACGCGTATGAGGGAGCGACGGCCGTCGCGGCGAATCCCGGCGGCGCCTACAACCCACTCTTCCTGTACGGCGGAGTGGGGCTCGGCAAGACTCACCTCGTGCATGCGACGGCGAACGCGATTCGCAAACGCTTCCGCGGCTACCGGGTGCTCTCAATCGGCGCCGAGCTCTTCATCAACGAAATGGTGAGCGCGGTCCGTCGTCAGCAGATGGAGACGTTTCATCATCGATTTAGGAAGATCGATACGTTGGTGGTGGACGACGTGCAGTTCATCGCGGGGAAGGAACGGACGCAGGAGGAGTTCCTGCATACGTTCAATCTCCTGTGCGCGGCGGGGAAACAGATCGTGCTCTCGTCGGACAAGCCGCCGAGGGAGATCGCGAACCTCGAAGCGGGGTTGCGCAGCCGGTTCGAGGGCGGGCTGACGGTCGAGATGACGCGGCCAGATCGGGATACGCGCCGGCGTATTCTCGAGGCCAAGGCGCAGCACCAGGGGATCGAGATTCCGGAGGAGGTTCTCGAGTACCTGACGGATCGCATCCGGGCGGCGAGCGTCCGGGAGCTCGAGGGCGCTCTGACGCGACTCAAGGCGAAGGCATCCTTGGTCGGTCGCCGCCTCGACCTGACCCTCGCGGAGGAAACCATCGGCCCGCTCTACCCGCTCAGTCGCGAACGAGTCCCGGCGGAGCGGGTCGAGTCCATGGTCGCGGAGGCGCTGGATGTTCCCGAGACCGCGCTCCTGTCCTCGCAGCGGAACGCTCGCCTCGTCTTCGCACGGCAAGTGAGCATGTACTTGATGCGGAAGCAGATCGGACTCGCGTTCGCCGCGATCGGCGAGCGTTATGGACGGGATCACACGACGGTGCTGCATGCCGTTCGCGCCATCGAGACGCGGCGGTCATGCGACCCGGGGGTCCGGCGGTTGGTGAATGACTTGGAGGAGCGTCTCTAGGGGTGGCGTTCTATGGGTGGAGGCTCGAGGCGCGCGCAACGGGGGGAGGGGCACCACCGCCGGGCCATCGGGGTCCGCGAATG
>DAIQBH010000166.1:0-13828 GCA_036781285.1 Thermodesulfobacteriota bacterium | reverse complement strand
CGGGCCGATCGCGCGCTCGATGCGCTCCGGATCGGGGTTGTAGGTGCCGAGCTCGACGTCGACGAACACGGGCACGCAGCCGACCTGCACGATCGGATTGACGGTGGTCGGGAAACCCGCCGCCGCCGTGATCACCTCCTCGCCCGGCTGGAGCGGGCGCTCGAGCTTCGGCGACGTGCAGGCCGCGAGGGCGAGCAGATTCGCGGACGACCCGGAGTTCACGAAGACCGCGCCGCGCGCCCCCGTATAGCTCGCCAGCTCCCGCTCGAACTGCGCGGCATAGGGCCCCGCCGTGATCCACGCGTCGAGCGCGCTCACGACGAGGGCCTCGATCTCCGACCCGTCGAAGACGCGCCCCGCGTACGCGACGTACGTCTCTCCCGGTACGAACGGCTTCGCCGCGTGATCCAGCTCGTGCAGCGCGCGGACGCGCTCGAGGATCTCGGCACGGAGCGCGGCGCTGCGGGACGCGCGGTCCGTCATGCGCTGCCCTCAGTTACGGGACGGGCGCCGATGCCGAGATAGGTCACGCCTGGTGCCCGCGTCACGTCGCGCAAGATCCCACGCGTGTCCACGAACAGCAAAGGCGTCGATCGCGCGGCGAGCAAGGCGGGAAGGGTTTCGAGATAGGACGGCCACGGGGTCACGAGGACCACCGCCTCGGCGTCGTCGAAGGCCTGTCGCCATTCCTCGTCGGTGATGACCGTGACGCCCAAGGGCGCGAAGAGCGCGTGCGATACCGTCGGGTCGACCCGCGGATCGTGCGCCCGGGTCTTCGCGCCGCGGCCGGCGAGCTCATGGCAGACGGGGAGGGCGATGGAATCGCGGAGGTCGTCGGTGCCCGGCTTGAACGCGAGACCGAGGACCAGCACGCGTCGACCCGCGAGGCCGCCGAGCTCGCGCTCGATGCGCCCCACGAGCCACGCCGGTTGCGTTCGGTTGATGCGGAGCGCCGCGTCCAGGATGGATGCGGCGCCGCGCGTGTCGGTGAGCGCCGCGAGCGCGGCGAGATCCTTCGGCAAGCAGCTGCCGCCGAACCCGGGACCGGGCCGCAGGAACTCGACGATGCCCGCCCGCGCCGTACCCTGGAAGCGGCGATCCATGTGCACGCCCTCGAGAACGTCCACGGCGTCGACGCCCTCGACGGACTCGGCGATCCGGGCGATCTCGTTCGCGAACGAGACGCAGGTCGAGAGGAACGCGTTGCTCGCAGTCTTGATGAGCTCGGCGGTCGCGATCCCGGTCTCCAGCCAGGTCGTGTCGAGGCCCGCGAACGCCGCGCGGGCCACGGCGTACAGGCGCGGATCCTCGGCGCCGACGACGATGCGATCGGGCCGGCGCGCGTCGGCGAGCATCGAGCCCTCGCGGAAGAACTCCGGGAGGTAGCCGATCGGGACGCCCTCGGCTGCTCCGCTCGTGGCGCCGGCGAGTGCCGTCGCGAGGACTCGCTCGGTCGTGCCGGGAAGCACGGTGCTGCGGAGGAAGATCGCCTGCCAACGAAGACCGCCGCCGGCGCGCTGGGCAACGCTCCGCAATGCGGCGGCTGCCGTGCGGAGGGCGCCCAGGTCGTAGGGCTCGTCGGCGCCCGTGGGCGTCGGAACGGCGATCAGCACCGCGTCACGATCGGCGAGCGAGTCGGCGCGATCCGTCACGGTCCAGCGATCGCTTCCCAGGGCGGCCTGGAGCGCGGCCTCGATCCCGGGCTCGAAGAACGGAACCTCGCCCGCCAGGAGCTGCGCGACGCGCGACGGATCGACGTCGAAGAGCGTGACGTGGTGTCCGAGCTCGCAGAGGACCAGCGCGCTCGCGAACCCGACGCGGCCCGCGCCCATCACGCCGACGTTCATCGCGTCGTTCCTCCCGCGCGCTCTGCCGCGGCACACCAGCGCGCGTAGCGGGCGATCCCTTCTTCCAGCGACACGCACGGCATCGACCCGCCGAGCGCCCGCAGCTTCGCGAGATCGGGGCAGCGCCGCTGCGGGTTGTCGGTCAGGTAGTGCGGGTCGGCGCTCGTGCGGACGACGACGCGGCCGGGCGCCTGCGTGACCGCCTGGATACGGTCGGCGAGCTCGCGCATCGCGATCTCCTCGCGGTCGTCGCCGACGTTGTAGGCCTCGCCGTCGGCGCCGCGCGCGATCACGCGCAGGAAGGAGACGAGGAAGTCGCTCACGTAGCAGAAGCTCCGCCGCGGGCGGCCGTCCGAGTGCAGCACGAGATCGCGGCCGTGCCGCGCGTCGTCGACGAGGCTCGGGACCGCGCGGCCGTCGTCGGGGCGGAGGCCGGGCCCGTAGACGTTGAACGGCCGCACGATGCGAACGGGGGTCCCGTAGGTCTGGAAATGGACGACGGCGAGCGTCTCGGCGAAGCGCTTCGACTCGTCGTAGCAGGCCCGTGGCCCGGTCGACGACACGAGGCCGGGGTAGGTCTCGGGGGTCGGCACGTGCGCCGGATCGGGGTCGCCGTAGATCTCGCTGGTGCTGAGGAGCACGAACGCGGCGAGCGGCTTCTCTCGGACGGCGCGCAGCAGTGCCAGGGTGCCGAGCGCGGTGACCTCGAGGGTGCGGAGCGGCATCCGCCGGTACGCGACCGGCGACGCGATCGACGCGCCGTGGACGATGACGTCGAACGGCTCGTCGATCTCGAGCGTCGCCGCGTCGGCTTCGCGGAGCTCCACGTGCGGGTGCGACGCGAGATGGGCCAGGCGGTCGCGGCCGGCGGTCGTGAAGTCGTCGACCACGACCACCCGCGGCGCGTCGCTCGTCGTCTCCGCGCGGGCGGCGAGCGCGTCGACGAGGTACGACATCAGGAACCCGGCGCCGCCCGTGACCAGCACGCGCTTGCCGTCGAACCACCCGAGATCCTCCTCTGCGCGTGCCGCGATCTCGCGGAGATCGTCGCGGATGACGTCAGTGGGGCCCGTCCTCACGCCGTCTCCCCGCCGACGAACCGCGGCGTCGGGATCGGCACGAGGAAGCGTCCGCCGCGTCTCACGAACTCGGCTTGCTGCTCGACGATCTCGTCGAGGTAGTTCCAGGCGAGCACGAGCATCACGTCCGGTGGGTCGCTGGCGATGCGCTCCGGGGGAACGATCGGAATTCCAGTGCCCGGAGTGAAGCGGTCCTGCTTCAGGGGGCTCCGGTCCACGACGTAGGCGATCTCGGCGGGGCCGAGGTCGCAGTAGGAGAGCAGCGTCATGCCTTTGGCCGGTGCGCCGTACGCCGCGACGCGCTTCCCCGCGCCGCGGAGCGCCGCGATCTCCGCGCGCAGCGTTTCGCGCAGCGCTTCCACCCGTGTGCGAAAGGCGTCGTAGGTTTCCGGCGCGCGCAGCCCGCGCGCGTCCTCGTCCTCCAGCCAGCTCGTCACGGCGGCGGACGCCGGCCGCGGGCCGCCGGCGTGCCGACCCCAGACGCGCATCGAGCCGCCGTGCACCGTGAGCGCCTCGACGTCGAATACCTCCAGGCCGCAGGCGCGGAACAGCTCGACCATCGAGCGCACGCTGAACTCCGACAGGTGCTCGTGGTAGATCGTGTCGAACTCGTTGTGCTCGAGGAGGTCCGCCGCGTGCGGCACCTCGACGATGAAGACGCCGTCCTCCGCGAGCAGCTCGCGGACGCCGCGCACGAACCCGTGCAGGTCGTCGATGTGGTTGAAGGTGTTGGTCGTCGTGATCGCCGCCGCACGGCCGTGCTTCTCGCGAAGCCCGCGGCTCACGTCGGCGCCGAAGTACTCGTTCACGACCTCGATGCCCGCGGCCCGGACGCGCTCGACGAGGTTGCGAGCCGGGTCGACGCCGACCACCCGCAGACCGCGCTCGACGCAAGCGCGAAGCAGGACGCCCTCGTTGCAGCCGATGTCGACGAGATAGCCGGCCGCCGGGACGTACGCGTCGTGGGCGAGTCGATCGGCCAGTGAGGCGAAGTGGCGTCGCAGCCCTTCCGCCGCCGACGGCACGTAGAGATAGTGGCGAAAGAACTCGGCGGGGACGCGATCGGGAACCTGGATCAGCGCGCAGTCGAGACACGCATGGGCGTGCAGGGGGAACGCGGGCTCCGGCGCGCCGCGGTCGGCCGCGGCGACGTAGCGGTTGGCGATCGGCTGCACGCCGAGGTCGAGGAAATCGATCAAGCGCGTGCCCGAGCAGGTGCGACAGCGGGTCGCGCCGAGGGCGCCGGCGGGGGCGTCGGCGTTCACGCGGCACCCACGGAGCGGCCCCGCCACCATTCGATGGTCTCGTGAAGCCCGTCGTCCAGGCGGACCCGCGGACGGAACCCGACGTCCGAACGGAGGCGTGCGGTCGACGCGACGACGCGGGGCGCGTCGCCGGGCGAGGGCTCGAGCGCGCCGAACGCCAAGAGGTCGGGACGAGCCACCCCCGCGCCGATGCGCTCGGCGAGCGCCCGTACGGTGACGACCTCGTCCGAGCCGACGTGCACGACGCCGCGCACCGTCGACTCGGCAAGGGCGAGGAGGGCGTCCGCCGCGTCGCGCACGTGCAGGAATCCCCGTTGCTGCGCGCCGTGCGTCAGGGGACAGCGCTCGCCTGCGAGCAGATGGCGCACGACCGACGGCACGAACGCCCACTCCGCTTGGCCCGGCCCGTAGAGGTTGAAGAGCCGCGCCCACGCGAACGACGTATCCGTGGACGCGAGACGGGCCTCCGCGATCCGATGGAGCGCGTCTTTGCAGACGGCGTAGAGCCCACGCGGGGCGGCCGGCCGACTCTCGTCCATGTCGCGATCGGTCGGCGTGAGCTCGAGATGCGTGCCGACGAACACGACGCGTGGACAGCCCGCGTCGATCAGGCCGCGCAGCAACGCCAGCGAGCCCTCGACGCACGCGAGGCTGGCCGGGGAGTCGAAATAGTCGGGACCGATCGTCCAGGCGAGGTGCAGCGCGACGTCGGCCGACGCCCCGGCGGCCGCGCGCCGCATCGCCTCGCCATCCGCCAGGTCGGCCTCGACCAGGGAGAGGCCCGGGCTGCCACCGAGCGTCGCGGCGCGCGCACGGGAGCGGATCACGGCCACGACCTCGTGCCCGCGGTCGAGCGCCGCGCCCACCACGGAGGAGCCGACGAACCCCGTCGCACCGGTGACCAGGAGCCGCATCGCTCGACCCAACCTACGGGATCACGCGAGCGCCGGCGATCGGGACGATCGCTCGCTCGCCGCGATGGGTTGCAGCTCGCCGGTGCCATAGAGCTCCGCATACCCGCGCCGCACGCCGAAGCAGCGGTGGGTCTCGGCGCAGCCCGCGCAGGTCTCGGCCTTCACGAACTCGCCCTCGCCGGCGCCGTCCGGCACGGCGCCGGGCGAGAACGCGGCGCGCTCGCCGTCCGGCACGAGGCAGAGCGGCAGCCCGCACATGGAGTCGAATCCGGTGACCGCCAGGCCCGCGGCGCGGGCGCGCGCGAGGCCGGCGAGGAGGGACGGCATGACGTCGCTGAACCGCGGAATCAGCGCCGTGCTGCGCGGCACGACGTCGGTGTGCGAGCCGACGAAGGAGAAGACGATGCCGGCCGTCGGCCAGCGTGCGGCGACGAGGTCGACCACGGCCGGAAAGTCGTCGCGGTTCTCCTGGCAGAAGACGAAGTTCAGCCGGACGCGCACGGGCGTCTGCACGAGCGCGTCGATGCCCTTCAGCGTCGCGACGAAGGTGCCCGGCGCGCCGGTCACGGCGTCCGAGACGGCTGCCGTCGCGCCGTGGAGCGAGATCATCGCGCCCTGAAGTCCTGCGTCCGCCAGCGCCGCCGCGAGGCCCGCGTGCGCCAGGCGCGTGGCGTTGGATTGCAGCTCGACCGAGGCGGCGCCGAGGCGGCTCGCGAGCTCGACGTACTCGACGAGGCGCGGGTTCAAGGTCGGCTCGCCGCCCGAGAGCACGACGATCGCGTGCTCGCGCGCCGCCGTTTCGATCGCCGCGCGGACGGCGGCCTCCGGCGCCGACGGCAAATGGGTCGAGACGAAGCAGAACTCGCACGCTTGGTTGCAGCGGAAGTTCACCCGGACGGTGACTTCCGCCGGTGTGCCGTCGCCGCGGACGTCGTCACGGCTCGCGAGCTCGCGCGCCACCTGCTCCTCGACCGTCGACACGACCGTGAGACGCCGGCGCAGGCGAAGCTCGGTGACGGGTCGCACGCGGGGCACGTCGCCGTGGAGGAATCCCGCCGGCACGCCGGGACACCGGTCGGCGACCAGACAGTCGGCGCACTCGGTCACGCGCTCGTAGCCCGGCCGGGACGCGTTGCCGCGATTGAGCGCGAACAGGTGCGCCACCCGTTCGGGGCGCTCGAACACGCACGGAGGAACGTACGTCGTCGGATCGAGGCGCAGCGGCAAGCCGACGCGCCGGGCCTCGTCGGCGACGGTGGTGATGGCCGTGGCCACCTCGGCGAGGGCGGCGCACTCGACTGCATCCGGCGCCGTCGACGGGACGACGAGCACGAGCGCCGCGACCGGAAGATCGCTCGCGGCGATCGCGGCCGGCATGGCGGCGACGAGGGCGACGTTGCGCCGGACGATCGGCGTCGTGACCTCGATCGCGATGCCGGCATCCGCGAGCGCGCGCAGTCCCCGCATCGCGGCCGCGAAGCCTCCCGGCTCGCGCGTGATCGCGTCCGCGGCGTCGGCGCCCCACGCGACGAGCTGGACGCGTGCGAGCGCGAGGCCGGCGTTCGCCAGATCGCGCGCCTTCCCCTCGTCGATCCGCGTCGCGTTGGTCTCCAGCACGACGCGCGCGGACCCCGCCGCCGCCCGCCGCACGAGGTCCGCGAGGTCGCTTCGCAGGGTCGGCTCGCCGCCGGTCAGCACGATCTCGCGGGTGTCCGTACCCTGGGCGTCCACGATGCGCTGCCGAACCGCCGCTCGGCTCACGAACTTCGGGTCCTCCGCCGGCCGGCGCGCGTTACAGAACCAGCAATTCTGGTTGCAGGTCTCGTTGGTGACGACGCGTTGAACGTGCATGGCTACGACACGCCTGGGGGTGGAGCGGCTGGCGATCCGTCACTCGAGTACGTCGTCGGTGGTGGGTCGACGGTGTCTTGCCGAAATGGGCCTGCAAAGTGACACACTTGCTGGCCCGAAGTCCATCCGGAAAGCCGGTCTCAGGGGCCCGAGGCGGGCGCTGCGCGCGTCAGCGCCTGGCGTTCTTGCAGGTCAGCTTCGTGGCCCCGGGCACGCAGGCGGGCGTCAGCGGCGCCACCTCGAAGCGCACCTCGCCACACTGGTCGACGCCCGGCTGGCTGCCTTGTGGAATGCCGGTGTCGTTCAGCTCGAGAGACACCGTGATCGGGGTTTCGCCCGGCGCGAGCGGATAGTCGCCGCGGTCGCCGTCGACCACGACCGCGATCATCCCCGGCACTTTCGCCGACTTGTCGGTGATCACGATCTTCTTGAGGCCGTTCCGTGCCGCTGGCTTCGTCTTGTCGAGGTAGGTGAACTTCTTGGGGGGGTCGCCGCCGACCTTCCAGCCCGTCGGGGACGCCGCGGCGTAGGAACCGGGAGGCACGTGCTCGTCGAGGATGATCTCGTTCGCCGGCCCCGTGATGCGGACGTGGACGCCGCGCGCCTGCGGCGCGAGCGGCTGGCCGCCGGGCGGGATCAGGAATGCGCCCTTGGCCGTGAGCTTCCGCGCGCCGGCCGGCTGATCCAGCTTGCTCACGACGACCTTCGGGTTGATCCAGTCGCCGGCGCCGGCCGGCCGAGAGCACGGATCTTCGCCGCCGATCGCCGGCGCTCGGAACGCCGCGCCGACGCAGTAACCGTCGTGATCGCTGTCGTTGTCGGCGTCGGCCGGACACGGGTCGTCGCGCGTGCAGGTGCCATCCCCGTCGGGGTCGACGATGCGGCAGAGTGCCGAGCAGCAGTCGTTCTGCCCGTTCGCCGCGCCGTCGTCGCATTCCTCACCGTCGTCGAGGACCTGGTTCCCGCATGATTCGAGCCGGCACTCCGCGTCGCAGCCGTCGCCGGGCAAGAGATCGCCGTCGTCGCATTCTTCGTCCGGATCGCGGATGCCGTCGCCGCAGACCGATGGTTGCGCGCGCATCGCCGGCACGCAGAGGAGCTTCGCCTTCTGCGCGATCAGCGCCTCGGCTCCGAAGCCGTTGCTCGCCTGGAGGCTCACCTTCGCGAACGACGTCTGACCCGACGCCTGCTTGATCTTGTAGCAGTGCAGCGCGGCGGCCGGATCGATCGGAGTCTCGCCGTCGACGGTGACGGTGTGACAGACGCTTTCGGGCGCGTGCGCGACGTGGGTCTTGGTCTCGAACGCATCGGCGAGCAGCGTGCTCACCGGCGTGAACTTCGGCGCACCGGAGGGCGTCTTGGCCTGGTAGCACTTGACCCGGTCGACGTTCAGCGGCACCGGCACGCCGTCGCGGCCGGCCGGCACGCAGAGGCGCTTCGCCTTCTTCAGCGACAGCTGCCGGCCGTTTCCGAGCTCGTCGTCGATCGTGGTCGCGAGCGTCTTGAAGCGCGCCTGACCCGGCGCGTCCTTCACGTGGTAGCACTGCAAGTGGGCGTTCGGGTCGTCGATCGGCTGACCGTCCTTCGCCACCGCGTTGCAGAATTCCGTCGTCTTCACGACGCGCGTGAGCTTCGTCTCGATGCCGTCGGCGAGGGTCACGGTACGCTCGACGAAGGCCGCCGTGCCGGACTGGTTCTTCGCCTGGTAGCACTTGTAGTGGTCGACGGCGGCCCGGACGGGCGTCGGTGTGGCGGTCGGTGTCACGGTCGGCGAAGCCGTGAGGGTGGCGGACGGCGTCGGCGTGCGGGTGGCGGTGGTCGTCGCGGTCGTCGTGGCGGTCGGCGTGAGCAGGTTCGGCGTCGGCGTCTCGGCGGTCGCCGTGGGGCCTCCGGGCGTCGCCGTGCGCGTCGGCGTCGGGGTCCTCGTGGCCGTCGGCGTCGCCGTGCGCGTCAGGACGGGCGTCGGCGTGGGCGTCGGCGTCAGGCACAGGAACGCGGAGCACGAGGCGTTGCAGCAGGCGCCGTCCGCGCCCGCCCCCGGATCGCACGTCTCGCCGGCTTGACGGATGCCGTCGCCGCAGACCGGACAATTCGGAAACGGGCCGACGGCCAGGGGGTTGTCGCTGCGCGCCGGATTGAAGACCACGCCGGACCCGATCACGGGATTCACGCCCGGGAGGCGGGTGGTCGTGACGCTGCCGCCGGGGGGGGCGACGTACTGCGAGCTGTTGCAGAGCTGCATGGCGCGGCGAGAAATGAGCTCGATCGCGGCTCCGCCCTTCAGGCCGTTGATCGGATTGGTGCCCCCGGTGCCGTCGATCTTCACGTTGGACGCCACGGCCAGGCCGCAGCCGGCGAGCGTGATCGGCTGGCCGCCGCTCTGACCGGCGCCGCCATTGGCGACGATGTTCTTCTGCACGGTGATGTTCCCCAGTCCGCCTTGGTCGGAGGCAAGACCGGACTGGAAGTCCACGAAGCCGCCCTCGCCCTGCGCGCTCGTGCCACGCGCCGTGATGACCCCGTTCAACGTGACCGCGCGGCCGGCCGTACCCGTCACGTCGCCGCCGACGTCGGTTCCGCTGGCATCGAGCGACGCGGTGAAGAGGAGATCGCGGCCCGCCGTCAGGTCGATGCTGCCCCCGTCGCCGCCGGTGGTGCCGCTCTTCATGGTGATGACGCCGCCGAGCTCGATGTCGCCGTCGGTCGGTCCCAGGCGATTCGGCTGGGTGTCGCTGGAGTCGAGCGTGATGGCGCCCGCCGAGCCGTCCCAGTTGGTGGCGGCGTCCACCCGCACCGCCATCCCGGAGCCTGCGAACCGGATGCGGCCCGCGGCCAATACGTCGAGCTCGCCGCCGTCGCCGCCGAAGGCATCGGTCGCGCTTCCGCGCATCAGCATCGACGCCGAGGTGACGTCCACGTTTCCGCCCGGCACGACGCCTCCGAGCGCGTCCTCGCCGGAAGCGAGTGAGATCGTTCCCCCGAAGCCGCCGCCAACCGTGCTGTCCGCGTTCACGCCGCCGTTGACGATGGCGATGTGATCCCCGGCCGTCGCGGAAAATTCGCCGCCGTCGCCGCCACCGCCGCTCACGTTCACGGGACGCGTGATGGTGATGTCGCGGCCGGCTTGCAGATCGACGATGCCCCCGGCGCCGCCGTTCAAACCGTCCAACGAGAGATCGCCGTTGACGGTGATGCTCCCGGCAGCCGCCAGCACGCCGAGCTCGCCGCCGTCGGTGAAGCGATCGCCGAGGTCCGAGAACGACGTGATGCCGCCGCCGTTGATCACCGAATTCGAGCGGATGAAGACGTCCTGCGCCGCATGGAGGAGCATCGTGCCGGCGGGGTCGCCGGCGACGTCGAGGTTGCCGGCCGCCAGGTCGATCGTGCCGCTGCTGCTGAGCGAGATCAGGCCGCCTCCGACGATGAAGCCGCTCGGCTTCACGTAGTCGCCGCGCGCTTTCAGCTTGCCGGTGGAGGTGAGCGTGATGTTGCCCGCGTTCGTGACCTTGATGTAGCCGAGACCGGTCATCTGGAAGGTCTTCTCGACGCTGAGCGCGCGACCGCCGAGATCGAACTCGCAGCCGCCGCTCGTGACCTCGATCGGATTCGTCATGCGCACGAGCGTGGCGCTGCACGCCCCGGTCGCGCAGAGCACGTCCTGGGTGTTGGCGAGCGGGTTCGTACCGCAGGTCTTGGCGACGCCGAACGCCGACGACGGCAGCAGGGCGACGATCAGCAGGACGGCGCTCGGCACCGCGCCGCGCGGCGTGCCGCCCTTGCGACCCGTGGTGCTACGGAGGGGGAGCCTCGCAAGCGGTCGCAAGAACGGCACGGCTCCACACGAAGCAAGATGCGGACCGACAGTGCGCACACCGCATGCAACTCGAATGGCGCTCATGCCGCGGGGCTGGTGTGGCAAATAGCGACATGCGGCACTTTGCCCCATGCTAGGCGACGTGCCGATCGCGAGGTAGACGCCGACTGCATGGGCGGTCGGAGCCTCCGACGCATGCTCGGCTTCTTCGTGGCCACGCTGTCCGCGCTTGCGATCGTGGCTGCCGGTGCCTTGGTCGTCACGACGACGGTGCAGCATCGCGCGATCGCGACGCTGACGACCGCCGTCGAAAACGTCAGCCTGGCCGACGAGATGACGCTCGACCTCTTGATGCACGCCCGCACCGCAGAGCCGGTCGTGCGGCGCGAGTTCGAGCACGACCTGCGGAGACGATTCGACGCCGCCGCGAGCTTCGCGACGACCGCAGAGGAGCGGTCGAGCCTCGCTACCGCGGAGGCGGCGGTCGAAGGTTATCTCGACGGCGCGGAGCGCGGCGACGGTTCGCCGCGGTTGGAGACGGCGTACGCAGCGTTGAAGACCTTCGTCGACCTGAACGTCGAACAGTCGCGCGCCGCGCACGATCGTGCGGAGTCGTGGGACCGTTTTGCGAACGTCCTCGGAACGACGACCGCGGTGCTCGTGTTGGGCGGCATGGCGATGCTCCTGGTGTGGCTCCGCGGCCAACTGTTCGAGCCGCTGATCGCGCTCGCGGGCGTGATCCGGCGGTTCGGCGACGGCGAGCGATCGTCACGTGCCGAGGAGCGCGGGCCGGAGGAGCTGCGCGAAATGGCCCAGCGCTTCAATGAAATGGCCGACAATCTCGCGCGCCGGCGGGAGAGCCAGTTCGCGCTGCTCGGCGGCATCGCGCACGATCTTCGCAATCCGCTCAGCGCGCTCAAGCTGACGACGTCGCAGCTCGCCGGCGCGACGGCCCCGAGCGAGGACGCCTTGCGGGGCGCGTTCGATCTCGTGCGGCGGCAGATCGATCGGCTCGGCCGCCTCGTCGGCGATCTCATGGACATGGCGACGATCGAGGCGGGCAAGTTCGACCTCGTTCTGGCGGATCACGACCTCGTGCATGTCGCGGGCGAGGTCGTGGAGTTGTTCCGCGCGAGCACGCGCGATCACCCGATCGTGCTGCGTAGCCCCGACGCCTCCGTCGTGACCCGCTGCGACGCGACGCGGATGTCGCAAGTGCTGCACAACCTCATCGGGAACGCGCTCAAGTATTCGCCGACGGGGAGCGCGGTCGAAGTGGAGGTCGCGGTGCGCGCGCGGGAAGCGGTCGTGCGTGTGGTGGATCACGGGATCGGGATCCCGAAGGAAGAGCAGCGGTTCGTCTTCGACCCCTTCCGTCGCCTCGATGCCGCGACGAGCACGGCGTCGGGCGCTGGGCTCGGACTCTTCGTCGCGGCGTTGCTCGTCGACGCTCACGGAGGACGCATCGAGCTCGAGAGCGAGCCGGGGCGCGGGTCCTGCTTCACCGTGATCCTCGCCCGGACGCCTGCGTCGGCTCAGGAGGACGCCGCCGGCCCGAGCACGAGCAGCAGGATCCATTGATTGCTCGTGTCGCGGCCGACCGGCCGGTGCTCGACGACGCGGAAGCCGTGGCGTGCGACGAGGGGGAGGGCGTCCTCGCTCGCGCCCAATCGAACTGACCACCGGCGGGCGCGAGTCGTTTGGTGCTACCGGACGATCCGGTTACAAGCCGGCGATGCACTGCGCCGCCTGCGGGCACGAGAACCGACCCGGTCGCAAGTTCTGCGGTGAATGCGGCGCCGGGTTGGCGCTCGCGTGCCCCGCGTGCGGGACGGCGAACGAGCCCGGCGAGAAGTTCTGCGGCGAGTGCGGGGCGGCGCTCGGATCCAGCGCACCCGCCGGTGCGGCGGCTCCCGCGCGTCCCGGCCCCGAGGCCGACGCGCGCAAAGTGGTGACGATCGTGTTCGCGGATCTCGTCGGCTCGACGGCGCTGCACGAGCGGCTCGATCCCGAGTCCGTCCGGCGCGTGATGGATCGCTACTACGCGGCGCTCCGGACCGCGGTCGACGCGCACGGCGGGACGGTGGTGAAGCTCCTCGGCGACGGGGTGATGGCGGCCTTCGGTCTGAAGCGCGTGGCCGAGGACGATGCGCTCCGCGCCGTCCGCGCCGCGGCGGCGATGCAAGACGCCTTCCGCGCGCTCGTGCAGACGAGCGCCGCCGCGCTCGGCGCCGCCGGGCTCCGCGTCGCCGTCAATACGGGCGAGGTCGTCGTGAGCGGCGCGCAGGACGACGTCATCGGCGATCCCGTGAACGTTGCCGCGCGGCTCCAGGAGCAGGGCAGGGACGGCGACGTCGTGCTCGGCGAGGCGACGCGACGGCTGGTCGCGACGCGCGTGACGTTGGCACCGCTCGGCAGCGTCGCCTTGAAAGGCCGGGCCGAAGCGGTCAGGGTGTACCGGCTCGAGTCGCTCGCGCCGCCGGCCGGTGTGGCCGCCACGCCGTTCGTCGGCCGCGAGGACGAGCTCGCGCGGCTCGAGGCGGTGTACGCCGCGACGATCGCGATGCCGGCCACGCGACTCGCCGTGCTCGTCGGGTCTCCGGGGCTCGGCAAGTCGCGTCTCATTGCCGAGGTCGCGCGCCGCCACGGCGACGACGCGACGATCCTCGGCGCGCACTGCGACGCCGCCGGCGGGGCGACGTTCGCGCCCCTCGCGCAGGCGGTGCGCCGCTTTCTCGGCCTCGCCGACGGCGCGACGGGCGAGGCGGTGCGGATGGCGGTCGCGGCCGTCCTGCATGGTGACGGTGACGACGGTGAGCGCGCGCGCATCGCCGGCGGCATCGACGGGCTCCTCGGCGGGTCCGCGATGTCGCCCGAGGAAACGTTCTTCGTCGTGCGGCGCTTCCTTGCCGGGCTCGCCGCCGCGAAGCCGGCCGTGCTGGTGATCGACGACGTGCACTGGGCCGAGCCGCTCCTCCTCGATCTCGTCGAGCACCTCGTGCAGTGGGGCAGCGGTGTGCCGCTCTTCGTGCTGGTCGGCGCGCGGCCGGAGCTCCGC
>DAIQBH010000165.1:0-13894 GCA_036781285.1 Thermodesulfobacteriota bacterium | reverse complement strand
GCAGCACGAAGGTCTCGGGCACGACCTCGCGGCAGTGCGTGAGCACGGCGAGACCGTCGGCCCCGGGCATCCGCAGGTCCGAGATCACGATGTCGACCTCGCCGGCGTCGAGCTCGGCGATCGCGGCGGCGCCGTCGGCGACCGCGACGACGTCGTAGCCCTCGTCGCGGAGCACGTCGGTCAAGCTTTCGCGGACGCCGGCCTCGTCCTCGGCGATGAGGATCGAGCCTTTGGTGGGCTGGTCGGGGGGCATGTCGGCGGTCACATAGAGCCTCGTGTTCGGGGTCGCAAGATGGCGACTTGGCAGCAATCCAAGCGCCGTGCCACGGCGGTTAAGCGCGTACGGGCGGCGCGTGATTCCGATCCGCGGGAAAATCGGGCTGCCGTCTGCGTGCCGGATTCCCGTCGGTGAGAAACGAGGGGCGGCTCGCGGAGGTCGCTGCGTGCGCGCGGTTGGTGGGTCTGGTTGGTTCGGGGCGACGGGCGGCGAAGCCGATCCGTCTTCGTCGCCGGCCCGGCGCGCCCCAACTTGCTCGCTGCGCGAGCTCAAACAGGGGGCGCGCTTTTTCGGGCCGGCTCCTCGTCGGATGCCTCGGCTCTCGCCTCACGTCGCCCCGAACCAACCAGACCCACCAACCGGGTCGGCGTCCGGTGGCTTGGCCGCGCGATTGCTCTGTGAACGGTATGGGGCAAATGCGAGCTCGTTTGGTGGCGGCGGCCATCGCCGGAGTGGTCGCCATCGGGGTCGGTCGTCCGGCCGTGGCGGGGGAGGTGGATGGGCGGGCGCTCTATGTGCGGCATTGCGAGGCCTGTCACGGGGTCACCGGGCGGGGGGACGGGCGGGACATCGAGATGCTTTCGAATCGGCCGCGCGACCTGCGGACCGGGTTTCTCGATCGTTACTCGGTCGACGACCTCGTGCGGCGGATTCGGAGCGGCGTGCCGCTCGAGCTCGCGCTCGACCTGACGGAGCTGCGGGCGCGCGCGGAGGACGTCGAAGCGATCGCGGCGCACCTCGAGCGCCTCCCGACCGTGAACTGGCGCCTCGTCGAGGCAGGGCAGGCGATCTATCTCGATCGCTGCGAGCTCTGCCACGGCCCGACCGGCACGTCGGCGCACATGCTGCCGTCGGGCGCGCGGTCGCCGCGCGATCTGTCCGACCCGGCGTTCCAGGCGGCGTTCGACGCCGAGCGGCTCGCGACGGCCGTGCGGCACGGAACGCGCGGCATGCCCGCCGTCGATCCGCCGGTCACGGCGGCCGAGCTGCCGGCGCTGGTCGCGTTCGTCCGGATGCTGTCGCCGGGATACACCCTCTACGATCGCTACTGCGCCGCCTGTCACGGCGACGACGGCCGCGGCAGCGACAGCGACACGCTCGGCGACGCGGAGCGCGGCCCGACGGTGGTGTTCGACCGGGCGTACTTCCGGCGCCGCGACCCCGAGCAGGTGCGGACGGCGATCTGGCACATGATCGCGACCAAGCGCCCCGCCATGCCGCACTTCCGCCGCGTGCTCACCGAGTCGGAGGCGCGGGCGATCGTCCAGTACCTCCGCAGCGCCGACTAGCGACACGAGCAACCTCGCAGCCCCCTGTGGTGGTGGGTCGGGTTCGATGGGGCGACGTAGCGGCGAGAGCCGAGGCATCCGGCGAGGAGTCGACCCGATCAGCGAGCCCGCTGTCCGAGCGAGCGGGGATGGGCGGGCGGCGGGTGCGAGCGAGTTCGGGCGAGCCGGGTCGACGACGAAGACGGATCGGCTTCGCCGCTACGTCGCCCCATCGAACCCGACCCACCACCACAGCACGCTGGCGCGCGGCCGTCGTTCGTGCTCCGAGTGGGACATGACCGATGATGTGGTCCGGTTGCTGGCGGACCCGAGCTCGTATGCGCACCGTCCCGCGCGCGTCGAGCACGTGCAGACGCACATCTCGCACGTCTTCCTCGCAGGGGCGTGGGTCTACAAGCTGAAGAAGGCGGTGCGGTTCCCGTTTCTCGACTTCACGACGCTGGCGGCGCGCCGGCATTTCTGCGCGGAGGAGCTCCGCCTCAATCGCCGGCTCGCGGCGCCGGTGTACGTCGACGTGACGGCGGTCGTGCGGCGCGCCGACGGCGTCCTCGCGCTCGGCGGTGACGGCGAGCTCGTCGAGCCCGTGCTGCGCATGCGGCGGCTGCCCGCCGATCGGTTGTTGCCGGCGCTGCTGGCAGCGGGCGCGGTCGACGCCGAGTCGATGCGGGCGCTCGCGCGACGGATCGCGGCGTTCCACCGCGACGCCGCGACCGGACCGGCGGTCGCGGCGCACGCCGCGCCCGACGCGCTCCGCGATCGATTCGCCGCGACGCTCGCGGATCAGGCGCGCTTCGTCGGACCGGTGCTGCGCGCGGAGGAGCACGCGTTCCTCGCGGCCTTCGGCGCGCGGTTCGTCCGGACGCACGACGCGCTCCTCCGCGCGCGCCAGGCGAGCGGGTACGTTCGGGAAGGGCACGGCGACCTGCACGCGGAGCACGTCTGCTTCGTCGACGCCGGCGCGCGCGACCCCGACGCGCTCCCAGCCGGCATCTACGTCTTCGACTGCATCGAGTTCTCGGAGGCGTTCCGGTGCAACGACGTCGCGTCGGAGATCGCGTTCCTCACGATGGATCTCGAGCTCCGCGGCCATCGCGATCTCGCGGAGGCGTTCGCCGCCGCGTATGCCGTCGAAACCGGCGACGCCGACCTCGCGACGCTGCTGCCCTACTACGCGGCGTTCCGTGCCGCCGTGCGGGCCCTCGTCGCCTGTCTCACGAGCGCCGAGGACGAGGTCGCGGAGGGCGAGCGCGCGGCGGCACGGCTCCGCGCCGCCGCCTATCTGCGCCTCGCGGTGCGCTCGGCGTGGCGCGCCGATCCGCCGGCGATCGTCGCGTGCTGCGGCCTCAGCGGCACCGGCAAGTCGGCGCTCGCGGCCGAGCTCGCCGACGTGACCGACTACGCGTGGCTGCGGTCGGACGTCATTCGGCGGCGCGCCGGCGGGGGCACGCGCGACGACCGCTACAGCGCCGACGCGCGCACGGCGGTGTACGAGACGTTGACGCGCGAGGCCGAGCGCGTGCTCGCGGCGGGCCGCGGCGTGATCGCGGACGCGACGTTCCTCCGCCGCGCCGATCGCGACCGCCTCGCCGCCGTCGCCGCCCGGCAGGGACGACCGATCGTCTTCCTCGAGACGGACGCGCCGGAGCCCGTCGTGCGCGCGCGCCTCGCCGCGCGACCGGCGGACGACGTGTCGGAGGCGCGCGTCGAGACGTATCTCGCACAACGGGCGGCGCGCGAGCCGATCGGCGCCGGCGAGCCGCACGTGCTGGTCGCGACGGACGGCCCGGTCGCGGCGGCGCGCGCGGCCGCGCACACGGCCCTGCCGCGCGCGCTCGGCCGCTGAACGCGAGCGAAAAGCGGAGGCCTCGGCCCGTCAGCCGGCCGCGTGCGCGCAGTCGATGCAGCGATCGGCCTGCGGCACGGCCGCGAGGCGTTCGGCGGCGATCCGGCGGCCGCACGCCGTGCAGATGCCGTAGGTGTGGCGGTGCAGGCGTTCGAGCGCGGCATCGATCGCCGTGAGCTCGTGGCGGGCGCGATCGTCGAGACGGAGGAGCAGGGCGGCGGTCGTCTCTTCTTGCGCTTCGTCCCCGAGGTCGGCCTCGACCCCGCCGAGGCCGCGCAGCTCGCGCTCGGTGCGCGCGACGCGGGCGAGGATCGCGCGGCGCTCGGCGAGCAGATGGCGATGGATCGCGCTCGAGGGCCCTCGGCCCGGTGGCGTGTAGCTGGTGGCAAGCATGCGGAAGAACCTCCCGATTCAGGAGAGAGCAAGGTGCGGACCAGCGCGGACCGTCGGAACCGCGGGCATCGTCGCGGCGCTCCTTCTCAGCCGTGCGAAAACCGGCTCGGCGATTCCCGGCCGTGGCAACCGCGCGCCGACGCGGTCAGCGTGCCGAGCGAAGGTCGGGTTGGCAGGGAATTTGGAATCACCGTCGGCATGGCGCATCGCTTTCGGAGAATTCTCGTACCGCACGACCTCTCGGACCCGGCGACCGCGGCCGTGCGCGTCGCCGCCGACCTGGCGGAGGTCCACGGCGGACGCATCACGCTGCTGCACGTGCTGACGCCGTTCTACTCGGGTCCGGGCTACCCGACGCAAGAGGAGATCGCGTGGACGCCGCCCGCCGAGATCGCGCGCGAGCGCGAGCGACGGCTCGCCGCGCTCGCACGCGACGTCCTCGGCCCGCGGGCCCGGCGCGTGACGTGCCGCGCCGTGGTCGGCGAGGCGGCGCCCGCGATCCTCGACGCCGCTCGTCGCGCGGACGTGATCGTGATGGCGACGCTCGGGCGGAGCGGCCTCGCGCGGTTCCTCATCGGCAGCGTCGCAGAAAAGGTGGTTCGTCACGCGCCGATCCCCGTCTTGACGGTGCGCGCGCAGGAGCGGCGTCCCGGCAGACGCCGCGGACGCGCGAGGAAGGCCGCCCGTGTCGTGCGCTGAGCTCGCCGTCGACGGGACGCGCGCGCACATCGACCTCGGGCCGCGTTCGGTCGCGCTCGCGGACGGGCGCCGCGTGGTGATCCGGCGCGCCACGCCGGCCGATCTCGCGGGCGTGATCGACTTCTTCGAGCGCCTTTCGGCGACGGCACCGCACCTCCGCTTCTCGTCGCCGCAGCCGCGACTCCGGCGCGCGATGATCGAGCACGTCGCGGCGACCGGCGCCGACCGCGCGATCGCGCTGGCGCAGCCGATCGGGTTCGAGGCGACCTCGCGCCACGTCGTGGCGGTCGGCGGGTGGGTCGACGTGCCCGCCGCGGGCAGGGCCGACGTCGCGCTCGCGGTCGCGGACGCGTGGCAGCACGTGATGCTCGGCACCTCGCTCGTCCTCGTGTCGTTGCGGGCGGCGGCCGCGACCGGGCGGACGCGCTTCGCCGCCGACGTCCCCGGCCGCAACGTCCCCATGCGCGGCCTGCTCGCCGCGCTCGGGGCGGCGGTCCGCACCACCTACGACGCCGGCGTGTCGCGCGTCGAGTTCGAGATCCCGCCGGCGGCCGGCGCCTGACGGCGTTCCCGTTTTCGGGAATCATGGGCCTCCGGGTCCCGGGATTCGGACGGTCCATGCGGAAAACATCCGCGAGTGAGGTCGGGCTCCGCTGGCATGAAAGCCGCAATGGATGCCGGACATGACGACCTTCACACACATCTTGGTCCCGCTCGACTACGAAGCGGCGGCGGACGCCGCGCTCCGAGTCGCTGGCAACCTCGCTCGCGCCGCGAAGGGACGCGTCCTCGTGGCGCACATGCTGCCGCTGCCCGTCTACACGATGGCGGAGTTCCCGATGGCGCCGATCGACGGGCAGTGGATCCGCGAAGAGACGGAGCGTCTTCGAACGCACGTCCGGGACGTGCTCGCCGCGGACGGCGACGTGCCCGCCTTCGAAGTGGACGTCTGCGTCGACACGCCGGCGTTGCGCATCCTGCAACTCGCCGGCGAGCGCCGGGTCGACGTGATCGTGATGGGGACGCACGGGCGGACGGGGCTCCGCCACCTCATGCTCGGCAGCGTCGCGGCGAAAGTCGCCCGGCTCGCGCCCTGTCCCGTGCTGATCGTGCCCGCGACGCGCGCGCCGCATCTCGGCGCGCTCGCCGCCGAGGCGCATGCCCATGCGCCGCAGGCCGCGCCTTCCGGACCCGGTGAGGTCGGCGAGCTGATGCGGCGCGCGCCGATCACGATCGACTCGCAGGCGAAGCTCGATGCGGCGCGCGACCTGATGCGCGACCACCGGGTCCGCCATCTGCCCGTCGTCGACGACGGCCGCCTCGTCGGGATGCTGAGCAGCGCCGACCTCGGTCCGCACCTCGGCCAACTGGCGCATACGAAGGTGAACGCCGCGATGACCGCCGATCCCACGACGGTCGCGACCGACGTCGACGCCGCGACCGCCGCGCGGCTCATGCTCGAACGCCGCGTCCGCGCGTTGCCGGTCGTAGCGGGCGAGCGGGTGGTCGGGATACTCTCCGCCAGCGACATTCTCGAGGAGTACGCGCACGCTGCGCGTCACGGAGGCGGATGATGGCGATCTTCAAGCGGATCCTGGTGCCCCACGATTTCTCGCCGTCGGCGGACGCGGCGCTCGCGACCGCGGCCGACCTGGCCGTGCTGCACGACGGCGTGCTCCGGGTGCTCCACGTGATCCCGCCGATCCGGCCGGCGCACGGTCGTCCGTTGCCGCCGCCGTCGGCCGACGTCGCGGCCGCGCGCGAGCGGCTCGCCGCGACCGTCGCGCGCGTCACCGGGCGCCGCAAGGTCCGCCGCATTTCGATCGACGTGATGATCGGTCCGCCGGTCGCGTGCATCCTCGCGGCGGCGTCCAAGTCCGACGGGATCGTCATGGGGACGCTCGGACAGACGGGCCTCGCGCGCCTCCTGATCGGCAGCGTCGCGGAGCGCGTCGTCCGACACGCCCCCGTGCCCGTGCTGACCGTCCGTGCCTCGGCGCGACGGCGGCGGCGTTGACGCGTCCGGGAACCGCGAGTCCGCAGCTCGGGTCGCGTCTCGGGACCGTACGACGGGAGGCCGGTGACATGGACGACGATCGCACTTCGGAAGCCGCCCTCCGTGTGCTCCAGCTGAACGAGCTCCGATGGCAGGCGATCCTCGACACGGCGCGCGACGCCATCATCTGCATCGATCAGGACGCGAACGTGTCGCTCTTCAACCGCGCCGCCGAGAGCACCTTCGGGTACGAGGCGAGCGAGGTGCTCGGCCGGAACGTGCGGATGCTCATGCCCGCGCCCTACCGGGAGGAGCACGACGACTACATCGCGAGGTATCGCGCGACCGGCGTCCCGAAGGCGATCGGCCGCATTCGCGAGGTCCAGGCCCAGCGCAAGAACGGCGAGGTCTTCCCGGTCGAGCTCTCGGTGTCCGAGGCCCGGGTCGGGGATCAGGTGATCTACTCCGCGATCATCCGCGACATGAGCGACCGGCACGCGATGGAGGTGGAGCTCGCGGCCGCGCGCCGGCTCGCCGAGCAGCGCGAGCGCCTCGCCGACATCGGCGCGATCACGGCCCGCATCGTCCACGACCTCGGGAACCCGCTCGCGGGCCTCTCGATGCAGGCGCAGCTGATCCACCGGCGCGTCAGCCGCAGTCCGGAGCGGCCGAGCCGCGACCTCTCCGCGCCGGCGGAGCGGATCGTGTCCGAGGTGCGGCGCCTCGACGGTCTCATCAAGGACTTCCTGGACTTCGCGCGACAGCAGCGGCTCGAGCTCCGCCCCGTCGCGTTGTCGGAGCTGCTGCGGAAGGTGGTGGAGCTCTGGCAGCCGGTCGCCGCCGCGCGCGGGATCGTGATCGCCCTCGACGTCGCGGCGGACGTGCCGCTGCTCACCGCCGACGGGGACAAGCTCCGCCGCGTGCTCGACAATCTCGTGAAGAACGCCGTCGAGGCGATCGACCACGGGCCCGGCCGGGTCGACGTCCAAGCCCGGCGCGCGCCCGACGACCGCGTGCGGATCGCGGTTTCCGACACCGGGACCGGCGTGCCGGAGAGCGTGGACGTGTTTCGGCTGTTCGAGACGACGAAGCGGGACGGGTCGGGCCTCGGCCTGCCGATCGCGAAGCAGATCGTCGTCGCGCACGGCGGCCACCTCGGATTCGAGCGCCGCGAGCCGAAAGGAACGACCTTCTTCGTGGACCTGCCGGTCGAGAGCGGGCTCGCGTGACGTCGCTCGTCCTGCCGTACGATCACGCGGGCGCCGGCCACCGCGCGCACGCGCACTGAGGAGCCGCCATGGCACGCCACGACCAACGCGTTCCGATTCTCCGCTTCCTCGGCGCGACCGGCACCGTCACCGGCAGCCGATTCCTCCTCGAGACGCCGCACGCGCGCGTGCTCCTCGACTGTGGGCTCTTTCAAGGGTTGAAGCCGCTCCGCTTGCGGAACTGGAGCCCGTTTCCGGTCGAGCCCGCGACGATCGACGCGGTCGTGCTGACGCACGCGCATCTCGATCACTGCGGATACCTGCCGGCGCTGGCGCGGAACGGCTTCCGCGGCCCGGTTTTCGCGACCGCCGGCACGCACGCGCTCGCGCGGATCGTGCTGCCGGACAGCGCGCACATCCAGGAGGAGGACGCGAGCTACGCGAACCGGCGCGGCACGTCGAAACACCGGCCGGCGCTGCCGCTGTACACGACCGCCGACGCGGAGCGCGTGCTCGAACGGTTTCGGGTCGCGGCGTTCTTCCCGCGCGCGGAGGGCGCGCCCGGAGTGCGCGCGACGTTCCTGCCCGCGGGGCACATTCTCGGCTCGGCCATGGTTCTGCTCGAGGTGGAGGTGGAGGGACCGCGGCCCCGGACGGTGCTCCTGAGCGGTGATCTCGGCCGCCCCGCGCACCCGATCCTGACGCCGCCGGCCGATCCGCCGGGCGCCGATCTCGTGCTCGTCGAGTCGACCTACGGCGACCGGACCCACGAGGACGCGGCGGCGCTCGCGCGCTTCGAGGAGACGCTGGTGCGGACGGCGGCGCGCGGCGGGACGACCGTCATCCCGTCGTTCGCGGTCGACCGCACCGAGGTGCTGTTGCTGCACCTCCGGCGGCTCGTCCGCGAGGGGCGGGTGCCGAACCTGCCGGTCTACGTCGACAGCCCGATGGCGCTCGCGGCGCTCGGCGTCTACCGGCGCGCCATCGCCGAGGGCGGGATCGAGATCCGTCCCGGCTTCGCCGGCGACGGCGACCCGTTCGATCCGGGTCGGTTGATCGAGGCCCGCACGGTCGAGGACTCGATGGCGATCAATGACGCGCGCGAGCCGAGCATCATCGTCTCCGCGTCGGGCATGGCGAGCGGGGGCCGCGTGCTGCACCATCTCGCCCACCGTCTTCCGGACGAGCGGAACGCGGTCCTACTCGTCGGCTATCAGGCCGAGGGCACGCGCGGGCGCTCGCTCGCCGACGGGGCCCACGAGATCAAGATGCACGGCCGCTACATCGGCGTCCGCGCCGAGGTGGCATCGGTCCCGGCGTTCTCGGTGCATGCCGATCGCGGCGAGATTCTTTCCTGGCTCCGGCGGGCGCCGCGTGCGCCGGAGACGGTCTTCGTCGTCCACGGCGAGCCGGCGGCGGCGACGGCGCTGCACGACGCGATCGAGGCGGAGCTCGGTTGGACGGCGGCGGTGCCGCGCTACCTGGAGATCGTGCGCGTCGATTAGAGTCCGAGTCGCTGCGACGGCGTTCATCGGGAGTCTCTGCGACGGCGGCCGTCGGGAAACGCGCGCGGTGGAGGTGTCGCCCGCGGGGCCTACGGAGCCGTCGCGCGCGCTCGGCGCGTCGACGGCGTCCGCCGCACATTCGTGACCGGCCGGTGGTCGGCGCATGGAAGCTCGACGGGACTTCGGCGCGGCTCGATCGAGCTTGCGTTCGCGCTCCTGACCGAGATCGCCCCCGCGGGCGACACCTCCACCGCGCGCCCTGGCCGACGGAGCTCGGAAGACCCGCTCCGTGCTTCCCGATGGTCGCCGTCGCGGCGCCGCGGCACGCTGCGACTATCGGACGATGAGCACGGGTAGCGGTGAACGGTCGAGAACGGCCTCGGCGACGCTGCCGAGGACGAGGCGGCGGAGGCCGCTCGTGCCGCGCGCGCCGAGCACCAGAACGTCGGCGCGGAGGCCGGTGCCGACGCGGATCAGGTCGCGGACGGCCACGCCTCCGCGCGCGTCGGTGCGCACCCGCCAGCCGGCGGCGCCGAGCGCGGTGCTCGCACGCTCGAGTTGCCGTCGCAGCGTGGCGAGGCGGCGCTCGTTGACGGTGTGCACTTCGCTCGCGAGCGAGGCGCGGAAGGTCGGCGGTAGGAACGCGATCGTGGGCGCGCGCACGACCTCGCAGAGACCGAGCACCGTGACGCGGCCGTTGCGCGGTACCGCGAGCTTCGCGATCAACGCGACCGCGCGGCGCGCGTTGGCCGATCCGTCGTAGCCGATCACGAAATGACGCGGCGACGCGCGTCGGCCCTTGACGACCAGCACCGACGCGGTCGTCTGCCGGACGACGGCCCGCGACACGCTGCCGAGCATCCAGCGCTCGAGCGGCGCGTAGCCATGGGCGCCGACCACGACCACGCCGCCCGCGCGCGCTCGCCGGACGATCGCCGCCGCCGGAAGCTCGCTGGTCACCTCGACGCCCGCGCTCGGCCAGCGCCGACGGAGCGCGCGCTCGGTCTCGCGCGCGACCCGTGCGGCACCCGCGGAAATGTCGGGCGAGAATCGCGCGGCCCAGTGCTCGGTGCCCCACGCCACGACGCCCGCACCGCGGGCGTGCTGCGGCCACGGGAAGCCCACGGCCGCGTGGACGGCGGCCCGCGCCGGTGGCGAGCCGTCGCTCGCGACCAGAACGTCGAACGGACGGGTGCGGCTCGTGCGGGCCCTGCGCTTGGTCGAACGGGTCGTCATCGCGCCTCCTTAGCCGCCGGCACGCACGCTGGCGAGCCTAGGATGCCAGGATGGCCATCGCCGGAGCGCACAGGCATCGTGCGGGGCCCGGCGCCGTTGGTTCGCGGCGCTCCTCGGTCTGGACCGAGCTCGAGGTCGCGGCGCGCCCCGGCGCGAGTCCCTTCGTCCTTCACTCGAGGGATTGCTCCCTCGCCCAGGCGGGCCCGTCCGGGTTCGCCCTCCGGCGCGCTCGCGTTTCGCCGGGCGCGGCGAACGCGGAGACGTCGTCTCGGGTCGGCATCTATCCGATCGCGACCTTCAGCACGCCGTCGCGCTGGTGGGCGAAGAGGTCGTACGCCTCCTCGATGCGGTCGAGGGGGAACCGGTGCGTGACGAGCGCTCCGAGGGCTACCCGGCCGCTCGCGATCACGCGCATCAGGCGCCGCATGCGCTCTTTGCCGCCGGGACAGAGCGTCGTCACGATCGCGTGGTCGCCGAGCCCGGCCGCGAAGGCATCGAGCGGAAGCGCGAGCTTGCCGGAGTAGACGCCGAGGCTCGACAGCACGCCGCCCGGCTTCAGCACGCGCAGGCAGCTCTCGAAGGTCTGCTGCGTGCCGAGCGCCTCGATCGCGACGTCGACCCCGCGTCCCTCGGTGAGCGCCATGATGGTCGCGACCGGGTCGGCGGCGTGGAAGTCGATCGTCACGTCGGCGCCGAGGCGCTTCGCCATCGCGAGGCGCTCCGGGATGCCGTCGACCGCGACGATCGTCGTCGCGCCCCGGAGCTTCGCGCCGGCCGTCGCGCAGAGGCCGATCGGTCCCTGCGCGAAGACGGCGACGGTGTCGCCGATGCCGATGCGGCCGCTCTCCGCGCCGCCGAAGCCGGTGCTCATGATGTCGGGACACATCAGCACGTCCTCGTCGGTGAGCCCGGCCGGCACGAGCGCGAGGTTGGCCATCGCGAAGGGCACGCGGACGTACTCCGCCTGACAACCGTCGATCGTGTTGCCGAAGCGCCAGCCGCCGATCGCCTTGCCTCCGCACTGCGCGGGGTGGCCTTCGAGGCACGATCCGCATTGCCCGCACGGCGTGATGGCCCCGACCACCACGCGCTGCCCGACCGTATAGCCGGTGACCCCGGAACCGAGCGCCTCGATGACGCCGACCGGCTCGTGACCGACGATCCTGCCGGGAGCGACGGGGTACTCGCCCTTCAGGATGTGCACGTCGGTCCCGCAGATGGTCGTCGTCGTGACGCGGACGAGCGCGTCCCCGGGACCGATCTCGGGGACGGGCACGCGCTCGAGCACGATCCGGCCTGGCTCCTTGAAGACGGCGGCTTTCATCGTTGGCATGACGGCTCCTTTCGTCGTCGGATCCATTTCTCGAGCTCGACCGCGACGAACACGACCGAGCCGGCCCCCAGGGTGATCGCGAGCTCGACGCCCGAGAGCGGCGCCGTGTGCAGCACGACGTTCATCGCCGGAACGTAGACGGCGGCGAGCTGGAGCGCGAGCATCGCGGCGACGGTCGCGAGCAGCGCCGGGTTCGAGCCGACGCCCTGCGTGAAGAGCGATTCGCGCTCCGACCGAATCGCGAGCACGTGGCCGAGCTGCGCGATCGCGAGGCCCGTGAAGACCATCGTCTGCCACGCGGCCGACCCGAGCGCGATGCCGGCCGCGAGGGTGGCGATGCCGAGGCCGGCCATGAGCACGCTCACCCAGAGCGCGTGGGCGGCGAGCCCGCGCGCGAGCAGGCTCTCGCGCGGCGGCCGCGGCGGCCGGCGCATGACGTCGCGCTCGGCCGGCTCGGCGGCCAGCGCGAGCCCCGGGAACCCGTCCGTCACGAGGTTGATCCAGAGGAGCTGGATCGGCAGCAGCGGCATGGGAAAGCCGAGGAGCGGCGCGACGAATACGAGCCACACCTCGGCCGCGTTCGTCGTGAGCGCGTACTTGATGAAGCGGCGCAGGTTGTCGAGGATGCGCCGGCCTTCACGGATGGCGGCGACGATGGTCGCGAAGTCGTCGTCGAGCAGGACGAGGTCGCTCGCCTCCTTCGCGACGTCGGTGCCGGTGACGCCCATCGCGATGCCGACGTCGGCTTGGGTCAGCGCGGGCGCGTCGTTGACGCCGTCGCCGGTCATCGCGACGACCTCGCCGTGCCGCTGGAGCGCGCGGACGATGGCGAGCTTTTGCTCCGGCGCGACGCGCGCGTAGACGCGGACCCGGCGCACGGCCGCCGCGAGCTCGTCGTCCGACATCGCCGCGAGCGCGCTTCCGGTGAGCAGCGCATCGTCGGCGCCGAGCATCCCGAGCCGCCGAGCGACGGCCCGCGCCGTTCCGGGATGATCGCCGGTGATCATCACGGGGACGATGCCGGCCTCGCGGCACGTCTCGACGGCGTCGCGTGCGGCGCTCCGAGGCGGGTCGATGACGCCGACGAGGCCGAGGAGCGTGAGGTCCCGCTCCATGGTTTCGGGCGTGATGGCGGCGGGCAGGGCGGGCCAACGGCGGACGGCGCACGCGAGGACGCGGAGGCCGTCGCTCGCCATGCGCTCGGTCGCGGCGTGGATCTCGTCGGGCACGAGCGGGCGCCGTGTCCGGCCCGTCGCGATCGTCGTGGCGCATGCGGCGATCGCTTCGGTCGCGCCCTTCGTGAAGGAGACGAAGCCGCCGGCCGGATCGCGGTGGATCGTCGTCATGCAGCGCCGCTCGGCGTCGAAGGGGATCTCGGCGACGCGAGGATGGCCGTCGAGGAGCGCATCCGCGTCCGCGCTCCGGCGGGCGGCGAGCAGCAGGGCGACCTCGAGCGGGTCGCCGGCCATCTCGCCGTCGGCGTGGACGACGGCGTCGTTGTCGAGCGCCATCGCGCGCACGAGATCGTCCCACGGCGCGCCCGTGCCGGGAACGTCCGTCGTGACGTCGTCGCAGTGGAACGCCTCGGCCGACATCCGGTTCATGGTGAGCGTGCCCGTCTTGTCGGCGCAGACGTAGGTGACCGAGCCGAGCGACTCGACGGCCGGGAGCTTCCGGACGAGCGCGTTCCGGCGCACCATCGCGTGCGCCCCGAGCGCGAGCGAGACCGTCACGACCGCGGGCAGCGCCTCGGGAATCGCGGCGACCGCGAGGCTCACCGCTGTCATGAACATCAGCAGCGGCGGCTCGCCGCGTACGAGACCCGCCGCGAATACGAGCGCGCAGATCGTGAGCACGGCGATGGCGAGGCGCCGCCCGAGATCGGCGAGTCGGCGTTGGAGCGGCGTCGCGACGTCGCGCGCGACCCCGAGGTGCGCCGCGATGCGCCCGAGCTCCGTCGCCATGCCGGTCGCGACGACCACGCCCCGGCCGCGGCCGTAGGTCGCGACCGTGCTCTTGTAGGCCATGTTCGTGCGGTCGCCGAGCGGCAGATCGGGAGTGGCGAGGGCGGCGGTGGACTTCTCGACGGGCATCGACTCGCCCGTGAGCGACGCT
>DAIQBH010000164.1:13080-13931 GCA_036781285.1 Thermodesulfobacteriota bacterium | reverse complement strand
CGCGCGGGCGGGCCCGTGACGATCGAACGCGCGGGCGAGCCCGCGCGACGGTTCCAGCGATGCTCCTGCTCGCGCTCGTCGCGGGCTGCGGACCGCTCAAGGGCATGAAGGTGCCGCTGCCGCTCGGGGCGCCCGTCGATTGCCTCGCCGTCTCCGACGAGCTCGAGGCGTTGATCGAGGTCGGGACGGACACGTCGGCCGCGCGCGAGGCGGCGTACGACAAGGTCCGCCAGGCGCCCTGCGAAGGCGTCGGCCAATCGTTCGGACGCGCTGCCGTGACCGGCCGGATCGTGCAGCAGAAGGGCCTCCTCGCCGCCAACCTCGTGCGCGACGTCGAGTTCTACGCGCGCCGGAGCCGCGACCTCGAGCCGGGCTTCCGCGATTTCGCGTCGACGCGCATGCTCGGCACGCTCTACGTGCTCGCGCCCGCGGCGCTCCTCAAACACGGCGACTCCGAGACCGGCCTCGAGATGCTCGAGAGCCTGGCGCACGACCACCCCGACGTGCCGGAAAACCACCTGCGGCTCGCCGAGGCCTACGTGTCGCTCGGGGACAACGCGTCGGCGCGGCCCCACGTCTGCGATTCCCTCGCGATGCGCGCGCGTCTCCGCCGCGACGATCAGAATCTGCTGAACCAGCTCTTCGCGCAGCTCACCGCCGGCGGGAAGAGTCTCGGCTGCGAACCGCGCGGCTAGCCGATCATTCGTCGGCAGCCGCCGCCGCGCGCCGCTCGAGGCGGAGCGCGGCGCGCCGCAACTCGGGCCGTGTCGCTGCGATCGCTTGCGCCGCGGCGCACGAGCAGTTGCGCGCGGAGGGCACTTCGGTCGATGTGCCGCCGGATCCGTGATCAG
>DAIQBH010000164.1:0-13070 GCA_036781285.1 Thermodesulfobacteriota bacterium | reverse complement strand
CGCCCCCGTGCAAGCAGAGCCACGCGGCGGGCGCGAACGACGCCGGATTGTCGCGGCGATTCCGTAGCGCTTCGTCGACGAGCCGCTCGGCCCGTGCCACATCGTCGGCCCGCAGCGTGAAAGGGTCGAAACCGGGACGGAGCACGCGATACTCGTGCTCGGCGATCAGGCTCGCGAAGCGGCCGGTCCGTCGGACCAGGATCTCGGACGCGTCGTCCCAGTAGATCGTCGCCCACTCGGCGCCGGGAAACCGGCCCGCCCCCGAGAGCTCGTTCGGACGCGGCACCGAGAGCATCGCCCAATCGACGCCGGCGACGAGGGCGTTCCAGCGCGGCTGCGACCGGTAGGCCTCCATCGTGTCGCGGAAGTGCTGGGCGGGGTACGCCTGGAGGCGGCTGTCGTGGAAGACGCGCGCGTCCGGATACATCTCCCAGATCACCCAGCCGCCGATGTTCATGCTGTTGAAGAGCGGACCCGAGAGGTCCACCCGCCGCGCGAAGGCGGTGGCGCCACGCGGGACGATCTCGGCGGGGGCGAGCGATTCGATCCCGACGCCGAGCTGACGGACGAAGGTCGCGGGCTCGAGGCGGGCCGTGAGGAGTCCGAGGAAGAGCGCACCGGCCGGCAGCCATCGCGCGCCCGCGAGCTCCGGACCGAGCCGGGCCGCCACGAACGGCGCGGTCGCGCAGAGGAGGAGGGGCGTGAAGCGCAGATGGCGGAGCGCCAGGATCGCGAAGAAGGCGGCGGCGAGCGCCTCCCACACGCGGAACGATCGGGTGTCGACGAGGAAGAGGCCGGCGAGCGCCAGGAGGTACACGAAGAACGGCGCGTAGTTCGGGAGGTACGGGGGCTGGAGCTCGGCGATGCGGATGACCGCCGGCACGCTCGCGTTGTCGATCAGGTACTGCACGAGGCCGAACCCATAGGGGTTCGCGAGCACGGCGGCCGCGGCGAGCGCCGTCGCGCCGGTCGCGCGCCAGGCCAAGGGCCGCGTACCGGGGGCGGATTCGACGAGCGTGCCGACGGCGAAGCAACCAAGGAGCGCGACGCCGAAGACGCTCTCGACGTGGAAGTTGCTCCACACGACGACGAGCGGCACGGCGAGGAGCAGCGGGACGGCCGAGCGTCGCACCCGGGCCCGTTCGATCAGGAGCGCGCACGCGGCCATGCCGGCGAACGAGAGCGTGTGAGGGCGCGGGAGCGCGCGCGGCTCGAGGATGAAGAAGCCGAACGCCACGACCGCGGCGCTCACCGCGATGCCGCTCCGCACGCGGCACGCCGCGAAGAGGAGCGCGAGCGTCGTGAACAGGACGAGCGTCTGTCCGAGCTGGATCCCGCCCGCGCCGGACGCTTGCCAGAGGCCGTACGTCCCGAGGTCGAAGAGCCAGGAGATCGACGGCTGGGGAAACGCCGGGTGGGTGAAGCTGAAGAGGTTCACGCGCGGCAGCACGCCGGCGGCGATCTCGCGGCCGTGCGCCAGATGCCACCAGAGGTCGGCTTCGTAGCACCAGCGGAAGCTCACGACGGCGCTCGCCGCGAGCGCGGCCGCGGCGAGGAGGACGCGCACGAGGATCGGGGTGCGGGGCATCGTCACGGCCGCGCGCTCCGCGCGGCGTCGGCCGCGGTGGCCTCGGCGTCGGCGCGCCCGGCGAGCTCGGCGAGGCCGGCGCGCCGGAGCCAGGTGGCGACGGCGCGGAGCCCACCCGCGTCGAGCCGCTTCCGCAGCGCCGGTGCCGCGACCGGATAGGCCGCGGCGAGCACGTCCGGGCTCAGGTCGCGCGCGCGGCGCCGCCGTCCGAGGACGTCGAAGAAGGGGCGGGCCGCGCACTCGGCGTCGTCCAGGGCGATGCAGCGCTGGAGGACGGCCTCGCTGCGCGCAGGGTCGCCGAGGAACGCGTAGGCCCAGACGCGCTCGCCGCGGTTGAACGGGTGCTCGGGAAAGATCTCGTCGAGCTCGACGTAGGCGCGCGCGGCGGCGGCCGGCTGGTTCTCGTGGGCGTAGGCGTAGGCGAGGCGATTCAGCGGGCGCGGGTCCTCGACGTAGCGGTCGGCGACCGGCCGGAACATCGCGACCGCGCCCGACCAGGTCCGCGTCTGGACGAACGACAGCACCGCGAGGGCGAGCGCCGCGTACTGGAAGCCCGCGAGCTCCGGCCAGTGGCGCGCCGTCATCGTGGCGACGCCGATCGTGACGCCGACGAGCGGCAGATAGAAGTACGAGTCCGCCGTCCAGTGCTGCGTCGGCAGGAAGCCCGCGACCGGCAGGTAGGCGAGTGCCACGAACGCGAGCGCCATGCGCTCGACCGAGCGCCGTGGGTAGCGACGCCAGAGGTACAGCACGAGGGCGAGCGTGGCGGCGCACGCGAGCGCGATCACGAGCGCGCTCGGGTCGCTCTCGGCCGTCCGCTCGTACTCGGCGACGAGCCCGCGCGGCCAGACGACGTTCCGGAGCTGGAGGCTCCACGCCCGGACGATGTCGAACGCGATCTCCGGCGGGGTGCGGACGACGACCGCGCCCTGGTCATGCAACCCCGAGACGCCGGTCAGCACGATCAACGCGCCCGCGATCGCCTGCGGGGCGAGGCCGACGACGAGCCGCGCGACCGAGTCGGCGGGGCGAACGCAGCGGAGCAGGACCCACACGATGCCGGGCGCCGTGAGCGCCGAGGGCTTCGCGAGCATCGCCGCGATGCAGAGCGCGTCACCCGCGGCGAAGCGCGCGGCCGACGTGCGCGGCGCGCCGTTCGCGCGTCCCGCGAAGACGAGCAGGCCCGCGAGGAGGAGGCCCGTCGAGAGCAGATCCTTCCGGCCGATCACCCAGCAGACCGGCTCGACCACGATCGGATGGAGCGCGAAGAGCGCGACCGCCGCCGCGGCGGCGCGGAGCCCGACGGCGAAGCGGACGAAGAGGGCGTACAGCAGGACGACGTTCACGAGGTGCACGGCGACGTTCATCGCGTGATACCCCGCCGGCGCGGTGCCGAAGAGCGCGCGGTCGAGCGCCAGCGACAGCATCGTGACCGTGTGCGGGTAGCCCATCGAGGTCGTCCGCAAGAGCGCGACGAGCCCTTGGCCGAAGGGGTCGATGACGAACGGGTTGTGGACGACGAACGACGGGTCGTCGACGATCGTGAAGGGCAGCGCGGTCACGCCGCGGAACGTCGCGATCGTCGCGGCGAGCACGACGCCGAGCCGCCAATGGCTTGTCGTCGCGCTGCCATGCCGTGCGTCTACCGCGCACGGCCAGCGATGGCGCTCGAGATTCACGGCGGGGGTACCTCGGCGACCTCGAGGAGACGAAACGGCCGCACGTCCGGGGAGAGCGCGGCGGGCGGCGTCCAGCCGAGATAGAGGAGCTCGATGCCCGCCGGGTTCGGCCGATGGTCAGGCGGCGTGCAGAAGACGAGCGCGCGGCCGTCGTCGGCGGGCGCATCCGCGGGCTCGTCGGAAACCCGGCGCATCTCGCTGAGGCCGAGCTTGGCGCGGATCGCCGCCGTGCCGTCGGCGGCGAGCGGCGGCGCGCCCGTCACCGGCGCGACCCGCACCCGCACGCACGCCGGTCGCGGGACGAAGAGCATCGTCGCGACCCGGACCTCGCAGCTCCCCGGCGTCGCCCAACCGGAGCCGTTGAACTTGATGCCGGCGCTCTCCGGCGCGTCGCCGCAGCGGTACGCGGCGGGCAGCGGAAGCGGTTCCGGCCGCGGTCGCTGCACGGCGGCGGCGGTCTCCGCCGCGTCGAAGAGCGGGCCGGCGGGGTGCGAGGGGGCGATCGCGGTGAGGTTCGCGGCGGCGGCGAGACTCGCGATCCCGATCTGCGACGACGTCGGCGCGGCCCGGAGCAGCAGCAGGAGCAGCGCGCTCATGCCGACGGCGAAGGGCGCGGCGAAGTCGACGGCGTAGCGCGACGTCATGGACGGCGCCCAGAGATAGAACACGAACTGCCCCGCGAACACCGTGCACGACCAGAGCGCGCCGATCGCGACCGGCGGACCGACCAACGCGGCGTGACGCGCCGCCGACCGTCCCGCCAGCCACGCGGCCGCGACGGTGATCCACCCCGCCACGAGGAGCCCGAGGTGCAGCGGCGTGAACGTCGTGAAATAGAATTCCCGGAACCGCACCGTCGCCGATTGCCACGGATGGATCGCCGGCGCGTACCACTGCGGCGCGTTCCAGCGCGCCGGCAGGGTGAGCGACGACAGCAGCTCGGCGGCCGCGCTCCGGAACGGCTCGGACCAGAACGGGTAGCCGAAGAGCTTCGCGGCCTGATCGGTCGGGATGTACGACACGTTCAGGAGCTGACCCGTCTCGAAGGGACTTCCGAAGCGGCGGAAGTTCACCACGCCGACGAGGACGAGCCCGGCGACGAACGCCGCGCCGCCGAGTGCCAGGGCCGTCGCACGGCGCTCCGGTCGCGCGCGCACGAGCCCGGCGAGCCCGACGGTGACGGCCGCGTCGACGATGAGCGTCGGCCGCATGAGGGGCGCGAGTCCCGCGAGCGCGCAGGCCGCCACGAGATCGCCGTCGCGGCGCCGCTCGGCCAGCACCAGCAGCAGGCTCGCCATCGCGACCGCCCAGAGGTGCGCGTAGGCGACCGATTCCTCGTAGACCGCGAGCCGCGTGCGGCAGAGCGTGACGAACGCCGGCGTCGCGACCGTCACGAGCACGAGGACGACGCGCGCGAGCGGCGTCGTGCCGGCGAAGGCGCGCGCCGCGAGGAGCGTCGTCGCGACGAACGCGAGCCAGAGCGTCACCCGATCCGGGAACCCGGCGAACCCGAGCGTCTTCGCCGCGGCTTCGAACGGGAAGCGCACGAGCCCGACCCCGAGGCCCCAGACGTGCTGGCTGCCGTTGCCCCACGCCCAGTCGGCCATTTGCCCGTGCGGCGTCGGCTGGAGCGCGAAGGTGCCGCGCCAGAGCGCCTCGGTCTGCCAGCGGTGCGGGAGGCTCGGCGAGTACCAGTGCCCCCAGTCGCGGAGCCCGATGCACCACGCGAAGCCGAGCCAGAGCAGGAGCCACGCGACGGCGGCCAACCGCCGCTCGACCCCGTCGCTCCACCCCGCGCCCCCGCCCGTCATTCCCGTACGCGATACTTGAGGAGCGTCCAGATCGCGACCGCGGCGTCGGTCCAGCGGATCTTCTTGCCCTGGTTCGTCGTGCGGGCGCGGTAGCGGATCGGGACCTCGACGATGCGGTGCCCGCGGCGGGAGAGCTTCGCCGTCACCTCCGGACAGAACTCGAAGCGCTCGCACCGGAGGGGGATCGCGCGCAGCACGTCGGCGCGGAAGGCCTTGTAGCAGGTCGCTTCGTCGGTGATCGGCTGCCGGTAGAGCACGCGGACGAGCCCGGCCAACACCCGGTTCACGAGTCGGTTCGGCCAGCGCATGCCGATGCACTCGCCGAGGAAGCGCGAGCCGTAGACGACCGTGGCAGCGCCCGCGAGGATCGGGGCGACGAGGGCGGCGTAGTCGGCCGGGTCGTACTCGAGGTCGGCGTCCTGGATGATCACGACGTCGCCGGTGACGCGGGCCACGGCGAGGCGGATCGCCGTTCCTTTGCCTTCGTTCTCGGGCGAGTGGTGCAGGATGAGATCGGCGGCGTAGCCGTCGAGGATTGCTCGGGTGCCGTCGCTCGACCCGTCGTTCACGCAGACGATCTCGCGCTCGACGCCCGGTGGCAGCGGGGCGGCTCGGACCGCGTCGAGCACGGACGCGATGTATGGGGCCTCGTTGTAGACCGGGATCACGATCGAGAGGCGCGGCAAGGCGCTCGCCCGTACACCGTCCGGGCGGGGTCGCACAACGGCGAGAGCCGCCCGGGTAGTGCGAAAAAGCGCTTGCAATCGGGGCTAGGCGCTGGCAAGCCTGCCGGGTAGCTTTCTTAGAGTTTTCAGAGACTTCCGAAGGAGCATCATGGCCCACCCGATCCGCCGCTCGCTCGTCCTGCTCATTGCTCCCGTGGCGCTCCTCGTGGTGGCCGTTTCGGCGCCGCACGCCGATGCGCAATGCACGGTGACGTTCTGCGCCTCGTGTCCCTCGGACCCGACGTGCGCGTCGTGCAACTCCGGCTTCGTCGTGGGCGGCGGCGGGACCGTCTGCAACGACATCAACGAGTGCGCGACGAACAACGGCGGGTGCGCCACGCCGCCGAGCGGGTCGTGCACAAATACCTCCGGATCGCGCACCTGCGCGTGCAGCACCGGCTACTCCGGCAACGGCCTCACTTGCACCGACGTCAACGAGTGCGCGACCAACAACGGCGGGTGCTCGACGTCCCCCCTCGTTGCCTGCACGAACACGGCGGGATCCCGCACCTGCGGCGCGTGCCCCGGCGGCTACACCGGGAGCGGCGTCACCTGCACCGACATCAACGAGTGTGCGGTCAACAATGGCGGCTGCGCCGCCCCGCCCGGTGGTCGGTGCGACAATGCGGCGGGGACGTTCAGTTGTTCCTGCAACTCCGGCTTCACCGGCGGCAGCTGCAACGACATCAACGAGTGCGCCACCGCCAACGGGGGATGCTCGCCGCTCGCCGGCTGCACCAACGACCCGGGAACGTATGCCTGCGGCCCCTGTCCCTCCGGCTACACCGGCGACGGCGTGACCTGCACCGACATCAACGATTGCGCGACCGACAACGGCTCGTGCGATCCGCTCACGGCCTGCACCAACACGCCCGGATCGCGCACGTGCGGTGGGTGTCCCGGCGGCTACACGGGGACCGGCGAGACGGCGTGCAGCGACGTCAACGAGTGCCAGACGAACGGCGGCGGCTGCGGCAGCGGGTTCACCTGCGACAACCAGCCCGGGTCGCACGAGTGCCTCGACGTCAACGAGTGCGCGACCAACAACGCGTGCAACGCGGGGACGTGCACCAACGACGAGGGCACGTTCACCTGCGAGTGCCTGCCGGGCGCGAGCGGCACGACCTGCGAGATCAACGGCTACGTGCCGCCCGACAAGCCGACGGCCCAGTGCGCGAAGGCCGTCAGCGACAACATCGTGAAGTTCGTGAAGTGCCTGACCAAGTGCCGCACGCAGAAGGCCGGGAAGGCCCTCAGCGGCAAGGAGTACGACGAGCAGGCCTGCGCGACCGGCCCGAAGAGCTGCCGGAGCGCCTACGACAAGAAGATGCTGTCGCTCGTCGAGGCAGGCACGTGTCCCGCGTGTCTCGATCAGACGGTGCAGGCGGGGCTCGCGGACGACGCGCTCGCCGCGATCATCTCGTCGAAGGGCGCGACCTACTGCGCCGGCACCGAGCCGCTCGCGCCGTAACGCGCGCCGCGTTCACGGCGTTCGCGCGTCAGGGTGTTCGCGCGTCAGGGCGTTCGATAGATCCGCAGCAGATCCGAATCGTACCGCGAGATGCGGAACACCGGCACGCGCGCGTCGTACTCGGCGAGCTTGTCGCATCCGGTGACGAACATCTCGTAGCGCGCCCCCGGTCCGCACCCGAACCTCAGATCGGGCCGCGGTGAGTCCCAGGCGAGAAGCCGTACCGCTTCGTTCACGTACGAGCCGCCGAAGGGATACACCTGCGCGACCTGGCCGCCGAGCCAGACCGCGCCCGCCGCGACCACCCCGCTCGCCACGAGCGCGGGCCTTTCCTCCCAGGGCGGCATCCGCGCCTCGCTACGGGACCCCGGGGCGACGACGCAAGCAGTCGCTAGGCGCGTCCCGGTTGCCAATGGTGCTGCTTGTGTTGCGCGAGGCGATCGGATCGCACCATCGCGCGCACCAACACGACGCCCGCGACGAACCCGCCGATGTGCGCCCAGAACGCGACCCCGCCACCCTCCGCGCCGATCGTCGTGACGCCGCTCGCGACCTGGATGAACGCCCAGTAGAGGAGCATCGCCCACGCGGGCAGCGCCATGCGGGTCAGAATGAACCCGAGCGGCACCATGGCGTAGACGCGTACGCGCGGAAACAGGATGAGGTAGGCGCCCATCACGCCGCTGATCGCGCCTGACGCGCCGACCATCGGCACCACCGACGCCGGGTTCGTCCACACCTGCGCCATCGCCGCCGTGAGCCCGCACATCAGATAGAAGACGACGAACGACGGCCTCGTCATCGAGTCCTCGATGTTGTTCCCGAAGAGCCAGAGGAACCACATGTTGCCGAGGAGGTGCATCCACGACCCGTGCATGAACATCGACGTCACGACGTTCTCGAGCTGGCGTCCCGGATCGGTGAAGCACGTGATCCCTTCCCCCATCGGAAACGCCGATCCAGCCGGCCGCGTCTGCATCAGCTCCGCCGGAATGAGCCCGAGCTCGCACACCGACTTCGCGAGCGGCAGCTCGGCGCCGGCTCCCTGGAGCATCACCCACGCTCCGACGTTCGCCGCGATGAGCGCGACGGTGACGACCGGAAAGCGCTGCGTCTCGTTCTCGTCGTGGTAGGGAAACATGCGCTCGTGTTCTAACCGCGCGTGTCGGCGGAGGCTACCGGGCGACGTCGCGGGGCTTCTCGCGGAACAGGATCCACAGCGCCGCCGGCAGCGCGGTGAAGTCGGCGATCATCGACAGTACGAACGCGAGGGCGGCGAGCATGCCGAACTGGGAGATCGGGGGGAGGTCGGCGAAGCCGAACGCGAGGAAGCCGCCGGCGTTGATCATCGTCGCGAAGAGGATGGCGCGGCCGGCGACCATCAGGGTGTGGCTGAGCGCGTGCTCGACGTCGCCGTCCTTCCGGCCTTCGAGGAAGTGCCAGAAGAAATGGATCTGGTCGTTCTCGGAGGTGCCGAGGACGGTCGATGCGATCAGGATCGTCGCGATGTTGAGCTGCATCCCGGTGAGCCGCATCACCAGGAACATCACGAGGATAGCGAAGATCGACGGGATCATCGCCATGAGCCGCGCGGTGCCGCTCCGGAAGATGACGAAGAACGCGGCGAAGATGACGACGACCGTCAGGACGAAGCTCTCGACGAGCGTCGGGACCAACCCCTGCGCCATCTTCGCGTGCATGGGCGCCAGGCCGACGATCTTCAGCTCGAACTCCTTCAGCGCCGGGAAGCGCGCCTGCGTGTCGGCGAAGATGCGGCGGATCGAGTCGCCGAGGCGGGCCAGATCCTCGTACTCGGGCTTCCGGCTGACGACCGTGAGCTGCGTTTGCGCGAGCTCGTGCGGCTGGACGAAGCGCTGGAGGAGCGGCTCCTGGCCGACGAGGCCCTCGAGCTGGCCCGCCGCGTCCTCGACCGCGGCCGGGTCGTTCGGCCACTGGTCACCCTGGCCCGCGAGATAGCGGATCATCCGGAGGATCGTCGTCGGCCCGACCACCGAGCCCACGTCGGGATCCTTTTCGAGCCCCATCGCGAACGCGTGCAGCCCGTTCAGGGCATCGGGCTCCGACACGCTGCCGAGACTGCCTTTCAGCCACACCTGCGTGACCGACAAGCCGGGGATCTGCGGCTGGAGGCGCTGGATGTCGAGATAGAGCGGCGCCTGCGGGTTCATGTACGCGACCGGGTTCGTCAGGATCTTCATCGGCTCGACGAGACCGGGAAATCCGAAGAGCGCGACGGCGCCCATCGCCGAGAGCACGAGCGAGGTCGTCACGAGCGGCCAGCGCCACGTGTAGGTGAAGCGCGGCAGCCATGCCGCGAAGCGCTGCATCCACGCGCCCGCCGTGCGGCGCTCGGCGCCGGTCGGCGTCTTCAGGACCGCCTGCAACACCGGGAAGAGGGTGAAGCAGATGATCCACACCGCCACGAGCCCGAGCGCGACCCAGATGCCCATCTCGAAGATCGGCCGGATGTCCGAGACGGCGAGCGCGGCGAACCCGACCGCGGTCGCGAAGATCGATGCCGTGCAGGCGACGAACTTGTTGACGAGCGAGAAGATGTGGTGCTCGTCCACCGGGCGGTTCGCCGGTCGATCCACGAACCGCGAGTGCAGATACACCACGGTCGCGGTCGCCGTGACGAGGATCGTCATCGGGACCATCGGCGAGACGATGGTGAGCGTACCGTCGAGAAACCCGATGATGCCGACCGAGAACGCGAGACACACGAGCAGCGTGATCAACACCGCAGCGAGCGTCGCCGCCGATCGGTAGAGGAACAGCACGAGGCCGATCACGAACGCCATGAACAGCACGAAGTACCGCCAGGTGCCCCGCTGCGTCTCGTCGAGGTACTCGTCGACCCACGGCGCGCCGAGCTCGGTCAGCTTCTCGAGCGGGGCGGGGTGCTCGCGGAATTGACGGATGGCGTCCTCGATCTTGCCGAGCGCGACCCGGCGTTGCGCCGTGTCGTGGACGTCGATGATGAGACCGATCGCGAGATAACGGTCGCCGACGAGGCCTTGTTTCTTGAAGAGATCGGTCCCGCTCACGAACTGGCGGAACGCCGCCAGGTTCTCGGGCGTCGGCTCGAAGCCGGCCTTGGCCTTCCGGAAGATCGACAGGGTCGAGTTCACCTGCACGCGCGGGATGCGGGAGAGGGCGCGCTCGATCTCGTCGACGCGCGTCACGATCTCGGGCGCCAGCGGGTCCGGCGCCTCGGCGAGCAGCAGCGCGAACTCGCCTTCGCCGAAGACCTCCTCGAAGTCGCGGGTCGCGATGAAGTCGGGGTCGGTCGCGACGATCAGACGATCGACGGAGTTGTCCTGCTCGACTTTCGCCGCGTAGAACGCCGCCGGCGGCAGCAAGACCGCGTAGATCGCGAGGACCAACCAGCGAGCGCGCAGGAGCGCGGTGAAGAAGCGGGACAGGAGACCGTGCCCGTCCGCGGGCTCTGCGTCGGCGCGGAGCCGCGTCGGGGCAGTCATTGCCGGAGGGAGCTAGCACACCGATCCGTTCGGCGCACGAGTGGTCCGGCGCGCCCGCACGCCGGTGGTCATAGGTGTCGGGGTCCGCGTCGGTTATGCCAGTCGTCGCGATGAGCTCCGCCGTGCACCTCGGAACCGACACGGAGATGGCGCGCGCTTTCGAAGCCGCATGGGCCGCGCCGACCGCGGAACGCCTCGTCGCGCTCCTTCACGACGACGTGGTCCTGCTCCAGCCCCAGCTGCCGCCGATTCGCGGCAAGGCCGCCGCGCTCGCCGAGTTCCGCCGCCTGTTTCGCTGGCTCCCCGGCACCCGCGGCGTCGTCGATCGGACGGTCTCCGCGCCCGCCGTAGCGATGATCGAGTGGCGCCTCGTCTTCCCGATCGGCCGTGGCGGCACCAGCATCCCGATCGTCGACCGGCTGACCGTCCGCGACGGCCTGATCGTCGAGCGAGCCGCATACTTCGATCAGACCCCCATCCTCCTCGCGGTCGGCTCGCGCCCTTGGCTGCTCCCAGGCTTCGCCCGCTACCGCTTCGGCAGGTAGTGAGCGCCCACTACCGCCGCCACTACCGCTGCCGCAAAAGCGGTGGCCAACGTATCGAGCTTCCCGTAGAGACGGGGCATGGCGACCCTCGGCACGGTCTCGGAGATCCGGCGGTATCCGGTGAAGAGCATGGGCGGCGAGGTCCTCGACGCGACGCCGCTCGGGCCGCGCGGGCTTCCCGGCGACCGCGCCTGGGCCGTGCGCGACGAGGTCCGCGGCGGCATCCGCGGCGCCAAGAAGATCCCCGCGCTGATGCGTCTCTCGGCCGTGTATCCGAGCGCGCCGCCAGCCGAAGGCTCGGCCCCGGCCGTCATCACGCTGCCCGACGGGTCGACCTGCACGACGACCGACCCCGACGTGAACGAGCGCCTGTCGCGCGCCCTCGATCACCGTGTGAGCTTGTGGCCGCTCGTGCCGCCCGAGAACCGCGAGCACTACGTTCGCGGCGCGCCCACCCACGAGGACTTCGAGCAGGAGATGCGGGCGACGTTCGCGCGCCTCCCCGACGAGCCGCTCCCCGATCTCATGGTGTTCCCGCCGGAGCTCTTCGAGCTCGAGTCGCCGCTCGGGACGTACTTCGACGCCTTCCCGCTGTTGCTCCTGACGACGAGCTCGCTGCGGACGATGGCGGCGCGCCATGCCGAGTCGCGCTTCGACGTCCGGCGCTTCCGTCCGAACTTCCTGATCGACACCGCCGAAGCGGACGGATTCCCCGAGATGGAGTGGGCCGGCCGGCGGCTTCGTATCGGCGACGCCGTGCTCCAGGCGACCGTCGTCTGCCCGCGCTGCGTGATGACGACGCACGGCTTCGCGGATCTCCCGAAGGACCCGGGCATCATGCGCTCCCTCGTCAAGGAGACGGGCGGCATCCTCGGCCTCTATGCGTCCGTCGAGTCGGCGGGGACGGTCCGCCGTGGCGATCGGATCGCGTTGGTCGATTGACCGCGCTCCGCGAGCGGCGGGTGCGATCCGCGCATCCAGAGCATCATCGGACGCACCGCTACGGTTGGCTCCGCGCTGCGGTGCTCGGTGCGAACGACGGGGTCGTCTCGGTCGCGAGCCTGCTGATGGGCGTCGCGGCGGCGGGCAGGCCGCAGCAGGACGTCCTGCTCGCGGGTGTCGCGAGCCTCGTCGCCGGCGCCATGTCGATGGCCGCCGGCGAGTACGTGTCGGTGAAGTCGCAGGCCGACGGCGAGGAGGCCGACCTGGCGCTCGAGCGGCGCGAGCTCCACCGGAACCCGAAGCGCGAGCTCGAGGAGCTCGTCGCGATCTACGTGGAGCAGGGGCTCGACGTGCCGCTCGCGCGCCGGGTCGCCGAGCAGCTGACGGCCCGGGATGCGCTCGCGGTCCACGCGCGCGAGGAGATCGGCATCACGGAAGTCATGCGGGCGCGGCCGCTCCAGGCAGCGGCCGCTTCGGCGGCGGCGTTCAGCGTGGGAGCGCTGCTGCCGATCGTGGCCGCCGCGTCGAGCGCGCCCGCGCACCTGGCGGCCGTGGTCGGAGCCGCGACGGTCGCGACGCTTGCCGTCCTCGGCGCCCTCGCGGCGGCCGTCGGTGGGGCGTCGCCGCTTCGCGGCGCCGTGCGCGTGACGGTGTGGGGAATCGCGGCCATGGCGCTCACGTCCGCCGCGGGGCATTACTTCGGAGCGGAGCCATGACCCTCCAGATCATCCACTCGACCAGCGTCGGCCATCCGGCCGCGTTCCTGCCGCTCGCGACGCTCTGCGCCCCGCTCGCCGCGACGTCCC
>DAIQBH010000163.1:0-13982 GCA_036781285.1 Thermodesulfobacteriota bacterium | reverse complement strand
GACCGGCGGCGCCGACGACGTGGCGGACAAGACGGTCGTGGCCCCCATGCCCGGCGGGCATCTACAACGTCGTGGACGACGAGCCGGTGCCCATGCGCGAGTACGTCGCGGCCCTGACCGACGCCTTCGGGTTCAAGAAGGCCTTCCACCTCCCGCTCGGCATCGCGCGGCTCGCGTTCGGCCCGGCGGTCGAGGCCTTCACGCGATCGCAGCGCGTCAACAACACCATGTTCAAGGCGGTGAGCCCGTGGCGCCCACGCTACCCCGGCGTTCGCCAGGGCTGGCGCGCGGTCGCGGAGGCCATGCGCGGCCAGAAATCAGCTTGACCAGAGCTGCCGCGAGCGACTACCGTCCCTTCAAAGTTGCCGTAGTTTTTCTCACGTCACTCGCCCAATTCAGTCGAGGAGGAGGCTAATCCCCATGCATTCACGAGTATTGCTCCGTGCGGTCGCCGTGGCGGCGCTCGCCGCACCCTTTCTGACGGTCACGACGGCGTCCGCCGCCGCGACCTACCCCGGCACCAAGTGCGTTTCCGACAAGATCAAAGCCGCGAGCGGCAACTGTAAGGCCGTCCTGGGCGCGTGGTCCAAGTTCGTCGGCGGCGGCGGGATGGACACCGCCAAGCGCGACACGACGCTCACCAAGGCCGCCGGGAAGATGACGTCGACCTGGGGCAAGGCCGAAACCAAGGCCGCCTCGAAGGGCGCCGACTGCGTCGACACCACGCTGACCGATGCCGCCACCCAGACGATCATCAACGATGCGGTGAGCGCGATCGTGGCCGACGTCACGGCCGGCCTCACCCTCAGCAACCAGGACGACGCCAAGTGCGGCGCCGCCCTCATCAAGGCCGCCGGCGCCAAGTGCGCCGCAATCCTGAAGGCCCACGCCGGCTTCGTCGGCAAGCAGGCCGCCGGCACGTCGAAGCGCGACGCCGCCATCACGAAGGCCGAAACCAAGTTCACCGACGGCGTGAACAAGGCCCTCGACGGCTGCCCGACCACCGCGACGTTGGGCTCGCTCGCCGCCGCGACCGACGCCCTGACGAGCGACGTGTACGACAACAGCATCGTTTCGCAGAACGTCGACGACACGCAGTTCACGACGCTCTCGCCGCTGGAGTTCGAGGACCCGCCCGTCGTCTACCAGGGGAAGACGCTCCGTCCTGCGTGCTCGTTCGGCACGCCGTACCACTTCTTCGTGAAGCGCGGCTCGGTGAACAAGCTCGTCATGTACTACCAGGGCGGCGGCGCGTGCTGGAGCTACAACACGTGCATCGGGCTCGGCACCTTCGACAAGGACGTGAACCCGGCCGGTTCCGACAACCCGAACAACACCACCACCGGCTTCGGCGACCTCACGAACCCGAACAACCCGTTCAAGGACTGGCACATCGTCTTCGTGTCGTACTGCACGGGCGACATCCACTTCGGCGACGCCCAGCCGTTCTACGCCGGACCGATGGGTACGAGCATCCGGCACCGCGGCTACCAGAACGCGCGCTACGCGGAGAAGTGGGCGCGTGAGCACTTCGTCGCCCCCGAGGAGGTGTTCGTGACCGGCTCCAGCGCCGGCGCGTACGGCGCGTTCTTCAACGCTCCGCTCCACATCGAAGTGTGGCCGTCGGCGCAGTTCAGCGTCCTCGGCGACGCCGGCAACGGCATCATCACGCCGGACTTCCTGACCACGCCGCAATATGGCTTCCAGCAGTGGAACTTCGAGGCCAATCTGCCGACCAACATCCCGGGCATCCAGGAGTCGATCGACGATGGCACCGGCATCCCGGCGTTCACCGAGGCGGTCGCGAGCTACTTCCCGAATGCGCGTTGGGCACACTACACGACGTCGTTCGACGGCGGCACCGGCGGTCAGACGGGCTTCCTGAACGTCATGCAGAACCCCAACACCGTGTTGCAGTGGGTGCGCTGGTGGGATGCGAGCTGCGACTGGAACTCGCAGATGGTCTCGCAGGCGACGGCCACCGCGGCGGCCGTGCCGAACAACTACCGCTACTACATCGGCACCGGCTCGCGGCACACGATGTACGGCAGCAACAAGGTCTACACCGACACGACCGGCGGCGTCCCGACCATCGTGGATTGGGTGAACGAGATGCTGACGGGCGGCGCGGGCTGGACCAACGTCCAGTGCAGCCCCGCCTCCGCGTGCGGCACGCTCCTCCCTGGCGACCCGCAACCGGCGCCGCTCGAGGCGCCGTTCAGCCAGGTGGGTCCGGACGTCGTCATCACCTGTCCGTAACGGATGGCCGGCGCTTCGCCGGCACCGAGTAACGAACGAAAAGGGCCGGGGCTGCGATCGCAGCCCCGGCCCTTTTCACATGGCGGCGGCCTGTTGCGGCGCTGCCGGCGCGTATCGGAGCACGGTCGCGAAGAGGTCGGACGACTTGATCGGCTTCGGCAGGTAGGCGTCCATGCCGGCCGCGAAGCAGCGCTGGCGGTCCTCTTCGAGCGCGTGCGCGGTGACGGCGACGATCGGCAGGTGGGTGCCGGTCCCGTGCTCCCGCGTCCGGATGCGGGCGGTCGCGGTGAGACCGTCCATGACCGGCATTTGCACGTCCATCAGGACGAGATCGAAGCGGTCACTCGCCGTTCGCTCGACCGCGAGGGCGCCGTTCTCGACGGCGATCACGACGTGGCCCCGCTTTTCGAGGAGCTTGGTCGCGATCGTGCGGTTCACCTCGTTGTCCTCGACGAGCAGGATGCGGCAGGTCGCCGCGCTGTCCTCGGCGAGCATCGGCTAGGCGTTCGCCGCGGTCGGGACGTCCAGGCTCCGCGTGACGTCCGCGAGCTCGGGGTCGAGCCGCTCGAGCTCCTGCCTGAGCAGTGCCAGGTCGGCGGCACCGTTCGAGAGATCGCCGGCGCGGCCCATGTGCTCGAGCCGCATCGCGACCGCGGCCGCGGCCTTGCCGCCGAGGGTGAGGAGCGCGCCCTTGATGCGGTGGGCCGCTTGCTGCACCTCCGACGCGTCGCCGCGTCCGAGCGCCGCATCGAGCTTCGCGACGACCGACACGCTGTCGGTGCGGAACATCTCGATGACCTTGAGGAGCAGATCTGCTTCGTCGCCGACCTGCTCGTAGAGGGCCGTACGATCGAGGACGGGGGCGTCGGATGGGTTGGGAGCGGTCATGGTCACCTCCGGAGGATTGGCTGCGAGCAACTCGTCGACGATCGCGAAGAGCTCGGTTGGTTGAATGGGCTTGGTCGCGTAGCTGTCCATGCCGGCCGCGAGGCAGCGCTCGCGGTCGCCCTGCATCGCGTGGGCGGTGAGCGCGATGATCGGCATGCGGCGGCTGCCGTTCGCCGACTCGCGCGCGCGGATGTCGGCGGTCGCCTCGAAGCCGTTCATCACCGGCATCTCGACGTCCATCAGGATGACGTCGAAGGTCTCGGTCGCCGTGATCTCGACCGCTTGCGCGCCGTTCTCGACGGCGACGACGACGTGGCCGTGCTTCGACAACATGCGCGTGCCGATGGTGCGGTTCACGGGGTTGTCCTCGGCGAGGAGGAGGCGGAGGACGCGGCCGCCCGATGGCTGCGTGGCAGCCGGCGTCTCGACCGCGGTCGCCGAGTCCGTGCGCGAAGTCCCCGGGAGGCGCTCGGACTCACTCCGAGCGCCGACGGCGATCGGAGCATCAGGAGGCCGAGCCTCCTGAGCGGACGGGGGCGAAACAGGAAAAAGATTCTTCACGACGGTTTCGATCACGCGCCGGAGATCCGACGCCGCGACCGGCTTCATGAGATAGCCGGCGACGCCGAGCTCGCGGCAGCGCGCGGACTCGCCTTGCTCGCCCGCCGACGTCAGCATGATCAGCGAGCCGCACGAAAGCTCGGCATCCTTGCGGATGCGCTCCGCGACGCCGAAGCCGTCGAGGCCAGGCATGTGGCCGTCGAGGAGGACGAGGTCGAACGGGCTGTCCGCCTTCGCGGCGCGGCGGATCGCCGTCAACGCCGACGGTCCGTCCTCCACGCTCTGCGGCAGCATGCCCCAGCCCCGCGTCCGCTCCTCGAGAATGCGGCGGTTGGTCGCGTTGTCGTCGACGATCAGGACCGAGAGGCCGCACATGTCGGCCGGGTCGCCTTCCGCCGTCTCCTCCGTGCAGCCGAAGCGCGCGGTGAAATGGAACGTGCTGCCCTGACCGGCGACGCTCTCGACCCAGATGCGTCCGCCCATCATGCCGACGAGCTGGGTGCAGATGGCGAGGCCGAGGCCGGTGCCGCCGTACTTCCGGCAGGTCGAGCCGTCGGCCTGCGTGAACGCCTCGAAGATGAGGTGCTGCTTGTCGGCCGGGATGCCGATGCCGGTGTCGGACACCTCGAAGTGGAGCGCGACCTCGCTCTCGGTGACGGCCGCGACCCGCACCGCGACTCCGATCTCGCCGCGGTCGGTGAACTTGATGGCGTTGCCGACGAGGTTGAGGATGATCTGCCGGAGCCGGCTCGGGTCGCCGATGATCGCGTCGGGACAGTCCGGCGCCACGTGGCAGACGAGCTCCAGGTCTTTCTGATGCGCACGGAGCGCGAGCGTTTTCACCGAGCGCTCGAGGTGCTCGCGGAGCCCGAAGGGCGCGCGCTCGAGGTCGAGCTTGCCCGCCTCGATCTTCGAGAAGTCGAGGATGTCGTTCAGCAGCGCGAGGAGCGCATCGGCCGACGACTTCGCGAGCTCGAGATACTCGCGCTGCTCGCCGGTGAGCTCCGTCTCGAGCGCGAGCTCCGTCGCGCCGAGCACGCCGTTCATCGGCGTTCGGATCTCGTGGCTCATGTTCGCGAGGAACTCGGACTTGAGCCGGGACGCTTCGAGCGCCGCCTCGCGCGCCTTGACGAGCTCTTCCATCTGGCTCGCGCGCTCGGCGGCGTCTTTTCCGGCCTGCTTCGTGAGGCTCCGGCCGTAGTAGATCGCGCCGAAGATCATCAGCACCACGAAGAACGCAAGCAGGAGCTCGCGCTGCTGGAGGCGGCCGGCGGCGGCGAGCTCGCGCTGGAAGAGCGCGTCCTGCACCTCGCGGACGTGCCGTTCGAGCGTGCTGAAGGATTCCTGCACGGTGGCGTAACGCCGGTGCATGCCGGCCATCAGCGGCGCGGCCTTCTCGGGCGCCTCGATCGAGAAGTACGAGAACGTCATGTTGGCCTCGGAGGCCATGGCGTTCATCGCGGTGCGAATCGCGTCGAGGTCGCGGATGAGGGTCGCGATCTCCGCGTCGTGACCGGCGCGCTCGAGGTCGGCGCGGGCGGCGCTCCACGCGTCGTCGAAGGAGCGCCGGGCGGTACGTAGCCGCGCGGTCTCGCCGCGCGCGTCCTTGGAGTCGAACACGTCGTTGGCCGGCGCATTCACCCCGGCAGCGAGCTCGCGCAGCGTCGCGTACGTCGCGAGGCGCTCCGCCCACTGCCGATTCACGTCGAGCGACCCGCGGTGCATGTCGACCAGGTGATGGTTCAGCGCGAGGCCGACCAGCACGGTCAAGATGTCGAAGGCCGCGAAGAGGATGTAGAGCATCGGCAGCCGCCGTTGCTCTACGCTCGAGCCGAGATCGGGCTCCGTCGGTCGTTCCGGATGTTCGGTGTCTTGCAAGTCGTCCCTGCCTGGAAAAAGGGCACTGCGCCGGCAGGGAATTCAGCAAACGCTATGCCGGTATCGACGGAAGGAAATGCCGCGTCGGCGAGGATGGGCCGCCGCGACGGACGTTACAAATTGCGCTGCATCGGCACTCCGATGACTCGGAGAGTCACCGGGCGCGTCGAAGGCGCATGCGGTTTGTCGGGGCGGGTGGGAGGCGACGTCGTCAGGCCGACGGCGCGGCAGCCCGGAGTGACGTCGGCCGGTCGCTCGGGCGCGTCGCGACGCCCGCGGTCGATTGCAGCTCGGCGAACGACTCTTCGACCGCGGTCACGAAGTCGCGGAGGTCGGGTACGAGATCCCAGTCGGCGTTGAAGCCCCAACAGAGCTTGCCGGCGTAGCTGAAGAGCACGATGCCGAGCCCGAGGTAGTCGGTGAGCGGCACCTGCCCGTAGTTGTCGAGCATCTTGGCGCCCAGCAAATAGAGTGGCACCTGCGGCCCAGGGACGTTGGTCACGACGAGGTTGAAGGGAAGGGCGCGCGTCATCATGCTGCTCGCGAGCGAGAGCAGGGTCGAAGGCGTCCACTCGGCGACGCGCGACAGGATCTCGGCTCCCATCGCCTGCTTGGTCTCTTTCAGGCGCGCGGTCGTCTCGCTGATTTTTTGCAATCGGGCGCGCGGGCTGCGTTCGGCCAAGGGAAGCTCGATGATCCAAGCCGAAACACGGTTGCCCAAGGTGCCCTTCTCTTCGGCGCTACGGACGCTGACGGGCGCCATCACCCGGAAGTCGAGGAAGTCGACGTGTACGCGCCGGCCTTCGAGGAAGCGTTGCACGGCTCCGGTGACCGTCGTCAGCACGACGTCGTTCAGCGAGCCGCCGAGGCGCTTTCGGACGTTCTTCACCTCGCCCAGGTCCATCGCGAGCCAGTCGAAACGGCGGTGCGGCCCGATCGGCTTGTTGAGCGGCGTGTCCGACACCGTCCGCAGGCTCGACCCCAGCATGCCGCGCGCGGCGCGCCACATCGTGCGGATGTCGGAGCGCGGGTCGCGCACGTCTTTCAGCAATTGGCCGAAGCCGGAGATGGTATCGAGCGGGATGCGAGCGCGCCGCGCCGTCTCGGCGGACATCATCTGCCACCACGAGGGTCGCGGCCGCGGTATCCAGCGCACGGGAGGATCGACACGGTCGGTGGGCTCGATGCTCCGGAGCACCGCCATCAGATCGACGCTCGACATGCCGTCCACCATGCAGTGGTGGATCTTGCTGAGGATCGCGAAGTGATCGCCGTTGTCGAGCCCCTCGACGACCCACATCTCCCACAGCGGCTTCGAGCGATCGAGCTGCTGCGACATGATGCGGCCCGAGAGCGCCTTCAATAGTTCCGGGTCGCCCGGCCTGGGCAGGCTCGTGTGGCGGACGTGGTATTCGATGTTGAAGTGCTGGTCGTCGACCCAGACCGGGTGCCCTTCGATCGGCGTGTACGCGAGCACCTGGCGGTAGCGTGGGATCAGATGCAGCCGCGACTCGACGTACTGGCGGATCTTCTTGACGTCGATCCCACCCGACGCCGTCTTCAACGGGCCCGCTTCGTACGTCGCGGTGCCGGCGACGTGCATGTGGTTCGTCGGGCTCTCGGTGAGAAGGAACGAGTTGTCGAGAACCGTCAGACGCTCATAGGTCGGGATCGGCATGGGCGGCCTCCTCTCATCGGTCGCGCGCAACGCGACCGATCCGTTGGCAGGCTCTTACACCCTGCTGGAGCTGCCGGAAAAGGCGCCGTGGCAGTTTCGCGACCCGGCGGCGTCGCGTCAGGCGGCGACGGTCGGTGCTTCCGCAGCGGGCTCGACGACGGTGGGTCGATCCGGCCAGCTCACTCCGAGCAGCCAATCCAGGATCGGCGGCTGATACGGCCGCCACGTGCCCTCGGGCTGCGCCAAGCGATCGGCGATCACCATCATCGACGCCGGGTGGTGCCCGATGCCGCAGTGGCTCGCGCGGATCGCGACGTTTTCGGAGGCCGGGCCGGGGTCGCCGATGCAGCTCTGCCAGGCGACGATGCCGTCGGTCTTCGTATAGAGCGCCGTCGACGGCACGCTGAGCGGCAGGCGCAGACGCCGCCGCACCTCGGCTTCGGGATCGGGCGTGCGCGGCGGCCGAATGATGCCGAGCTCGTACAGGCGTTGCACCGAGGTCGCGGTCGGATCGCGGAAGGGCGACGCGAGCGTGATCACCTGGCGCACCATCTCGGGAAGCCGGCGCGCGAGCTCGCGCGCGTAGATGCCGCCGAGGCTCCAGCCGACGAGGCTCACCTTGCGGCCGTGCCGCGCATGGAGCGCGTGCAGGCGCTCCCCGAGGCCCGCGATCACTTCCGGCGTCGGGCCGCGGTTCATCCCGAGCCGCCACGCGTGCGCGTGGTAGCCGCGATCACGGAGAAACCAGCGCAGCGCCCGCGTCGACGTGTCGCCGGCGAGCCATCCCGGCATCACCATCACCGGGTGCCCGTCGCCGCGCGGCGCACGGCTCAGCACCGGCCATGCGGGAAGCAGCGACACGAATTCCAGCCAGGCGCGGCTCTCGAGGGCGAGCAGCAGCGGCGAGGGCGGATCGATCGGATCGAATTCCAGCACGCGCAGCCACAACGCCGTAGCAGCGCCCACGTGTCAATACGATGTGCGAAGGCGAACGGCCGCCTTCATCACGTCGCTACGCGACCGGCAGGCGTCGCGTTCCACCCACCTCGCCGAGGATGACCGGCGCGGCGCCGGCCGCCGGGACCGGGCGCGGCAGTCGGCGGAGGCGCGCGCTCGCGGGAATCTCGAACGGCGTCGGCGAATCCGCCGGCGTCGCCGCGATCGCTTCCGTGATGCCTGCGCTCGGCGTGTACGCCGGCACGAGCGTCTGGATCGTCCGCATGACGGTCCCGACGTCGCTCGCCGCCACGCCGTCGTCGATGCACGGCAGCCACTCGCCGAGCGGCGGCGGCGGACCCTGCGCCACGAGCACGCGGATGCGGTCGTGCGGGGTCGTCGTGCGCTCCTCGCCGTCGGCGACGAGCTCCTCGTGGAGCTTTTCGCCGGGACGGAGGCCGCTGAACTCGATCGCGATGTCCTCGTCGGGCTCGAAGCCGGAAAGGCGGATCATCTGGCGCGCGAGGTCGACGATCTTCACGGGCTCGCCCATCTCGAGGATGAACGTCTCGCCGCCCTCGCCGATGGTCGCGGCCTGGAGGATCAGCTGCACGGCCTCGGGGATCGTCATGAAGTAGCGCGTCACGTCGGGATGCGTGACCGTCACCGGGCCGCCGCGCGCGATCTGCTCGCGGAAGATCGGCACGACGCTGCCGTTCGAGCCGAGGACGTTGCCGAACCGGACGGCCGCGAAGCGCGTCCGACCCTGCGCTTGCGACTGCAAATTGCGAACGACCAGCTCGGCGACCCGCTTGGTGACGCCCATGACGCTCGTCGGGCGCACGGCCTTGTCGGTCGAGACGAGTACGAACTGGCTCACGCCGTGCGCCACCGCGGTGCGGGCGACGTTGTGGGTGCCGAGCACGTTGTTGCGCACCGCCTCCAGCACGTTCAGCTCGGCGAGCGGCACGTGCTTGTAGGCGGCGGCGTGGAACACGAGGTCGGGCTTCTCGGCCGCGAACACGCGCTCGAGCTGGTCGACGAGCAGCACGTCGCCGAGGACCGGCACGAGCGTGACGTCGGGGAAGCGCGTCTTCAGCTCCATCTCGAGCACGAACATGCCGTTCTCGTGGCGGTCGTAGAGGACCAGACGCGACGGCCCGTACGCCGCCACCTGCCGGCAGAGCTCGGACCCGATCGAGCCGGCGGCGCCGGTCACGAGCACCGTCTTCCCGCCGACGAGCGCCGCGACCCGCGGCAGGTCGAGGCGAACGGGATCGCGCGCCAGCAGGTCGCCGACTTTCACCTCCCGCATCTGGGTGTACATGACCCGGCCGTCGACCAGCTCGGCGAGCGTCGGCAGCACGCGATGCCGCACGCGTGCCGCCGTGCAGTGCGCGACCACCCGCCGGATGACGGCGCCGGGCGCCTCGGGCAACGCGATCAGCACTTCCCCCACTTCGTGCTCCGCAAGCAGGTCGGGAAGGTCGTCGAGGCCCCCCAGTACGGGCGTGCCGCACACCCGGAGCCCGATCTTGCGCGGATCGTCGTCGACGAATCCCACCACGCCGACCCGGAGCCGACGGCGCTGCTCGATCTCCTGGAGCAGCTTGATGCCGGCCGAGCCTGCGCCGACGATGATCGCGAGCGTCTCGATGCGGCGCGGCCGCGTGCTCTCGCGGCGTTCGTGCGCGAGCCGGATGCCGACGCGGATCGCGCTCATCGCGAGCGTGCAGAGCACGAGGTCGAGCAGGAAGACCGAGCGCGGGAAGCCGCGGAGGCCGTGCGTGAAGACCATCACCGCGAGAAAGAGCGTCGACGCGAGGACGTTGCCGCGGGCGATGTCCTCGACGTCCTGGACGCTCACGTGGCGCCAGGAGCCGCCGAAGAGCCGCGCCGACCAGAAGCCGACGAGCTTGCACGCGAGGAGGAGCGGCAAGGTGGAGAGCGCGGTCGCCACCCAGTACGGATCGAGCTCGAGATCGAACCTGAGGCCGAAGGCGACGAGATAGGCGAACGCCGCGATGCCGAGATGGGTCGCGATGCTCACCAGCTGACGATGACGGACGAGAAAGGGCATGGGAGTCGCCTAGGCGCGGGCCCCTCCCGATCGGCGTCGCGGCGGCGCCTCGGCCGTCGCCGTGGATGCCAGCACCTCGCGGAGCGCCCCGCAGACCGCGTCGACCGCGCTCTCGGTCATCGTTCCGAAGAAGGGCAGGGCGAGACACGTGTCGCCGGCCGCCTCGCTCACCGGAAAGGCGCCCGTTCGGAAGCCGAAGTCGGCGCGATAGAACGGCTGGAGGTGGATCGGCGGGAAGTACGGGCGCGACGGGATGCCGCGCGTCCCGAGCTCCCGCATGACGTGGGCGCGCGTGGCGAGGTCGCGAAGTCGGACGACGTAGACGAACCAGCTCGCGGTCGTCGTCGTCTCCGACATGCGCGGGGTCGCGACACCCTCGACGTCGCCGAGCCGCGCCTCGTACCACGCGGCGACGCGCGCGCGCTTGGCGAGGATCTCGTCGAGCCGCGCCACCTGCGCGAGCCCGAGCGCGGCGCTCATCTCGTCGAGGCGGTAGTTGTAGCCGAGCCGCGTGTGGGCGAGCCATTCGTCGAAGACGTCGCGGCCCTGGTTGCGGAGGCTCTTGCAGAGATCGCTCCAGCGCGTGTCGTTGGTGACGATCATCCCGCCTTCGCCGGTGGTGATCTGCTTGTTGGGGTAGAAGGCGAACGTGCCGGCGTCGCCGATCGTGCCGAGCGGGCGGCCCTTGTAGGCGCCGCCGATCGCCTCGCACGCGTCCTCGATGACGGCGATGCCGTGGCGCTCGGCGATCGCGACGATCGCGTCCATGTCCGCCGCCTGCCCGAACACGTGCACCGGAATGACGGCTTTCACGCGCTGGCCGCTTCGGCCGATCGCCTGCACGGCGCGCTCGAAGCGTTCGGGATCGAGCGTCAGCGTCACGGGATCGACGTCGACGAACACGGGCCGGGCGCGGACGTAGAGGATGCAGTTCGCCGACGCGACGAAGCTGAACGGCGTCGTCACGACGACGTCGCCCTCGCCGACGCCGGCGGCCAGGAGGCAGAGGTGCAGCGCCGACGTGCCGCTGTTCACCGCGATGCCATGGCGGGCGCCGACGCGAGCCGCGAGGCGTTCCTCGAAGAGCGCGAGCCGCGGGCCGAGCGCCAGCGTCTTGCCGTCCAGCACCTCCAGGACCGCGGTGCGCTCCGCTGCGCCGATGTCGGGCTCGCTCATCGGGATCGTGATCGTCGTCGTGCTCGTGGTCGTCTTGCTCACCGTGCTCATCGTGCTTCCCCCTCCTCCATGCGAATTGTGAATTGCCGCGGCGGCGCCGCGGTGCGATGCAGTGAAGCGTGGTGGCGCTCCTCGTGGCGGCGGTGCTCTGGCAGTCCCCCGCGGCGCTGCGGGTCCCGAACGGCGAAACGCGGGTGATCGAGATTCCCGCGGGCGTCACCGGCCGCCTCGTGTTCCGTGCCCGCGCCGACCATTGGCGGCCGGCGGGATCGAATCCGCTCCTGCGTCTGCGCGTGAACGGACGCGACGTCGGTCCGATGCGAGATCGCCGCGTGACGCGCGTCGCGCGGGCGCCGCAGTTCGGCCGCGACCTCGGCCGCTTCGATTTCGGACGTTGGCGTGTCGTGCAGGGACCGCGCACGGGAGGCGAGTACGCGCTCGACGTCGCCGATCTCGTCCGGCCGGACGCGCCGACCGTCGTCGACTTCGGCAACGCCACGGCGGGTTCGCTCGGCGCGACGCCGCTCGTGATCGAGGATCTGCGCGTCGAGGCGGCATCCGCAGCGCCACCGCTTCCCGCGCCACCCGATTGGCGAACGCCGCGCCTCCGCGCGCCCGCACCGCCGCCCTACGAGGTCGACGTCACCGACACCGAGGTGCGTCTCGCCTGGAGCGGCGTCACGCGCGTCGTCGGCACGGCCGTCGCCGGCGGCCCCCACGGCTTCGCGCGCCGGATCGAGCGCTTCCCGACGCGCGTCGTGGTACGCGACACGTTCACGAACACGACGAAGGACGCGATCGGACTCCGCGTCCGCCATGCGGTCGCGACCGACGCCGCGTGGATCCACCTCGGCGGCCGTTCCGATCCGGACGTCGCTTTCGCCTACAGTCCCTGGAACCCCACCGTCTTCACGCCGGTCGGGGCGGCCGGGCTCGGGCTCGTCGCCGAGGACGACGTCCTCCGCCAGCAGCTCTTCGTCGACTTCGAAGAGAGGGATGCCGCGACGGCGCATCCCGCCGCTTCGGCGGGCCTTCGTACGGACATGCTCTGTCTTCCGCCCGGCGGCCGCGTGACGCTCGTCTGGAGCGTCTATCCCGCGGCCACTCCGAGCTACTGGGACTTCATCAACACCGTCCGCGCCGACTGGGGCGTGAACCGCACCGTCGAGGGCTCGTTCACCTGGTTCACGCCGGACGCGATCCTCGCGACGCCCGTCGACGAGCTGCGTGCCGCCCTCGGGCGCCAGGGCACCAAGGTCGCCGCGATGTTCGGGGGCTGGGTCGATCCCAAGCGTGCAGAGCATCCACCGCTCATCGGCTTCGGCACGGCGGTTCTCGGCGAGCCGTTCGCCGCGTTTCGCGATCGCCTGCGACGCGCGGTCGCACGACTGAAGGAAGCCGGTCCCGACCTGCGGGTGCTCCTCTACTTCGACCCGCAGCGCGACAGCGCGCCCGACGCGCGTTCGCGTTTCGCCGACAGCCTCCTCCTCGGTCTGGACGGAAACCCCGAAGTCGTCGACTTCGGCGGCGCGTTCTCGCCGAGCGCCGGTATGGTGCCCGTCGGGGACGACGACTTCAGCCGCGCGCTCGACGGCGTCGTCCGCGCCATGCGCGACCTCGGTGCCGACGGTCTCTATTGGGACGAGATGGACGGCGTCGACTTCCGGCTGCCGCGCCTCACCACGCGCACCTGGGACGGCCACACCTGCGCGCTCGCCGACGACGGGTCCGTCGAGATGAAGCTCGGGCTCGTCAACCTGCTCTCCGATGCGGTCAAGGAGCGCTGGGCGGACGCCGGCGTCACGCTCGGCAACGTGCCGCCGACCACGCGCCGCTTCACCGATCGCGCCGATCTCCGCATGGTCGAGGCCGAGTCGGCGGCCGAGCCGTGGGGACCGATGGCCCACCTCACGACCCCGCTCGCCTACGTCGGCAACCGTCGCGACTTCCCCGCCGTGCGGGAGAAGGTCGACGAGGGCCTGCTGCCGATCGGCGCGCGGCTCGATCTCACGCACGACGTCGCGGCGCGCCTCTTCCCCTTCACGCCGGAGTTCCTCCAGCCCGGGACGCTCCGCGGCCGCGAACGCATCGTGACGACCCAGGTGGGTGTCCACGGCTGGCGCGACTGCGCCGGCGCGGTCCGCGCGTTCCGTTACGACGCCGACGGCCGCGAGCACGTCGCCGGCTGGCACGCGAAGCGACGAAGCGGCGGGACGTTCGTCCGCGTGGCGCTCGCGCCCGGCGAGCTCGCGATCCTCGAGTGCGATCGGACGCCGCACTAGCGGACGCCTCCCATCGACTTCGTGCCGAGGAACTCCGGCATGGTGACGTGGCCGTCGGCGCTCACGCCGCGGCCGCGCACGAGCGTCACGACCGTCCGCCAGAGGATCCGGAGGTCGAGCGCGAGACTCCACGTGTCGACGTAGCGGACGTCGAGCGCGAACTTCTCCTCCCACGAGAGCGCGTTCCGGTCGTTCACCTGCGCGAGCCCCGTGAGTCCCGGCGGCACCTCGTGACGGCGCGCCT
>DAIQBH010000162.1:0-13991 GCA_036781285.1 Thermodesulfobacteriota bacterium | reverse complement strand
GCGCTCCGGACGGCAGGGAGCGACGGGGCTGCGGCGTTGGCCGCGCCGCGCTCCTGCTCTTGCACCGCACGCGCGGCGCCGATCTGCGCCAGCGCGAGGCGCTCCGCCGCGCCGGGATCGAGCCCCGCGTCGCGGGCGCGCGCGACGGCGCTCGCGACTACCGTCGCCTCACGCGCGGCATCTACGATCGGCAGACCGGCGGCGCGCTTCGCCGCTGCGACTTGCGGCATCAGCATGAGCCGGCGCGCGGCGAGGTCGACGACCCGTTCGATCTCGATCGGCAGCTCCGGCGCGCGCGCGCCGGCGAGGTGCGTGGCGCGCAGGCGGCCGAGGGTGCCGTCGTGTTCGCGCGCGAGCAGCCACGCATCGAGATCGTCGGCGAGCGCTCCGCGTCCGGGCGCCGTCCAGTAGGCCTTCCGATCGCGCGCGAGCGTCGTCGCGACCTCGAAGTCGCCAGGGAACGTCGCGGCCTCGAGCGTGTCGGTCACGACCGCGTCGACCTCTCGGCTCGCGAGCAGGCGCGGGAGACTGCGGTTGTCGTCGACGACGACGAGCTGGGCGTGGGTCAGCTTCGCGCGGGCGACTCGCTCCAGGTGCCCGCCACGATTCACGGCGATCCGGCCGCGGTCGACGGCACGGAGCGGCCGCTCGCCGCGCCGCACGAGCAGAACCGCGTCGGCACGCGCGACCGCCGCCGTCATCCGGCCGACGAGCAGACGGTCGCCGCGCACCGTCACGCCGCTCATGGCGACGTCGAAGGTCCCGGCCGTGATCGCGCCCGCGAGGTCCGGCCAGCGAAACGGCACGAGCTCGAGGCGCCGTCCGGTCTCGGCCGCATACGCGCGGGCGACTTCGACGTCGAATCCGGCGTACGAACCATCAGCCGCGCGCGTCGCGAAGGGCGGGTAGTCGCCGCTGATCCCGACCCGCAGCGCCGCGCGGGGCGCGTCGGAGCGGACGGCGCCGCACGCCGCCGCGACGACGAGAAGGAGCACGAGCCCGGCACGCGTCGCGCGCCATGCGAACCTTCGCATGGCCGCGTGTAGCACACGCCCTCCAGTTCTCAGACCTCCGAGCGTCGGTCGGAGCGTCGATCGTCGATCGCTGCGCGTAGCCGTTGCGACGTCGCTCGCCCACGCCTCAGGGCTCCCGCGGACCGTGAAGCAAGCGTACCTTGGGCATTCGTAGTCTCGAGCAGCTCCCCCTCTCCGCTCGCGCCCGCCGAGCCCCATGCGCGTCAGACCGCCGGGACCGCCATGCCGCGCGCGACCGCGGGACGCGCCGCGATGCGATCGTGCCAGCGTCGCACGTTCGCGGGCGCGTGGACTCCAGCTGCCATCGCCGTCGCGATCCACGGGAACGTCGCAACGTCGGAGATCGAGTACTCGCCGCCGAGGTGCTCGTGCCGCGCGAGCTCGGCGTCGAGCAGGCCCATCACGCGTGCGATCTCGGCGTTGAAGTAGTCGATCGCCGGCGGAAGGCGCTCGGGAGCGAGCGCCATGAAGTAGTACGCGTCGTGGAAGGTCGGTCCGATGTTGCTCGTCTGGAACATCAACCAATGGAGCGCCGCCGCGCGCGCGGCGCCGGTCGGCGCGAGCAGGCGTCCCGATTTCTCCGCCAGGTAGACGAGGATCGCGCTCGACTCGGCGAGGACGAGCGGTGCGCCTCCAGGCGCGTCGCGATCGACGATCGCGGGGAGCTTGCCGTGCGGGTTGATGGCGAGGAACGCCGGCGCCTGGTGGCCGCCCTGCGGGATGTCGACGGCGTGCACGGTGTAGGGAAGGGCGGTCTCTTCGAGCATCACGGAGACCTTGTGCGCGTTCGGGGTCGTCCAGGTGTAGAGGTCGATCACTGCTTTTGCTCGCGGCCGCGGGCCTGCACACCGGCGCGCCGAGTCGCGATCGACTCCGCCGTCAGCGTCCGCGCGTGCGCGCGCGAGGCGTCGTTTTCGAGACGGAGGCCGTCGGTGAACGTCTGCGCGTAGCCCTCGTCGATCACCCGCTTGTACGACCGCAGGAGCACCGGGTCGCACGACAGCATGTCGCGGGCGAGCGCCCGGCACGTCGGCAGGAGATCCTCGGGAGCGACGACCCGGTTCACGAGCCCCCATTCGGCAGACTGCGCCGCGGAGAGATAGTTGCCGGTCAGCGACAGCTCTTTTGCCCGATAGATGCCGATCGTCCGGCTGAGCTTCTGGCTGAGCCCCCAGCCGGGCATGACGCCGACGCGCGCGTGGGTGTCGGCGAAGCGCGCCGCGCTCGAGCAGATCAACAGGTCGCAGGCGAGGGCGATCTCGAACCCACCGGTCACCGCGAATCCGTTGATCGCTCCGATGATCGGTTGCGCGCACCGGGCCATCGCCTGGATCACGTCGCCGTCGGCGACGGCCGCCTCGGTCGCGCCCACCCCGAAGCCGGTGTCGCCGAGCTCCTTCAGGTCGAGGCCTGCCGAGAACGCGCGGCCGCGCCCGGTCAGGATCACCACCCCGATCTGCGGGTCGTTCCGGAGGTCGTCGAAGGCCGCCACGAGCGCCGCCCGGAGCGCGCGGGAGAGGGCGTTCAGGGTGTCCGGACGGTTCAGGGTGAACGTCGCGATGCCGTCCTCTTTCTCGACGATCAGCAGCGGCTCGGTCATGACGGAGCTCCTTGGAGACGGCTCGGGGTAGTTCGACGGCGCTCGGGTGGCCAAGCGATCGAACGTAGGGCTATAGTCCCCGCCCATCCCCGTTTCCATCCGAAGGAGGTAGTCCCGTGTCCGAACCGCTTCAATTCATGGCGCCGTTCACGCTCGGCGCCCAACTCGAGGCGCGCGCCGCGCACGAGGTGTGCGGTCCCAAGGTCTTCCTGATGCAGGACGACCGCACGTGGACCTACAAGCAGCTCCGCGACGAGGCGCTCCGCACGGCGCACTTCCTGCGCGGCCGCCTGGAGCCGACCGGGGCCGACAAGCCCGGCCACGTCGCGATGCTGCTCGAGAACCACTTCGAGCTCGTGTCGCTGTTATTCGGATGCGCGTACGCCGGGTACACCCTCTTCGGCATCAACACGGGGCTCCGCGGCGAGACGCTCGCCGGGGTCGTGAACCAGTCGCGTGCCCGCATCCTGATCGTCGACGAGCGCCTGCTGCCCGAGGTCGAACGGGTCCGGGCGTCCCTCACGACCGTGCCGCCCGAGAACATCCTCGTCCTCCGCGCGAACGATGCCGCGGACCCGACGGCCCTCCCGGTCGGCAACGACTGGCTCGCGATGATGGAGAAGGAAGTCGGTCCCGTCGGCACCGCGCTCGAGCCGCCGGCGGTCGAGATCGATCCGACCACCAACCTCATGGTCATCTACACGTCGGGGACGACCGGCCTTCCCAAGGGCATCAACAACAACCACATGAAGCTCTGCGCCGTCGGTCTCGGCGTCTCGACCAATCTCGGGCTCGGTCAGGACGATGTCGGGTATGCGTGCATGCCGCTCTTCCACTCGAACGCGATCTTCGTCGGGATGATGCCGGCGTTCTGGGTCGGCGGCGCCATGGGCATCAACGAGCGTTTCAGCGCGAGCAAGTTCACGCCCGACGTCTTCCGGTACGGCGTCACCTACTGGAACTACGTCGGTGAGCCCGTGCACTACGTGCTCTCCGCGCTCGAGAAGCAGTACGGCGGGGATCTCGCGAAGATCCGCGCCGAGGTCACCAATAACCCGAAGAACCGCTTCCAGTATGCGGTCGGCAACGGCGCGGCACCGCCCGACATCGACAAGTTCATGGACTGGTTCGGGCTCGAGGACATGTTCGAGCTCTACGGCTCGACCGAGGCCGCGATCTCGACGTTCCGCCGCAAGGGCGACCCGCGCGGCAGCGTCGGCGAGATCACCGACCCCGCGGTGAAGATCTTGAACGAGAAGGGCGACGAGTGTCCGCCCGCCGAGCTCGGCGCCGACGGCAAGATCCTCAACTACCACGACGCGGTCGGCGAGATCTGCCGCGTCGCCGCCGACACGAGCCTCTTCCAGGGCTACTTCGACAACCCCGACGCCAACACCAGCAAGTACCGCGACGGCGTCTACCATTCGGGCGATCTGGGTCACGTGCTCGAGCGCGACGGCAAGCGCTACCTCTACTTCGACGGTCGTACCGACGACTGGATCCGCAAGGACGGCGAGAACTTCTCGGCGCTCCAGGTCGCGCGACTCCTCCAGGAGCACCCCGACGTGGTGCTCGCGGCGGCGTACGGCGTACCGTGCGCGGTTTCCGACGAGCTCGTCATGGCCGCGCTCAAGCTCCGCGACGGCGCGAAGTTCGATCCCAAGGCCTTCTTCGACTACTGCGAGCAGCAGGTGTCCGGTGGCAGCATGGACCGCAAGTGGTTCCCGGACTTCATCCGGATCGTCGACGAGTTCGACTACACGGGCACCGCGAAGATCCTGGTTCGAAATCTCAAGTCGGTTCATTTTTGTCGGCGCCGCCTCGCTGACGCGCCGATCTACTGGCGGACGCGCGGCTCGACCGCGTACCAACCCTTCACGGCCGACGATTACGCCGGCCTGCGCAAGACCTTCGAGAAGGCCGAGCGCGTGGAGCTCCTCGACCGGTGACCTTCTGGTTCCGAGCGCTGGTCGTCGGAACGGCGCTCGGGATTCCTCTCTACGCCTGGGCGGCGCGCGGCCGCGTGTACGGCATCTTCGCCGCCGTGATCCTCGCGATCGCGCTCCCGGGCGCGGTCGCGATGCACGAGCGCTACCTGGCGCTCGCCCTGTCCTACGGCCCGGCGTGGCTCGTGCCGCTGCTCGACGCCGCGTTTTTCTGGGGGCTCGTCGCGGCGGCGCTGCATCTGGGCTCGCTCGTGACGGCGCGCTTGCGGCCGCCGCTCTTTCGCTGGGGGGCCAGCATCCCCGGTATGGTTTTCGTCGCGGCGGGCGCGCTCGCGGGCGTGTGGCTGCTGGCACTCGTGCCGCTCCGCCTCGTGCTCGACGCGCTCGACGTCCATGTCGCGACGGCCGCGCTCCGGTGGCTCGACGTCGTGCCGTTCGCGGTCGCGGTCGCGTCGGTCGCGACGTCGGTCCGCCCCGCGCAGGAGATCGTGCGCGTCGTACCGCACGCGGCGCGTCCGGAAACCGTCACCCGGCTTCCCGTCGAGCGCTATCGCGTGCGCGCGCGCCGAGCCGATCGCCGCGTCCCGCCGGCGCTCGAACGCCGCCCCCTCCGCATCGTCCAGATCACCGACCCCCATCTCGGGCCCTGGCAGCCGGTCGCGAAGCTCCGGCGCGTGATTGCGGATCTCCTCCGCCACGATCCCGACCTCGTGCTGCTGACCGGCGACTTCCTCACGATGGAAGGCAGCGGCTCGCGCGGCGCGCTCGCCGAGGCGCTGACCCCGCTGCGTAGCATGCCCGGGCGCGCGTTCGCGGTCTTCGGCAACCACGATCACGACCGCGGTGCGCCTGCCGAGGTGGACGCCGCGCTGACCGCGAACGGCGTCCGCATCCTGATGGACGAGGAGGCCGTCGTGACGACGCCGGCCGGCGCCGTGCAGATCGTCGGCGCCGACTATGTCGGCAAGGGCAGGCGCGAGCACATTCAGGGCGTGCTCGCCGCGCATCCGCGCCGCGCGGAGCACGTCCGGCTCCTCCTGCTGCACGACCCGAGCGTCTTCCGCCACATCCCGCCGGGCGACGTCGACCTCACGCTCTCGGGCCATACGCACGGCGGCCAGCTCGGCCTCGTGAGCTTCGGGCTCGATTGGACGGTGCTGTCACGGACGGCGTGGCCCGACCACGGCCTCTTCGGCCACGGCTCGAACCGCCTCTACGTGCACCGCGGCACCGGCTTCTACGGATTTCCGCTGCGCATCGGCGTTCCGGGCGAGGCGTCGCTCCTCGAAGTCGTGCTCGCGACGTGACGAGAGCCGGCACGCGCGGGCATGCCGGCTCTCGGTGCGGCGTGCGAGCGGCGCCGCTTCAGAGCGGCGGCGCGTAGAACGGGAAGTCGTCGAGCGACGCCGTCCCGTCGGCGTCGATCGGCACGCCGTCGGTCACGCCGCTGAGTGCGCCGGCGGCGAGCACCGAGTAGCTCACGTCGATCGTATCCTCGAGCGGCGTCCGGCCCCCGCAGTCGTCGTTGGTGATGCCGACCGCGTTCCCCTCGACGCCGAGGTAGATCTGGCAGGTTCCTGCCGCGGTGTTCACGTAGAGGCGGTCGTCCGCGAGCACGCCCGCGAGCGCGGCGTACCGGCCCGCGGCCGCGGTGTCGCCGGCGAGGAGCTGGTTGCCGCACACGCGATCGAGCCCGTCGTAGATCGCGAGATTCGACGCCATCTCGGCCGCGAACTGATCGCTCCAGATCGCCGGGAGCGCCGCGCCGTTGTAGACGTCCTGGAGCGCGCCGCGCGCGCCGCCCGTGCCGGGATCACGGAAGGGGCCGATCAGCGCGGTGTTGATCGCCGCCCGGCCCATGCGATCGATCTGCGGTCCGGCCGCGGGCTGGCCGCTCGGCGGCGCGGCGCAGGCCAAGTTGGTCTGGAGCCCGGCGGCGGCGCGCAACACGTTGACGCCGTCCGTGACCGACACTGCGCCGTTGCCGTCGGCGTCGCACGTCTGAAGCGTGCAGTTGTTCTGAAGCCGCGCGGCGCCGCGCAAGGCGTGGACGCCGTCGGTCACGCCGATGCTGCCGTTCGCGTCGGCGTCGCCGCAACCGCTGCTCGGGATGTTGGTGCTGCCCCAGACGCTCACGATCGGGCCGCCGCCGGTGAGGAGCGTCTTGTCGACGCTGACCGCCAGCACCAGGATGTTGGCGTTTCCGAACGCGTCGACGGCGGGCCCGCCTTCGGTGGTCTGGAGCGTAGTCACGAGCGCGTTCGCGGTCGCTTCGTCGAGCGCGGGACAACCGGCGGCGTCGAAGGTGAGCCCCGACGCGGCGTTGATGACCGCGCCCCGCGTCGCGTTGAACCCGCCCGAATTGAAGAAGAAGGCGTCGTTCCGGAGCCCCGCAAAGACCCGCAGGCGGCCGTCGCCGCTCGTGATGCCGGCGGGGTCGGTCGCGTCGCCGCTCACGGTGCTCCCGCCGCCGGAGCACGTCACGGTCTGCGTCGTCGTGCCCTCGAACGTGCACGCGACGTCGACGGGCGCGGCGGCCGGCTGCCCGAACGCCGGCTGGCTCTGCGTGTGGAACACGTACACGGCCGCATCGGAGAAACGGCTCTCGGCCGTCGCGCGCCGCACGACGGTCGCGATCAGGTTCACGCGTTGCGCATCCGACGACATCCAGGCGATCACGTCACCGAAGTCGGTGCTGGGATCGTTGCGGACGCTCGGTGAATCCTCGTGGTCGGCGGCGCCGGTCGGCGTCGCGAGGGACGCCACGATGAAAGCGGTGGAGGCCAGACATACCATCAGCCAACGTGCAGCACGCATCGCAGTTCCCCCTTTTGGTGTTGCGCGGACCCGATCCTGGGCCTCACTAGCGGCGCGCGCTTTCGACAGTCAAGGCTCGACGCCGTCGGACCAGCCATGGTAGCCGCGGGTCGCGTCGTGGAGTCGCCGCAGTGAACGTCGTACGTCGCACGAGCCGCCTCGGATTCCGGAACGGGTGGACCCTTCTCGGGTCCTCGGCCGCCGTTGCGCTCACGGCGGCCGCGGTATTCGGCGCCGACGCGATGCCCACTCGGTCAGCGGATGTACGACCGACAGCCGCGGTCGCACATGCGCCATTACGGCGCACCACGCACCCGGAGATCGCGTTCGCGAACTTGGAGTCGCAGATCGACGCGATCGAGCGCGCTGCCCGCGGACGCGAGCTCCCGGTGGGTGAGCAGGCGATGCTCTCGGGGCTGCGGCTTCAGCGCGGGCAGGTGCTCGGCCGGGTGACCGACTACGAGGCGGCGGCCGCGATCGGTGAGCGACTCGTTCGGACGGCGCCCGCGGACCCGCCTGCCTGGCCCGTACGGGCGCGGGCGGCGGCGAGCTTCCACCGTTTCGAAGCCGTACTCGCGGACCTGGACGAGGCGGCACGCCGCGGCGCGGATCCCGCCGAGGTCGACGGCGTGCGGGCCGGCATCTACGTCGCGCTCGGCCGGATCGACGACGCGCTCGCGATCCGGCGGCGACTCGCGGCGGTCCGCCCCGACATCGTCACCCTCGGGGGCGAGGCGATCGTCCGCGCCGCGCGCGGCGAGCTCGACGAGGCCGAGCGTCTCTTCGCCGCCGCGCTCGCGAGCTACCGTGACGTCTCGCCGTTTCCGGTCGCGTGGATCGAGTTCCAGCGTGGGCTCGTGTGGATGCGCGAGGACGACTTGCCGCGCGCCCGTGGGTTCCTGGCCGCTGCCCACGCGCGTCTGCCCCAGCACGGGCAGGCGCGCGGCCATCTCGCGGAGGTCGAGGCGGCGCTCGAGAACGTGCCGCGCGCCGTCGAGCTGCTGCGGCCGCTCGCGGAGACGGCCGAGGACCCGGACTACGCCGCGCAGCTCGCCCGCATTCTCGGCGAGGCCGGGCGCGCGGACGAAGCGAAGCCGTGGCGGGAGCGGGCGATCGCCCGCTACGACGCGCTCATGGCGACGCATCCCGAAGCGTTTGCCGATCATGCCGCGGAGCTCTGGCTCGCGGCGGGCGCCGATCCGAAGCGCGCGCTCGTCTACGCGGAGCGGAACCTCGCGCTCCGTCCGACGGTGCGGGCGTGGGAGCTGGTCCTGCGCGCGGCGCAGGCGGCCGGCGACCGCGAGCGGGCTTGTGCCGCCGCCAACGGCGCCCGCGCCGCCGGCTATCTCTATCGGAGTGCGCGCGCCGTCGTCGACGAGGCCCGCGCGCAGTGTCCGGGCCGGGCCGGCTGATCACCGGAGGAGCTTCGTTTGGCGTGTGCGCGCAGGGGACGGCTCCGTCCGATCCGCCATCTTGCCTCCGGGCCCCGCGTCACGGTGGAAACACGCTGCCGTCGCGTTCCCGTCACGAAGCGATTTCATGGTGCCCGGTGGGCAGTCCCCGAGGGGAACGTCGCCCGAGGGAGAGAGCGATGTCGTGGTTCCAGATCTTCGCGCGCCAGGAAGCGCGTGCGTTCGCGGCGGGCGAGACGATCTTCGAGCGTGGCGAGCCCGCCGCCTGCATGTACGTCGTCGTCGAGGGCGAGGTCGACGTTGCGATCGGCGCGCACGCGCTCGAGACCATCGGCGCGTCGGGCATCTTCGGCGAGATGGCGCTCATCACGCGGGAGCCGCGGAGCGCCACCGCGCGGGCCCGGACGGCCTGCCAGGTCGTCGAGATACCGGAGGCGCGTTTCATCCGTCTCGTGCAGCAGACGCCGAACTTCGCGCTCGAGGTCATGCGGGTGCTGACCGATCGCCTGAAGCGCCGCGACCCCGCCTGACGCCAAATCCCCTGCCCGACTTATAGGCACTCGCTGCCCGCCGAATGAGATGCGCCAGCGCGCCGTCGGCGGGAGACGCGGGGAAATTCCGGCGCCGTGCTTGGCACATGCGCTGCTAACGCCGATCGTGGCCATCGGTTCCCCCATCCAGGCCTACCTCGAACGCGTGTACGCCCGGCACCGCGAGCTCCGCGGCGGCGAGGTGGCGACCTACATCCCGGAGCTCGGCAAGGCCGATCCGGAATGGTTCGGCGTGAGCCTCGCGACGACCGACGGGCGGATCTACGAGGTCGGCGACTCGCGGCAGACGTTCACGATCCAGTCGATCTCGAAGCCGATCACCTACGGCATCGCGCTGGAGGACCACGGCCACGAGGCCGTACTCGCGAAGGTTGGCGTCGAGCCGACGGGCGACGCGTTCAACTCGATCAGCCTCCATCCCGAGACCGGCTGTCCTCTGAATCCGATGATCAACGCCGGCGCGATCACGACGACGTCGCTTGTCGCGGGGACGTCGGAGGAGGACCGTCTGGCGCGCCTCCTCGGCGTGTTCAGCCTCTACGCGGGGCGCGAGCTCGCGATCGACGAGTCCGTCTACCGTTCCGAGAAGGAAACCGGACACCGCAATCGCGCCATCGGCCACATGCTGCGCAACTTCGACGTGCTCACGGAGCATCCCGATCCGGCGCTCGACCTCTACTTCCGGCAATGCTCGATCCTCGTCGACTGCCGCGACCTCGCGATGATCGCCGCGACGCTCGCCAATGGCGGGGTGAACCCGGTGACCGGCGAGCGCGCGGTGCGCGCCGAGCTCGTCGAGAGCATCCTCAGTGTGATGGCGACGTGCGGCATGTACGACTTCGCCGGCGAGTGGATGTACGCCGTCGGGCTCCCGGCCAAGAGCGGTGTCGCGGGAGGCGTGCTCGCGGTGCTGCCCGGCCAGCTCGGGATCGGCGTCTTCTCGCCGCGCCTCGACGCGCGCGGCAACAGCGTCCGCGGCGTCGCGGTCTGCACGGACGTGTCGCGCGACTTCAATCTCCATTGCCTGCGGGTGCCGCGCGTGTCGCGCGCGGTGATTCGTGCCGAGTGGGACGTCGTGTCGCGGCGCTCGCGGCGTCACCGGCCAGACTCCGAGCGCGCCATCCTCGACGCCCACGGCCATCGGGCGCGCATCTACGCGCTCCAGGGCGACCTGTCGTTCGCGGCCGTCGAGATCGTCGTGCGCCGCATCGTCGACGCGACCGAGGCGCTCGACGCAGTGGTGCTCGACCTCCGGCGGGTGGCGCGAACCGACAGCGGCGCGGCGACGATGCTCGCCGATCTCGTCGGCGAGCTCCTGCGCGACGAATGCCCGCTCGTCCTCGTCGGGGCCGAGGCGCACGGACGCTTCGTGCGCCAGCTCGACGAGCGCGTCACCGCCATCCACGGGGCTGGCATGCAGTCGTTCCCCGACCTCGATTCCGCCCTCGAATGGTGCGAGGAGCGCTTGCTCTCCCGGCACGAGCGGAACGACGAGGCCGTCGCCCTCGGCGATCACATGCTCGCGACCGGGCTCGACCTCGACGGCCTGCGCGCGCTCGCCGCCGTGCTCACGCCCGCGCGCTTCGAGCCCGGCGCCATGATCGTCCGCGAAGGCGACCGCGCCGAGGAGCTCTTCCTGCTCATGCGCGGCCGCGTCAGCGTCACGCTCGACGCCCCCGGCGGGACCCGGCGGCGGCTCTCGACGATCTCGCCCGGCATGGTCTTCGGCGAGCTCACCATCATCGATCACGCCCCGCGCACCGCCGACGTCCGCGCCGACACCGCCGTCGAATGCCTCGCGCTCCCCGCGACCGCCCTCGAAGGCCTCGGCGAAACCCATCCGAAGGTCGCGATGACGATCATGAAGAACCTCCTCTGCAACGTGCACCGCACGGTGTACCGCCTGAGCCGCGAGGTGACGGCGCTGGAGGGGTGAGGGGCGTGGGTGGGCGACCGCCCGCAGCCCCGGCCGCACGTCCCGAGCAGTGAGGAGCCGCCGGAGTCGGCGCGCCCGGTCAGCGGCTCGAGCGACGTCTTCTTCTTTTGGAAGAGGAGATCGGAAGCAGGCTGACCGGGCGCACCGGCATCAGCGGCCGGCGGCGCTCCACGGCGGTCGCGTGGAAGCGCGTCGGTCCGCTCTACGAGGGGCGGGCGACGTCTCCTTCCAGGGCAAGGCACACCTCCTTCGGAGCACGTCGCGCTCCGCGCGGCGCGCGCGCCACCGGATCGCGAGCGCGACGATCAAGGCGGCTACCAGCACTACGCCCCCCGCAACCTGACCCGCGGCGACCGCGTACGGATGCACGTGCCAGCGCTCGGCGGCCGGGTTCGGCATGCTCGCGGTGGACGGGACGCGCACGCCGCTCAGCGCCGCAGCCGGGTCATCCGCCACCACGTCTCCAGCATCACCGCGATCGGCTGGAGGAACTCCGTGAACCGGCGCTCGTCGGCGGCGTCGAACGGCTTGCCGTCGCGGCGGTTCAGGAGCTGGGAAACCGCGAAGACCTCGCCGCGCGTGCTCTTCAGCGGCACGCTCAGGATGGAGCGGGTGCGGAAGCCGGTCTCGCGGTCCATCTTCTGGTCGAAGCGCGGGTCGGCGTAGGCGTCGTCGACGCGGACGGTTTCCCCCGTGCGTGCGACCCAGCCGGCGACGCCCGACGCCATCGGGATCCGGAGCTCGGCCAGCCCCTCCTCGGTCTCCTGCGCGATGGTGAGCCAGAGCTCCTCGCGCTCGGGATCGACCAGGAAGAGGCTGGCGCGCTCGGCGTCCAGCATTTGTCCGAGCTTCCGCGTGAACGCGCGGAGCGCGCGGTCGAGCATGCTGCGAAACGCTTCGTCGGTCGCGAGCGCGGTCGAGTCGAGGAAGCGCCGCGACTCGTTGGTCACCTCTTGCAGGAGCGCGTTGAACTCCGCGGGCGTCATGTCCTCGACGAACGACACCACCGACTTCTGCCGATCCGCCGCCAACAGGTGCATCATGCGCTGGTTGTTGGCGATGACGGCGTCGGTGAACGTCGAAAGCCGGCCGTCCTCGAGGTGCACGATCCGGTCCGCGACGTCGAGGATGCGGCTGTCGTGCGTGACCAGCATGATCGTCGCGTCGCGGGCGCGGGCGAGGTGCTGCATGATCTCGATGACCTCGCGCCCGGACTGCTTGTCGAGCGACGCGGTCGGCTCGTCGGCGAGCACGATCTGCGGCTCGGTCACGAGCGCGCGCGCGATCGCGACGCGCTGGCGCTGGCCGCCGGAAAGGCGGCTCGGGTGCTCGTGCATGCGGTGCGCGAGCCCGACGGATTCCAGCATCGCGGTGGCGCGCCGGCGCGCCTCGCGCCGGCCGAGACTGCGGTCCATCAGGAGCGCCATCTCGACGTTCTGGAGCGAGGTCAGCGCCTCGATGAGGTTGTGCGACTGGAAGATGAACCCGATCTTCCGCCGCACGCTCTCGAGCACGCGCCGCCGGGCCCCGCGGAGCTCCTCGCCGAGCACGCGGAGCGAGCCGTCCTGCGCGGTGCGGAGCGCACCCACGAGTGTCAGCAGCGTCGTCTTGCCGCCGCCCGACGGTCCCGTGACGATCACGATCTCGCCGCTCGCGATCTCGGTCGTGACGTCGAAGAGGATCTGCTTCCGGAGCTCGCCCGACCCGTACGCGTGGTTCAGCCCGCGGATCGCGATCGGCGCGCCGGCCTCCATGGGACGCGTCGCCGCCGTGCGCGTCATCAGAACACCTCGGCGGGGTCGAGCTTCCGCACCTTGCGGAGCGCGAGCAGCCCGGAGAAGGCGCACATCAGGATCGTCGCGGCGAGCACGCCGAGCGCGCGTTCTTGCGTGAGCTCGATCGGCAGTCGCGTCGCCTTCGCGGTGACCGCGTACAGTTGGACCGTCGCGAGGGCGCCGAGGGCGTAGCCGAGCACCGCGAGGATGAGCGCTTGCTGGACCACGACGCGCGAGATGAAGCCGTTCGAGTAGCCGATCGCGCGCAGCGTGGCGTACTCCGCGAGGTGGTCGGAGACGTCCGAGAAGAGGATCTGGTAGACGATGACCGTCCCGACGATGAAGCCGATGATCGAGCCGAACGCGAACACGAAGCCGATCGGCTGCGCCGAGCTCCAGTAGGCGATCTCACGCGCGACGAAGTCGGCTTTCGTCATCACCAGCACGTCCTGCGGCAGGAGCGCACGGAGCTCGTCGCGTACCTGCGCCGGGTCGACGCCGTCCTCGACGCGGATCAATCCGAGGTTGATCTGGGTGCGCGCGCGCGTCGGGAAGAGGCGGAGAAAATTGTCCTCGCTCGTCACCATGCTCGCGTCGATGCCGAACGAGGTGCCGAGAGTGAAGAGGCCGCCGACGCGGATCGTGCGGGCGTTCGCTTCCGTGGTGACCGTCTCGCCGTTTCGAACGCGGGCGGCGATCGGACCGTGCTCCGGGCGCGACCCCGCGTCGTACAGCACGACGTCCTGGAGACGGATCGCGCCGAGCTGCTCCGAGACGCCGGGCGCGTGCAGCGGGTCGTCGTCGGGATCGATGCCGACGGTGAAGATGCTGCGGTACGCGAGCGTCTCGGGATTCTTCCACGACACCGGCGCGAGATAGACGGGGCTGACGGAGTGCACCTCCGGAACTGCCAGCGCTTG
>DAIQBH010000161.1:0-14085 GCA_036781285.1 Thermodesulfobacteriota bacterium | reverse complement strand
CGGGTTCACGAACGGGAAGCTCTGGCTCTTCCAGTGCCGGCCCTTCCTCGGGAACGACGACCTCAAGAACATCCCCGCGCTCGCGGCGCTCGACGGCACGCCCGGCAACCGGAGCGCGACCCTCGACCTCGCGGCGGCGCTCCGGTGAGATCCAGCGTGACGCGCGCGGCGTGCGCCGCGGCGGCCGCGTTTTGCCTGCTCGCGGCCGGGCCGGCGCCGGCCGCGCTCGAGGCGAGCGACACGACGTGGGACGGCTCCGAGCCGCCGCAGGGCGTCTATTTCCACTGGTACGAGCCGTCCTTCTACGCCGGTTTCGCGCCGCGCACGCAGGACCCGACGCGCCTCCACATCGAGCTCTCCCGCGGCAATCAGGTGCGCGTCACGATGGTGCTCGGCGACGCCGAGCTCGACGCCTACCTCGGCGATCTCCAGGAGCGCCGCGCGATCGTGCAGCAGATGATCGACGCGAAGGCGATCACCCTCAGCACGAACCGCGAGTGGGAGCGTTTCACCCAGCGGCTCGACGAGGCCGGCGTTGCCGCCGCGGTCGCGGGGCGCGCGAGCGGCGGCGCGGATGCGTATCGCGCCAAGGCACTCGCGACGCTGAAGGCGTTGAACCCCGGGCGCGTCTTCGAGATCCGCCGTCCGCTCGCCGACGTCGCGGCGCGCTGGCACGCGGTCCTCGCGAGCGGCGACGCCGGCGACGCGCTCCTGCGGCTCGACTGGGCGAACGCCGCCCTCCCCGGCCGCGTCGAGCTCGCGGCGATGACCCCGGCGCTGGACGGTGCGCTGACGCGCGCGATCGACGCCGCCCGCAGCGGCCCCGCCGACGGCGCCGCGATGAAGGCCGCGACGCAGGCCTTCATCGAGCAGGCGACCGGCGGCCACTACCGCGTCGTCGACGGCACGATCGTCGCGACGGAGCTCACGACGATCTACCCGGCCGGCACGGCCGAGGCGACGACGACCTACCGCGGCGAGAAGCTCCCCGAATTCGGCGTCACCGGCGTGTGGCCGCTCATTCGCCGGACGCAGGGGCGCGGCGTGCTCGGCATGGTCGACTATCTCTCGCCGAACCCCGGCTACGGCTTCATCTCGATGCTGCCCTACCAGCACGCCGGCGGGATCACGTACAACGCGTTCCACAACGCCGGCGTCCGCTGTCAGCTCAACAGCACGCCTTTCCTGCCGGCGGCCTGGCGCAAGGTCGCCGGCGAGCGCAGCGGGAAGCCGTACGAGAACCTCTGGATCATCAGCCGCGGGCCGACCTCGCACGGCTGCACGCGGCTCGCGTCGGGACACATGAGCGAGCTCCGCCAGATGGTGCCGTCGGAGTCGCCGGTGCTGACCGAGGTGCAGACGTACCGCAACCATCCGGGGTGCTACGACGTCTTCGACATCGACGGCGACGGCAACGACGAAGTGATGGGCGTGCAGTACTACCTCGCCTACCGCAGCAGCGAGCACACGCCGATCAAGGCCTACGTGACGAACCGTCGCGAGCCCTACTACCGTTGGCTCTACGGCGACAACGTCGACCTCGGCGCGGTCGGGTCGACGCGCATCAAGTCGGTCCCCGTCTGCCGCTTCGTCGGCAAGCGCGCGACCGAGATCACGACGCTCCGCGATCTGCCGCTCTACGAGGCGGCGTTCGCGCCCGAACCGATCCAGTTCTTCCGCAGCAAAGCCGCGTTCGACTCAGCCCCGGGATTCGAGTTGAATCGCGAGATCCGGAAGATCGGCGCCGGCCATGCGCTCGATCGTAAGGCCCTACAGCTTCCGTAGCTCGTTCGCCCCCTCGAAGGAGGACCGATGCCCAACTCCACGATCCGGACGCTCGTCGTCGCCCTGACCGCGCTGCTCTGCGCACCGGCCGTCATCGCGGCCAAGGACTTTGCCGCCCCCGCCTTGTCGGGCGACCGCGCGGAAAAGGGACTGATGGTCGAGGAGCCGCCGCGTTACGGCGTCTTCTACGACGAGCGCGAGCCGACCTTCTATACCGGCTTCGCGCCCCGTACCGACGATCCGACGCGGCTCCACATCCATCTGGGGCGCGGCAACCAGCTGCGCGTGACCGCGGTGCTCTCCGACGAGACGCTGGGTGAGTACGCGCGCGACCTCGCCGAGCGGCGCCGCGTCTATCGCAAGCTCGTCGCCGACGGGCGTATCGTGCTCAGCCAGAACCGGAGCTTCGAGGACTTCGAGCATCGCCTCGACGAAGTGGGCGTCGAGACGCTGGTGAATGAGGAGGCGACCCTTGCGCCGGCGGTCGTTCGCGAGCGCAACCTGGCCCTTCTCGAGCGACTGAACCCGGGCCGCGTCTTCCGCATCGCGATGCCGCTCCGCGCGCTCGCCGCGCAGTGGGTGCGCGAGCTCACCGAGGCCGATCGGACGCGCATGGACGCCGCCCGGCGGCTGGCGCTGCTGAACGCGCTCCTCCCGACGCGCCTCTGGCTCGCCGAAATGCCGGACGGCACGACGTCCGCGCTCGACGATCTCGTGCGCCGCGCCCCGCGCGACGCCGCCGACACGGCGGCGCTCGACGCGTTCACGCCGGCCTACGCGGCGCTGCTGACGCGCGTCACCGACGGCCGCTACCCGGTGCGCGACGGCGTCGTCGCGTTCGCCGAGCTCACCGCGATCTATCCCGTCGGCACCGTCGCGCAGTACACGACGTGGCGCGGCCGGCAGATCCCGCTCTACCCGACGCCCGGACGGCGCGCGATCACGAACCACCAGCGGAGCCTCACCGCCGACCACATCCCCATCGACGCGTCGTACAGCTACTCCCCGTGGCTGCCGTACATGCACGTCACCCCGACCATGCACAATTCCATCCACACGCCGTGGTGGTGGATGCGCGCCGACGATGCGAAGTTCCTGCCGGCCGCCTGGCGCAACGTGAATCGCGGCAGCCGCGACGGCACGCCGTTCGAGCGGCTCTGGCTGCTGTCACGCGGCCCGATGTCGCACGGCTGCACCCACCTCAACACCGGCCACATCGCCGAGCTCCGCCAGATGCTCCCGGCCGAGAGCGACCGCCTCTACGAGGTCGACGTCTTCCTCTCGCGCTCCGAGCACTACGACGTCTTCGACATCGACGGCGACCTGACGCCCGAGGTGATCGGCGTGAAGTACTTCATCGCGTACTCGCTGATCAACGGGAAGCCCGACCGCCTGCGCGTGAAGAACGAGCGCCGCGCGTTCTACGACTGGCTCTACGGCGGCGACCTGCACTTCGAAGGTGAGCGCGGCTACTTCACCGACATCCATGATGCCCGCTTCGTCGAGCGCACGGCCAAGGAAGGCCGCGGCTACCGGCGCGTGTGGCTCCGCGAAGCCGACTACCAACCCGAGACGGTGCAGTTCTATCGCCTGATCGACATCCCGTTCGCCCGCGCCCTCCGCCAGGTCGGCGTCGACCAACCGGCCGACGAGCTGTTCACGCGCCCCCAGAGCGCGAAGGCCAGCGTCATGCGGGCGACGATCGGTTCCGACGTCGCGCGCGCACGCCGAAGTCGACGCCGTCAGTAGACGACGTTCCACGCCCCGTCGGGCCCGCGCACCGCGACGAGCTTCGGAGGAAACGCGAGCGAGAGCGCGATGCCCGCGCACATTTGCCGCTCCTCGCCCTCGATCTTGGCGAACGCGCTCCCGTCGGAAGGCGCGAAGAGGTGGCGTCCCTTCCGCCGCACGACGACCTCCGGCTGGTTGCTCGTCACGTACTCGAGCTCGTCGGCCTCCGGCGCATCGAGCCGCACCCCGGCCGCGTACGCCGCCTCGACGCACTTGGCTTCTTTGATCCTCGCGACGTCGAGCCGGCGATCGCCTTCGAGGATGCGATACACCCCCGCGAAATCCGGCTGAAACACGCCGGTACGCGCCATCACCATGGCGGCGAGCTTCTGTTTGTCGTCGGCGGTGAGCGTCGTGATCGGTGGATAGTGGTGCCAGGCGACGTCAGCCGCGAACGAGGCGTCCACCGTGTGCTCGAGCACGATCTTTCCCGTGCCGGACTTCTCTTCCTTGCCGGGCGCCGCAAGATTCGTGGCCGTCCGCTTGCCGTTCGCGCCGCCGGTCGCTTCCTCGTCGCTCACGCTCACCCATGCGAGGCGCGCGCGGTACGGCGTCTTCGGGTCGGCCGGCGTGAACTCGATCCGAATCGTATTCTTGCCCTTCCGAACGGCGGGGCCGAGCGATTCGACCGGCAGCCAGACGGCGGGCGTGATCTCCCGGTCGTCGAACTGCACCGGCACCGTGTCTCGGCGAACGGGCTGCTCGGCGTACGGCACGCCGTTCAGGAAGACCGCCGCGACGCCGGGCACGGTCTCGACGGTGTCGTTCTTTGCGGGGTCGCCGACGTACGGGGTGAACTTGACCTCGACGTTCACGATGGCCGCGCGGGCGGACACGGGCACGAGGAGCACGAGCAGCAACGACAGCGAGCGTAGCATCATGCGCCCTTGTCGGTGGTCACCGGCGCGGTGTCAATCGAAGCGCGCCGACGCGAAGATCGCGCGCGCGGTCGCTTCCAGGCGATCGAACTCCGCCGACTCCGCGCCGAAGATGACGGTGGTGTTCCGGGTGCCATCCCTCGTCGGTCGATAGGCACTCCAGATGGCGAGGCGGCTGGCGCCGTCGCGGCGCGACTCGATCGTGAGCACGCCGGCGACACCGCCGAAGCGGACCACCGCGTAGCCGTCGAGAAGCCCGCTCCGCACCCGCTCCGTCGCGTTGGTCATCGACGCCACGACGAGCATGGGGCCCGTCGTCGTCGCGGGAAAGACCGTGGAGTGGCCGACGAGAAAGGTCGACATGCGATCCGGATCACGCACGTCGAGATCCTCGCCGTGCTCGCGTACCTCGAGCTCGCTCGGCACGCGGAGCGTGAGGCCGCCGCCGCGCCAGTGCGCCTCCTTCACCAGGGCCGCGGCGACGTCCGGGTCGGCGCGGAGCTGCCGGCCCGCGCTCGGGAGAGCGACGAGGGCCGCGGCCTGCTCCGCGGGCGCGGATTCGACCGGCGCGGTCGTCGACTCGACCGGCGCGGTCGTCGACTCGACCCGCGCGTCGGTCGTCCATGCCGTCGGAACCTCGGTCGCGAACGGCCATCCATCGTCGAGCGCGCCCGTTCCCGAGACGTGGGCGCGCCACGTGAAGGCGACGAGCGTCGCCACGATCGCCGCTCCGGCCGCGACGGTCGCGCCGATCGCCATCGGCAGGGCAACGCCGCGCGCGGGCATGAGAACGAGCGCGCACGCCTCGGCATCCGGCCCCGGCGTGAAACCACCGACCTCGAGCACGTAGACCCCGGGCTTCGGGACGTCGAAGCGGACGAGCGCGAGTCGCACGCGCGAACCGCCCGCGACCCTCGTGCGAAGCCACGGCCGGCGCTCGGCGACCCGCGTGCCGCCCATGCGATCGAGGAGCCGAAACTGGAGGCCTCCGAGACGCCGCGTGAAGCGCGGGCCCTCCCCGTGCAGCACGACGGGTCCCGCTGCGTCGATCCGCAGCTCGTGCTCCGCCGCGAGCGGCACGCGAGCGAGCTCGGGGCCGCTCGCGGCCCGTCGGAGCCAGGCCACGGCGAGCGCGAAGCCGGCGAGCGCGATCACGACCGCGACGAGCAGCGTCGGCAGGGTCGGCAGCATCTCGACGTCCGGCATCCCGGCGCTCGTATACACTGCGGCGCCGACCCGCTACTCGGCGCGTTGCGACGGCGCGGGCGGGTCGCTAGCTCGACGAAGCGTGGACGCCGCCGACCGACGGTTGCTCGGGTTCCTCGGGCTCGCGATCTTCTTCGAGGGGTACGGGCGGAATCTCGTCGCGGTAGCACTCCCGTTCATCGGCACCGATCTCGAGGCTCCATCGGATGCGCTGTCGTGGGCGCTCGCCGCGATCGCCGCCGGGTCGCTCGGCGTGCTCGTCCTCGGCCCCGTCGCGGATCGCATCGGGCGCCGCCGCCTCCTCTTGGTGAGCATCCTCCTGTATGCCGTGTTCGGCGCCGCGACCGCCACGGCGACGTCGGTCGCGACACTGGTCGCATGGCAGCTCGCGGCGCGTGTCTTCCAGGAAGGCGCGCTCTTCACGGCCGCCGTGCTCGCGGCGGAGGAGACCAGGCCCACGAGCCGCGCCGCCGGTCAGGGTCTTCTGGGCACGGCGAACGCGCTCGGCGCGGGCTCCGCGGGACTGTTGCTCGCGGCGATCGCCTGGGTACCCGGTGGCTGGCGCGGCCTCTGCCTCGTGAGCCTCGTGCCGCTCCTCCTCGCCCCGCTGCTTCGACGGCAGGTACCCGAGAGCCGCCACTGGCTCGCGTGGAGCGGACCGGCCGTTCGACTGCCGCCGCCAGCGTATCGCGGCCGCGTGCTCGCGGCGCTCGTCGTGGTGGCGCTCGCGATGAGCTACGATGTCGCCGCGTTCGCGTTCGCCACGTACGTGCCGATCTCGGTGCACGGCTGGAGCGCGGGCGCGGCCAGCGCGCTCTACATCGGCGCCGGCGCCGTCGGCCTCCCCGGCGCCGCGCTCGGCGGCATCCTCGCCGACCGCCACGGCCGCCGTCCGATCGGCGCGTTGTTCCTCGTCGGCCTCACGCTCGCCGAGCTCCTCTTCTTCCTCGGCGGCGAGCTCGCCCTCTGGCCCGGCTTCGCCGCCATGGTCTTCTTCCAGGGCGGCAAGATGACCGTCATCCGCGCCTGGGCCGCCGAGCTGTTTCCCACGAGCTTCCGCGGAGCCGCGGCGGGATGGCTGATCGCGGCCGGTGCGCTCGGCGGCGTCACCGGCCTCGCCCTCGCCGGCGCGCTCGCGCGCGCAACGGGCGGCATCGACACCGCGCTCGCGATCGTCGCCCTCGCCGGCCCCGTCGCCGCGGCGGCGGTACTAGCGTGGCTCCCCGAGACACGCGGCCTCGACCTGGTCGCGAGCGCCCCCGAAGCCAACCCATAGGAAGCAAGCGACACGCACGCGAGCGATCCAACGTGTGATGATCGGCGCCGGCGGGCGCGTCGGGGGTCGCTCCGGGGAGCGGTCAGCTCCCGTATTACGCAAGACGGAGAAGCACCGACGGGCTCTACGGGCTGGGGACCAGCGACCCCGCGACCGTAGGGGCGCGCCCCCGACGCGCCCTCCGGCGCCGCTCCATTTCGTTCTGAAAGCGATCAGTCCTGGGAGCGCACGTCTCCGAACAGGTCGAGCATCTCGCGGAACGCTCGGTCGGTCGCTTGGGGATCCGAGCGGGCGCCTTCGTCGCGCATGAAGGTGTGCTCGGCGTCGTAGACCCGAACGTGGAAGTCGACGCCCGCTTCTTCCAGCGCACGGTGCACCGTCATGCGGCCGTCGTTCGGGATGTGCTTGTCTCGCGTGCCCCACACGATCAGCAGTGGGTTCTTGATCTTGTCCGCGTCGGCGAGCGTCATCGCCGTGCCCTTGGCGCCGCCGATCGAGTTGGTGTGGAGGCCCGTTGGGTAGAAACAGGTCGTCGCTTTGATCTCGGGCTCGGTTGCGGCGCGGAATGCGAGGTGGCCGCCGATGCACCAGCCGCAGGCGAACATGTGCTCCGGGTCGATCGCGGGATGTGTCGGCATCCACGCGAGGACCGCGCGGCGGTCGGCGTCGAACCACTCGAGCGTCATCACGTCGGTGCTCTCCTCGGCGAGCTTCCGGTCGGCTTCGAAGTCGAGCGCGCGGCCGGGTGGCAGGACACGGCCGAAGATCTCGGGGGCGACGACCACGTAGCCATGGCTCGCGAGCCGGCGGCAGATGCGGAGATGCGGGGGCGTCAGCTGGAAGATGTCGGAATAGGCGAGGACCGCGGGGCGGCGGGTGCCGTTCGCGGGTGCGACCGGCGTCATCACGGCGCAGCGGACGCGATGCCCGTCGGGCACAGGGACGTCGATCGTCTCGACCTTCACTTGCATGCCCCGGGTCTAACGCGCACGGCGCGCGGCGCGCAATCCGTGCCGAGCTTGTCGACGGCGCCGCGGCTGACTAGAGCCCGTCATGTGAGCGAGCCGACGGGTATCGACGTGCCATATGCCGATCTTTCGGACGCAACCCTCGAGGGCCTGATCACCGAGTTCGTGACCCGCGACGGCACCGACTACGGCGACGTCGAACGCTCGCTCGCCGACAAGATCGCCGACGTGCGGCGCCAGCTCGCGCGCGGCGAAGCGAAGATCGTCTACGACCCCGAATCCGAAACCGCGAACATCGTGCCGGCCATCCCCCGCTGAGCGAGAGAGAGGAACGACCCATGGAGATCGCCGTCGTCACCGGCACCAGCACCGGCATCGGCCTCACGACCGCGCTGCACCTGGCACGCAACGGCTACCGCGTGTTCGCGGGGATGCGCGACGTCCGGAAGGGCGCCGAGCTCCGGGACGCCGCGGCGGCGGAGAAGCTGCCGGTCGAGATCGTCCCGCTCGACGTCACCGACGCCGCCTCGACGGCCGCCGCCTTCGCGACCGTCGCCGCCGCCGGTTCGGTCGACGTGCTCGTGAACAACGCCGGCATCGGCGGCGCGAGCCCGCTCGAGCTCACCCCCGAGGACGAGCACCGCCGCATGTTCGAGACGAACTATTTCGGCGCCGTCCGCTGCATCCAGGCCGTGCTGCCGTCGATGCGCGAGCGCCGGCGCGGCGCGATCGTGAACGTCACGTCGATGGCCGGCCGCTGGGCGACCCCGAACCAGATCCCCTACTCCGCCTCCAAGTGGGCGCTCGAGTGTCTCGGCGAGGCGCTCGCACACGAGGTGCGCCGCTTCGGCGTCCGGGTGGTCAACATCGAGCCCGGCGTCATCATGACCAAGATCTTCGAGAACTCCTCCGAGGCGACGCGCTACGACAAGACGTCGCCCTACCAGTCGATCATGCGGCGGAACGGCAAGGTGTTCGCGGCGGGCTTCCGCGTCGGGGCGCAGCCGGAGCTCGTCGCCGCGACGATCCTCGAAGCGATCCGGACGCCGGACTACCGCCTGCGCTGGCCGGTTGGGGACGATGCCGTCGGCTTCGTCAGCGGCCGCCCGAAGATCCGCGACGAAGATTGGGTCGCCATGGGCGACGACCTCTCCGACGAGGAGTACAACCGGCGCTTCCACGAGTATTTCGGCATCCGGCTCTGACCCGGCCCCGCGCCATCACCGTCCGAACGCGACCCACGCGACCGCGAGCGCGGTCACGATCGCCACGACGCGCGCGACCATCATGAGCTGCGTGCCCTCGACCGGCCGCCCGCCTTTGGGTCGCGCGCCCACGAACGAGACGAGCGCGATCACCACCACCGCGATCGAAAGAATGCCGAGCCAGTTCACCGTTGCGTGCCCTCCACGGAACGGTATCGCGGCGCGGCCGAAGTTAGTCACCCCCCGAGCGCGACCCTCATTTCGGCGATCGCACCGAGCTTCGCTTCGAACAGCGACCAGTCGTCGCGGGCCGCGATCGCGTCCCAGATCGTCTCGATCTCGTCGATGAGGAGCGTGCACGGGCGGGGGCGCTGGTAGTACGGCGTCGCGAGTCGCTCGGGCGCGACCGGCGCGTACTCGTCGACGCGGCGGCGAAACGCGGCGAATGCCTCGCCGGCGTAGCGCTCGGCGGCTGGGCTCGCGGCCGCGCGGGCGGCGCTCGCGGCGCCGCCGTACCAATCGAAAAAGAACTGCTCGTAGCCGACCTGGCTCTCGGCGAGGAACCGGAAGGCCGCCGTGCCGAGCGCGCCGTCGTCGTCGACCCCGCGTGACACGACGCCGAGCCGCGCGAGGAAGCGCGCGACGAGCCGGCGCTCGAACTCGGGGCCGAAGCTGCGCACGGCCGCTTCGAGACCGGCGCGCGGCGCGAGCGGGCTCAGCGCCTTCGCGAGCTGCTCGAGGTTCCACTCGGCGATCGCCGGCTGGTTGCCGAAGGCGTAGAGCCCATGATGGTCGAAGTACGCGGCGGTGAACTGCGGGTCGTACGTCGGCAGGAAACGGTACGGCCCGTAGTCGAAGCTCTCGCCGGTGACGTTCATGTTGTCGGTGTTCAGCACGCCGTGGACGAAGCCCGCCATCATCCATCCGGCGACGAGGCCCGCGCTCCGGCCGCAGACTGCGGTGAGGAACCTGGCCGGCGTATCGTCCGCGGACCCATCCGCGAGCTCGGGAAAGTGCTGGGCGACGGCGTAGTCGAGGATGCGCGCGAGTTGCGCCGGCTCGTTCAGGAACGCGTAGCGCTGGAACGTGCCGAAGCGGACGTGCGAGTGGCTGAGCCGCACGAGCACCGAGGAGCGCGCCGGAGACGGCTCGTCGCCGCGGAACAGCATCTCGCCGGTCTCGAAGAGGCTGAACGACTTCGACGTGTAGACGCCGAGCGCCTCCAGCATCTCGGTCGCGAGCACCTCGCGGACGCCGCCCTTCAGCGTGAGCCGCCCGTCGCCGTCGCGCGACCACGGCGTCTGGCCGCTCCCCTTGGTGCCGAGATCGAGGAGCCGATCGTCGACGGCGTCCCGGAGCTGCGCGAAGAGGAAGCCGCGGCCGTCGCCGAGCGCGGGGTTGTACACGCGGAACTGGTGGCCGTGGTACCGGAGCGCGAGCGGCCCCGGCAGATTGTCCGGGAGCGGCGCGAACGCCGCGAAGTGCCGCTCCCACTCGCCGGCATCGAGGGTGTCGAGCCCCACGGACGCGGCAGCGCGCGGGTTCCGGTAGCGGAGGACGTGCTTCGGGAACCGCGCCGGCGTGACGACGTCGGCGAAGTCGGGCCCGAGCGCCGCGAAGGCCGGCGCCGGCCGATAGCGATCGGAGACGGGCATGCCGGAGGAGACGCGCCGGCGCTCAGCCGTCGGCGAGCGTCTGTCGGCCCGCGTCCGTCAACGTGAACGTGCCCGCGTCGAAGGTCACGAACCCGTCGGCGACGAGTCCCTCCATGAGCTCGGAGAACGCCTGATGCCCGGCGCGGTAGAAGAGGAGGCTGTGGGTATGGAGCTCGCGCATCGGCAGCGAGCCGCCCTGCTTGTTCAAGAAGGCGAGGAGACCACGGCGGGCGGCGGGAACGTCGACGTCACTCATGCCCCGGGGTTAGCACATCTGCCCCGGGGGGCTAGCGCCGCGTCTCGCACGCGGCCGCCGCGCATGCTCTACAGGCCGCCATGAAGCTCGACGCCCCGCTGCTCGCGACCGACCCGACGGCCGTCGCCGCAGAAGCCCGCGCGCTCGAAGCGCTCGGCTACGACGGTACGTTCACCTTCGAGGGCCCGCACGATCCCCTCTTCCCGCTCGCGTTCGCGGCCGAGCACACGACGCGCCTCGAGATCGCGACGGCGGTCGCGATCGCGCCGCCGCGGAGCCCGATGCAGCTCGCCCATACGGCCCACGACCTGAACGTGCTCTCGCGAGGCCGCTTCATCCTCGGGCTCGGGTCGCAGATCCGGGCGCACGTCGAGAAGCGCTACGGGGCGACCTGGAGCCGGCCGCTTGCCCGCATGCGCGAGTTCGTCCTGGCGCTCCGCGCCATCTGGCGGTGCTGGAACGAGAACGCGCCGCTCGACTTCCGGGGCGAGCTCTACCGGCACACGCTCATGACGCCGTTCTTCAACCCGGGGGCGAGCCCGTACGGACCGCCGCGTGTCTTTCTCGGCGGCGTCGGCCCGGCCATGACCGCTGTCGTCGGGGAGGTCTCCGACGGGCTCTTCGTGCATCCGATGCACAGCCCCGCGTTCATCCGAACCGTCACCCTGCCCGCGCTCGACGCCGGCCTCGCAAAGAGCGGCCGGACACGCGCGGACCTCGCCATCGCCTGTCAGGCGCTCGTCATCACGGGCTTCGACGAGGCGGCCTACCAGCACGCCGAGACGACGACCCGCATGCAGCTCGCGTTCTACGCCTCGACGCCCCAGTACCGCGTCGTCCTCGACACCCACGGCTGGGGCGACGCGCAGCCCGAGCTGCATCGGTTGGCGCGTGAGGGACGCTGGCTCGAAATGGCCGAGCTCGTCGACGACGCGATGCTCGCGGCGTTCACGGTCCGCTGCGAACGCCCGGCGGACGTGCCGGCGGCGCTCCGCGCCCGCTACGCCGGCCTGGCGGACCGCCTCGCGATCCTCTGCCACTCCGACCCGCATCGCGCCCGCCCCGACGCCTGGGCCGAGGTGCTCGCGGCCATCCGCTCGGGGGGTGAGTAGACGAGCACGGGTGGCTTTCGTAAGTCGGTTCTCAAGGAGGACCACCATGCGAGCTGTCCATTCGTTGATCCTCATCCCCGCGCTGGCCCTGCTGGTCAGCGCCTGCGGTCCGCATCACCGGCGCTGCGGCGGCCCCGACGGCCCACCCTGCAAGGGCGGCAAGCACGCCATGATGCACCACCACCACGGCGGGCACGGCGGAGGCGCCGGCGCCTGTAGCTACAAGAGCAAATGGTTCTCGGAAGGCGCCGTCCATTCGAACGACGGGGTCTGCCAGGCGTGTAGCGGCGGCAAGTGGGTGGCCGCCGAAGGCTGTGCTGCCCATGACTGCGGCCATGACTGCGGCCATGGCTGCGACCATCGCGATTGCAAGGGTCGAAGCGGTAAGAAATCCGGGCCCTGCCACCATCACGGCGGTGGGCATCCCCACCCGCACAAGCACCCTCACCACTGAGCCAGGAAACCCGGCCGGACGGTCCAAGCCCGTCCGGCCGGCACCGGGGCCTCCCGCTTTTCTGCGCTGAAACAGCGCGCTTTTCGCGTGCGTGACGTCGTGACCGTGTGCTATCGACGTTGCCGTCCGATCCCCTTCGAGCTCACGAGGTGACACGATGGCGAAGCGCAACCCCGTCCTTTCGATGACGCTCGCAGCGGCCGGACTCGTGGCCTTCAGCGCGCTCGGCGTCTGGGCGCAGGTTCAGTCGAGCCCCCAGCAGGCTTGCTTGAACGCGGTCAACAAGAACGGCGCCGCCGTCGCGAAGACACAGGGCAAGGAAAACGTCGGCTGCGTGAAGGCCGCCGGCAAGGCCGGGCCTAGCGGCGCGCAGCTCTGTCTCACCGCCGACGGCAAGGGCAAGGTCGCCAAGGCGAAGGGCAAGACGACGGCCGCGGAGACGAAGTCCTGCACGCAGGCGCCGAGCTTCGGCTACACGAGCGGCGCGGCCGTGAACACCGCCGCGCAGCAGGCCGAGCTCGATCTCGTGGGCGACGTCTTCGGCGCAAACCTCGATGCCGCGCTCGTGAGCTGCACCGCCGACAAGGCGAAGTGCGCCTGCCAACAGAAGGTGGCGAAGGACGTCGAGGCTCTCGCGACCGTGAAATTCGCGACCTTCGTCGGCTGCAAGAAGGCCGCGCTCAAGGCCGGCGCCAATTCGTCGGCCGCGCTCGCGAACTGCGTGAACAACGGCGGCACGGTCGGGTCGATCGCGGCCGACTCGAAGGGCAAGATCGCGAAGAACATCGCCAAGCTGAATGCCGATATCGTGAAGGCGTGTGACACGCCCGGCGTCACCGGCGCCTTCCCGGGCGATTGCACCGCGCTCAGCGGCGCCGCGCTCGGCACCTGCCTCGACACGCAGGTCGAGTGCCGCGTCTGTCAGGCGATCAACGAGATGGACGGCTTCTTCGTGAACTGCGACCAGTTCGACAACGGCGCCCTCGACGCGTCCTGCGCATCGGGCACGGGTCCGACGCCCACCCCGACACCGACGCAGACCGCGACGCCGACGCCGACCCCGACCTTCCAGCCGGGCACGATCATCCAGGGTTTCCTCCCGCGCACGAACGGCTTCTGGACCTATGGCGGCAATCCCGGCCTGCCTGGTGGCGAGACGCTCTGCAACGCAACCTTCGCCGGCACCCACGTCTGCACGATCGCCGATCTGACGGCCGCCGAAACGGCGGGCGAGCTCGTCGGCGCCGCCGACAACGTCGGCGCGATCGTCCGCTTCTGGAAGATCGATCCGGGCGAAACGAACCTTCGCCAGTGCATCGACCCGACCAACACGCTGCGGTGGCGCTACAATACCGCCGATACGCCGTCGCGCGGCATCTACGTGAATTTCACGGCCGCGACCGGCGATCTCACGACCGAGTCGGCCCTGGTTTCGTGCCCGGGCAACCAGGCCTCGGTGGGCTGCTGCCTCTGAGTTAATCCCGGTGCCGCGGGCAGAG
>DAIQBH010000160.1:0-14089 GCA_036781285.1 Thermodesulfobacteriota bacterium | reverse complement strand
CTGATGGCGGGGAAGTACGTCGTGCTTGCCGCCGTGCCGCTCGCGATCACGCTCGTGTCGTCCGCCGTCAGTGCCGGATACGCGCGGATCGACCCCCGTCACGACCACTGGCGCGGCCGCGTGCTCGTCGCGCTGCTGATCTATCTCGGGCCGCTGCTGCGAAGCTACGAGCGCTATCGTTGGCGCGTGAAAGGGCTCACCGACGTAGAGCGCATCCGTTTCGCGGAGGCACGCCAGCTCCCGCGCATCCGCTGGCTCGGCCGCGAGTTCTTCCTGCGGTACTGGAGCGACAGCAGCCAAGAGAAGGAAGAGCTCCTCGAAGGGGTGATCCGCTTCCTCCTGCCGCGGAAGTATCTCATCGCGCACGACCTCGGGTGGAGCGACTGGGATCTCGAGATCCATCGCGGCATCGCCGCGAAGTCGCAGCTCCGGGTGGCGGTCGAGAACCACGGCGGCACCAAGCGGCTCTTCAACGTCCGGTGCGCGATCAAGACGTCGCGGGCGGCGAAGCTGGCGCTCTGGTTCGCGGGGGGGCTCGTCGCGATCGGCGCCTATCTCTTCGTTCCGGAGCTCCTGACCGTCGCGATCCTCCTCGCGGCGCTGATCGCGGGCTCGATCTTCTACCAGGCAGTGCGGCTCGGGCAGACGATGTACCGGGTGCTGGAGATCGTCGCGCAGCAGATCGGGCTGACGCCGATGGAGCGCACGCTCTGACGTCGCCAGCGGCCACAGCGGTGCCGGCGCGCGAGCGGCGGTTCCCGCTGATCCGCACGGTCGCGCACTACCTTCGCCCTCATCGCGTCGCCTTCGTTTTTGCCCTCGTGCAAGTCGTCGCGATCAGCGCCTGTGAGCTGCTGAAGCCGTGGCCCTTGAAGCTGGTGGTCGACAACGTCCTCGGTGGCGCGCCGATCACGTGGCCGCCGGCCTCGGGGTGGACGCCGCATCAGCTGCTTCTCGTCGCCTGCGGCGGGCTCGTCGCGCTGTACGTCGTCCTCGCAGCGCTCAGTACGCTCAACAACGCGACCACGATCGCGATCGGACAGGGGATGGTGAACCACTTTCGGCTCGACCTGTACCAGCATCTCCAGCGGCTCTCGCTCAAATTCCACACGAGCCGCGAGGTCGGGGATCTGCTCTATCGCGTCACGGCCGACGCGTTCGCGATCCAGACGCTCAGCATGAACGGGGTCTTCCCGATCATCACCTCGCTCGTCCTCTTCGGCGGCATGGTCGTCATCATGCTGCGCATGGATTGGGTCCTGACCGTCGTGGCGCTCGCGGTCTGTCCCGTCATCTTTTTCGGCATCTCGCTCCTCGGCCGCCGCATCACGGCAATCGCGACCGAGGCGCGCCAGAAGGAAAGCCGCCTCTATACGATCGCGCAGCGTGGCATCGCCGCCATCCGTGTCATCCAGGCCTTCACCACGGAGGAAGAGGAGGCGCGCCAGTTTGCCGCGTCGAGCAGCGACAGCCTCCGCGCCAACCTCCGCATGTACATGATGCAGACGGTCTACTCGGGCGCGATCAACGTGATCATCGCGGTCGGGACGGCGCTCGTGTTGTGGGTTGGCGCGTCGAAAGTTCTCGACGGCACGCTCTCGATCGGCCAGGTGCTGGTGTTCACGACGTACCTCGCGTCGCTCTACGCTCCGATCAACAGCATCAGCCAGACGATCGGCATGATCCACGGCGCGCGCGCCGGCGCGACGCGGGCCCTCGAGATCCTGGAGACCGCCCCCGATCTTCCCGACGGGGCGCGGTCGCTCGACGGCGTCCCGGTCCGGGGCGAGGTCACGTTCGACCACGTCAGCTTCGAGTACTCGTCCGACCGGCCCGTGCTGCGCGACGTCGACCTCGTCGCGAGGGCGGGACAGGTGATGGCGATCGTCGGCCCGACCGGCGTCGGCAAGACGACGCTCGTGAGCCTCGTCGGACGCTTCTACGATCCGGTCGAGGGGCGGGTGCTGCTCGACGGGGTCGACCTCCGGGAGCTTCGCCTTCGCGACCTGCGGAGCAAGATCGCGATGGTGCTCCAGCCGGCGGTGGTGTTTCCGACGACCCTTCGCGAAAACATCGCGTACGGACGGCCGCAGGCGACGGAAGCCGAGATCGTGCGCGCCGCGCGCCTCGCGCAGCTCGACGGCTTGCTGGCCCGGATGCCCCAGGGCCTCGCGACCCCGGTCGGAGAGCAGGGCGCCACGCTCTCCGGCGGTGAGCAGCAACGTGTGACGATCGCCCGAGCCATCATCCGCGACGCGCCGATCTTGATCCTCGACGAGCCGACGTCGGCGCTCGACACGGAAACCGAGCGGCTCATCATCACCGCGCTTCGAGAATTGATGCGCGGCCGCACCACGTTCGTGATCGCGCACCGTCTCTCTACCATCCAGCACGCGGACCGGGTCGTCGTGCTGCGCGACGGAACCGTGGCGGAGACGGGTACCTTCGACGAGCTGGTCGCGCGGGGTGGCGCGTTCACCCGCCTGTACGAAGCGCAGTTCGGCAAGCGCTCGGAGCAGGCAGCCGGATGAGCGCCGGACGACATCCGACTGGGCCGCGCGTCGTCGTGCTCGGCATCGCTGCGCAGTATCCGCTCGCCGGCGTCACGTGGCAGGCGATCCACTATCTCGTCGGCCTCCGCACGCTCGGCTGCGACGTCTACTACGTCGAAGACTCCGGCGCGCCGCCCTACGACCCGGCGAGCGGTGGAATCGGGACGACCGCGGAGGCGAACATCGCATTCCTCGGGGACGTCATGCGCCGGTACGATTTCGCGGACCGCTGGGCGTACTGGGACGCGCTCACAGACACGTGGCACGGCCGCGACGCCGCCGGCGTTCGCGAGCTGTACCGAACGGCCGACGCGATCTTCAATCTATGCGGCGCGACGAAGCTCCGCGACGAGCATCGCCAGGGTGCCACCATCTGCTACGTCGAGACCGATCCCATCTACGAGCAGATGCGCGTCGCGAACGGTGAGGACGACGCCATCGACTTCCTGGGGTCGCACGACGTGCTCTTCACCTACGGCGAGCTCCTCGGGACGCCGTCGTGCCGGGTGCCGGTCGCGCGCTTCACGTGGATCCCGACCCGGCCGCCGGTCGTGCTCGACCTCTGGCGTCCGACCGTGGAGGGCAGGGCCTTCGCGAGCATCGCCACGTGGGAGAACAAGGGCAAGAACGTCGTCTTCCGCGGCGAGACCTACTACTGGTCGAAGCACCTCAACTTCCTCGCGATGATCGACGTGCCGCGCGCGAGCGGGGAGCCCTTCGAGCTCGCCATGGACCCCGGTGACGACGCCGTCCGGCAGCGGCTCGCGGCGCACGGGTGGTCGCTCGTCGACCCGCGACCCGTGTCGGCCGACGTGGACGCCTATCGCGCGTACGTCGAAGGGTCGCGCGGCGAGTTCACGGTCGCGAAGGACATCTACGTCCGGCCGCGGAGCGGTTGGTTCAGCGACCGTAGCGTTTGCTTTCTCGCCGCCGGGAAGCCGGTCATCACACAAGACACCGGATTCAGCGAGCTCCTGCCGAGCGGGGAGGGTCTCATGGCGTTCTCGACACCCGAGGAAGCAGTCGCGGCGGTGCACGCCGTCGTCGCCGATTGGCCGCGGCACGCGCGCGCGGCGCGGGCGATCGCGGAGCAGTATTTCGCCGCAGCGAAGGTCATCGGCGCGATGCTCGCGGCGTCGGGGCTGCGATGACCGCGCGGCTGCCCGACGTCGCTGCGATCCTGGGGCCGGTGCTCGCGAGCGTTCCCGCCGAGGAACGGCCGTTGTTGCTCGCAATCGCGGAGCGGCTGGCGGCGGAACGCTATCGCCGGTGGGCTGCCGACGTCGACGTGCCCGAACGGCGCGCGGGACTGCTCGCCTGCGCCGCGCGCGAGGACGAGATCGCGAGCCGGGTCGAGTCGGTGTTCCCGAACGCGGCCGCCGTGCAGGCGCGTCTCCGCGCCGCGCATCCCGAGCTCGTGACGGTGGCCGACGAGCTCTTCGGAGGTCGCTCGCTCGGCGAGCAGCTCGCGATCCAGGCCGCCGGCGAGCGCGCCGGGGCGTCCGCCTGGCGCGCACTTGCTGCCGCGGTGCCGGATGGACCCGTCCGGCAGGCGTTCCTCGCCTGCGCACCGCTTGAAGAGGCGAGCGCGACCTACCTCGAGTCGCTCGCAGTGTGAAGCGCGCTCAGATCTCCGTCACGCCCCCGGTCAGCAGGTTCAGCGCGAAGTTCTTGGTCGAGCCGCCGTCGAAGGTGGCGGTGAGCTGCCCCGTCGCCGGCCCGGTCACCTCGAAATCGATGCGCGCCAGGGCGAAGTTGTCGTCGGTGTCCTCGATCGAGCCGCCGCCCGAGATCACGTTGCCGTCGCCGTCGACGGTGAGCGCGTTCAGATCGAGGGCGAAGTTCCCCTGCGGGGTCGTCAGCACGATGTCCTGGCCGTTCGCGACGAAGCCGCCGCCGCCGCGCGGCGTGAAGGTGAAGGACCCTTCGAACGCGACCGACTGACCGCTGTCGAGGTCGGTCACGACGACGTCGAGCGCGACCTCCGCGCGGAAGAAGTTGACGCCGAGGCTCTGCTCGAACTCGAAGCGTCCGAGGCCCGGGTTGCTGTAGCGGCACGCGTCGAACCCGATGACGATGATGGCACCGCCGGAGAGCTCGTTCTTCGTGCGGACGCCCCCGTCGGGACAGTCAGAGGTCTCGACGCCGGCGGGCGCCACCGCGGGGGCCGCGGCGAGGCCGACGTCACCCACGAACGCGAAGCCGAATGCGAGAAAGGGCACGACCGCGTCGACGGACTCCTGGACGCCGTCGCCGCCGCCTCCGCCCGGACACGCGCTCGGCGCCGACAGACCGGCGACCTTCCGCAGCACGTTCACGCCGTCGGTGACGGTGATGGCGCCGCTGCCGTCGACGTCGCAGCGCGCCGGAGTGCACGCGTTCGAGAGGCCGGCGACGGCGCGGAGCACCTGGACGCCGTCGGTCACGCTGATGCTTCCGCTGCCGTCGGCGTCGCCGCAGCTCTGCGCCGACGCGGTGCCGGCGGCGCAGAGGGTCACGCCAGCGATGAGCAGGACGAGTCCGCGAAAGCGTACGAAACGTGTCACGGCGTCACCTCCGAGAAGCTCGCTGGTAGCACCGGACGCGCGCGACCGGCAAGCGAACGGTGCGTCGGACTGCCCCGAAACGAGACGCCGATCGTGCGGCGTGCCTGGGGCTCGTGACGCTCTGGGCGGCAGACGCTACAGTGCCGGCCGTGCGCGTCGTCGTGACGGGTCTCATCGCCACCTACCCGGTGGGTGGCGTGACATGGGACTACCTCCAGTACGTGCACGGCCTCTCGGCGCTAGGACACGACGTGACCTACCTCGAAGATACGGGCCAGTGGGTGTACTCGCCGCGGCTCCAGACGTTCACGGAGGACGCCGCCGACAACCTGACCTATCTCGCCGCGGCGCTCGGGCGGAGCCGTGCGCGAGTTCCGTGGGCGTTTCGCGATCCCCGCGGGGTCGTGCACGGACTCGGCCAGGCGGCGCTCCGGCGCGCGTGCCGCGAGGCCGATCTCTTCTTGAACGTCTCCGGGAGCGGCTGGCTTCGCGACGAGTACCGCGGCGGCGGCGTGCACGCCTATGTGGACACCGACCCCTGTTACAGCCAGGCGAAGCTCGCGGCGGCCGACGCCGGGTCGCACGACGCGGGCGTCCGGGAGTCGGCGGCGATGATCCGCAGCCACGACGTGTTCTTCTCGTTCGCGGAGAATCTGGGGCGCCCCGAGTGCGCCATCCCGACGGCCGGCCTCCGCTGGCATCCGACTCGTCACCCGATCGTGCTCGACGACTGGGCGGTGACGCCGCCGCCGTCCGACGGCGCCTACACGACGGTGATGTCGTGGAAGATCGACGTGACGCCGCCCGTGATCGGCGGCCGGGTCTACGGCGGCAAGGACGTCGAGCTCGCGAAGCTCATGACGCTGCCGCGACGGACGCCGGTCCGGCTCGAGATCGCGCTCTCGGGCGCGGCGCCGCGCGACGAGCTCACGGCGTCGGGATGGACGCTCCGTGACGCGCGCGCGGTGTCGGCGAATCCGGACGTGTATCGATCGTACCTCGCCGGCTCGCGCGGTGAGCTGAGTGTCGTGAAGGAGGCGTACGTCGCGACGCGGAGCGGATGGTTCAGTACCCGTTCCGCGTCGTACCTCGCGTCGGGACGCCCGGTCGTGGTCCAGGACACCGGCCTCGCCGAGCATTACCCAGTTGGAGACGCCATTCTCCCATTCGACGATCTGCCTGGCGCGGCGGCGGCGCTGGCCGCCGTCGAGCACGACCATGCGCGCCGCTGCCGCGCCGCCCGCGCGCTCGCGGCGGAGTGTTTCACGGCCGACCGAGTGCTCGGCCGCCTCCTCGCCGACGCGGGGTGCGGCTGATCCATGGCGCCGCCCCGCGTCGTCGTCGCCGGCTACCTCGTCCGGTATCCCCTCGGGGGATACGCGTGGCAGGCGCTCCACTTCCTCGCCGGATTCCGTGCGCTCGGGTGGGACGTGTTCTTCTACGAGGACGGCGCCTACTACGCCGATGCCTACGTGCCAGGCGCCGCCGCGATCACGACCGACTACGACTACGGCGTGCGCGCGACGGGCGCGTTCTTCGCGGCGCACGGCTTCGCCGACGCCTGGGGATTCTGGGACCCGGCGTTCGATCGCCATCACGGGGCCTCCGCGGAACGGACGCGCAGCGCGCTCGCGGATGCCGACCTCTTCGTGAATCTCGCGGGCGTGAATCGGGTGGCGCGCGCCCGCCGTCCCCGGGCCGTTGCGGCCTACGTGGATTTCGATCCGGCCTACACCCAGATTCGCCTCGCGGCTGGCGATCGCGGGCTCGCGGAGATGGTCGCCGAGCACGACGTCCATTTCACCTTCGGGGAGAGCATCGGCACGGCCGCGTGCCGTATCCCGACCGGCGGGGTGCGATGGCAACCGATCCGCCAGCCGGTCGTGGCGTCGCTCTGGGAGCCCGTGCCGGAGGACCCCGCGGCGGCGTTCACGACCGTCGGGCGGTGGGACGCGGTCGACCGCGACGTCACGTTCGATGGCGAGGTGTTCGCCTGGCGGAAGCGGACCGAATGGCTTCCCTTCGTCGACCTGCCGCGGGTCACGCACCAGCGCTTTCGTCTCGCGATGGACGTCGCGAGTCGCGCGGACGATCTCGCGCGTCTCGAGGCCGCCGGGTGGGAGATCGTCGACCCTCTCGAGGTGTCGCGCGACCCCGACCGCTACCGCCACTTCATCCGCCACTCGCGCGGCGAGTTTACCGTCGCAAAGGACGTGAACGTGCGCTTCCGGAGCGGCTGGTTCAGCGACCGCGGCGCCTGCTATCTCGCCGCGGGCCGTCCCGTCGTGAATCAGGACACCGGATTCGACGTCCACTTGCCGGTCGGAGAGGGTCTCTTCGCGTTCCGCACCCCGGGCGACGCGGCCGCGGCGTTCGCGACCATTGCGGCCGACTATCCGCGCCAGGCGCGCGCGGCACGCGCTATCGCCGTCGAGTACTTCGCGCCGGAGCGCGTGCTCGCGGCGCTGGTCGGTGCGGCGCGATGAGCCCGACGATGCGCCTCGTCGCGAGCGTGGTCGTGACCGGTCTGCTGCTTGGCGCGCCACTCGGCGCGCGCACCGCGACGCCGACGGCGCTACCGTCCGGCGACGGCACGCGAGTCTTCAGTCCTTCCGACGAGGCCCGCGCCCGCCCGAAGAAGCCGACCATCACCTATTGGACCGTGACCGTGGCGATGGAGGTCGATCCGACCGCCGACGAGGCGTCGGTGCGGATGCTCGTGCCGATGTCCGACGGGCGCCAGGCGATTCTCGGCCGTACGGTACGGCCGAGCGCGTTCCGCTTCCGCGAAGAGGCCCTTCCGCCGAACCTGTGGGTGAGCTGGGAGACCGACGCCGTGAAGCCGCAAAAGGGCGGGATCGCGTACACGTACACCGCGCGCACGACGGACGTTTGGCGCGACGTCCCGCGGATCCCGCTCGCGGAGAACCCGCCGTCGCCCGATCCGGACGCGCTGCGGCCGAGCGAGGCGATGCAGTCGGACGATCCCGTCCTGCAACGGCGAGCGCACGCGCTGACACGCGACGCCGTCCGGCTCGACGAGATCGTCTGGTCGCTCTACCAATACGCGGCGTCCTTTCTCCGCAGCGAGAGCGTCGACGCCCCCGACGATGCGCGGTCGGTGCTCGCCGCGGAGCGCGGGAGTCCGAGCGGGCGGGCGCGGTTGCTCGTGGCGCTTCTCAGGAGCGCGGGCATTCCCGCGCGGCTCGTCGGCGGCCTGCGTCTCGAAGACGCGGCACGCAAGCGCGCGACGCTCTCGTGGGTGGAGGCGTGGCTCGGCGGCAACTGGGTGCCGTTCGATCCGTCGAACGGCCACTACGCCACGCTCCCGGCCAACTACCTCGCGCTCTACTACGGCGATCTGCCGCTCATCGAGCACACCGGCAAGCTCGGCTTCCGCTACGACATGCTGATCCACCAGGTGACGCGCCAGGCACTCCTCGCGCAGGAAGCGGAGCCGCCGGAGACGGCGATCGGCCGCGGGCGCGAGGTCAACCTGGAGACCGAGCGCGTGAAGACCTACGCGTTCTACGCCGAGCGACCCGTCGCTTCGGTCGTCCTCATCACCGACGTGCCGGTCGCGACCGGCATCATCGAGCGCATCGTCGCCGACGCCCGCGAGCGTTCCATCAGCGTCGTCTTCCTCTCGGCGAGCTTCGAGTCGCGGTACTTCCGCGAGCACTACCTCCAGCGGATGATCGCGAACAACTTCGGCGCCGTCGCCGAGTCGCACCTTTTGTTGGTTTCGACCCGCGACGAGGCCGGGCTCTACGCGCTCCTCCAGCTCGGCGAGCAGCGCGTGGCCCTCCGCGACGCCCGGCTCGTGGTCGCGGGGGGCTTTCCGCGCGCGGTCGGGAAGGTGCTGGGCTCCGTGCTCTACCGCCTCGTCGCGCCCGGCGAGCTCGTGCTCGTGAATCCGCAAGCGCCGCTCCTCTCGCTTTGGAACATGGCGCGCGCGAACCTGATCGACGGCGTGCCGATGGCCGAGGCCGCCGCCCTTTGGGATCTGCGCCCACAGGTCCTGGACGCCGAGGACGTGCGCGGGCTCGCCGGATTCCGCCGCGGGCTCGTCCGCGCCTGGTCGGAAGCCGTGGTCGCGCAAGTGCCGCTGCAGGCCATCAACCTCATCCTCGTGCTGCCGGTCATCGCGTGCATCGTGGTGATCTTCCGGAGCGTCATCGGCGTCGAGACGTTCGGCACGTTCGCCCCCGTGATCGTATCCCTCGCGTTCCTCATGACCGGGCTCGTCTGGGGCGTCGCGATCTTCTGCGTGATCGTCGGGCTCGGCGTGGTGATGCGGAGCGCGCTCCAGTGGGTACGCATCCAGCTCGTCGCGCGCCTCGCGGTGTTGATCGCGCTCGTGTCGGTGATGATGGCGGGGCTGACGGTCGCCGGCGCGTACTTCGGCGTCGGTGCGCTCCTCAACGTCAGCATTTTTCCGATGGTCATCATGTCGAACGTGATCGAGAACTTCACGACGACCCAGGTCGAGCTCGGCACCCGCGAGGCGGTGCGGCTCACGGCCAACACGCTCCTCGTCTGCGCGTCCTGTTACGTCGTGATCGAGTGGGCGGGGCTCCAGTCGATCGTGCTCTCGTTCCCGGAGGTGTTGCTCGCGGTCGTCGCGCTCGAGGTGGCGATCGGCAAGTGGCGCGGACTCCGGCTCCTCGAGTACGTGCGCTTCGCCGACCTCGGCCGCCCGGCGGGCGCGCCCGCGGCGCCGCCCTCGGAGCCGCGGCACTGATGCTCGAGGCGCTCCGCCGCATCCGGCGCGCCGCGCTCGGCATGAACCGGCGGAACCTGGAGTTCCTCGTGCCGTACAACGCCAAGCCGCTCTTCGCGGTCGTCGACTACAAACCGGGCACGAAGCAGAGGCTCTCCGCAGCCGGGATTCCCGTACCGGTCACGTACGCGGAGCTCGCGCGCCAGTGGGACCTCCGGCGCTTGGACGCGGTCCTCGCCGGGCGGACGAGCTTCGTCGTGAAGCCCGCCCGCGGGGCGGGCGGGGGCGGCGTCGTCGTCATCGCCGATCGGAGCGCAGACGGCTTCGTGAAAGCGAGCGGTGCCGTGCTCGCGCCGGCGGATCTCGCCGCGCACTGCTCCGACATCCTCGCGGGCGCGTATGCGCGGAGCACGCACAGCGACGAGGTCGTGATCGAGTACCGTGTGCAGGCCGACCCGGTGCTCGGCGCCATCAGCTACCGCGGTGTGCCCGATGTGCGCGTCTTCGTGTTCCGCGGTGTCCCGGTGCAGGCGATGATCCGCTTGCCGACGCGGGCCTCGGACGGACGCGCCAACCTGCACATGGGTGGCATGGCGGTCGGGGTCGACCTCGCGTCGGGGGTGACGACGCACGGCGTGCTGAAGGGCATGCCGGCGGCACGGCATCCCGACCTCGACGTCGCGGTCGCAGGCCACGCCGTACCGGGATGGGACACGATGCTCGCGATCGCGGCGCGTTGCTTCGACGCGATCCCGCTCGGCTACCTCGGGGTCGACCTCGTACTCGACGCCGAGCTCGGCCCGCTCGTGCTCGAGCTGAACGCCCGCCCGGGTCTCACGATCCAGCTCGCCAACCGGCGCGGGCTCCGCGCGGCGATGGAGACGGTGGCCGCGAGCGACCTCGATGGCGCCGGCGTCGCCGAACGCATCGCGCTCGGCCGGGGGCTCGCGGCATCGCCGGAGCCGTCACCGAGCCGACCTCGTTTCAGCGCCCCATCAGACGGCGCCACCCGGCGGGATCCATGATGACGCGGTTCTGCGGACCGTCGCACGCGGCGGGCAGGGTCGCGCCGGCCTCGGTCGCGTCGTAGGCGACGTCGCCAGGGTAGAGCACGCCCATGTGCTCGCCGATCTGCACCACCTTCGGGAGGATCGGCGTCACCCGCCGGGTGCGCGCGGTCTCGAGCACCCGCGCCATGCTGCCGAGGCCGACGAGATCCTCGAGCGTCCGGGCGGTCGGCGGCGTCAGCACGATCGTTCCGCCGGCCGCGCCGGCGAGCGCGTCGGCGGGCGTGAGCCACTCCGCGGAGGTCGTCTCGCGCTCGTCGTGGAGCGGCGTCTGATCGGGCGGGACGGGGGCGACGAAGAAGCGGGCATCGTAGCGACGGGGGGCGTGAACGGGGGTGATCCAACGGCTGTAGTAGCGGAGATCGCTCGCACGGAGAGTCAGGCGTTCGCGCGCGACGAGCTCGGCGAAGTCGAGGCGGCCCTCCACGAGGGCCCGGCGGTGTGCCGCGAAGCGCTCACGGGTCGCGGGGTCGCCGAAGCCGACCGGACCCCCGTCACGGTCGGCGAGCAGGATGCCGGCCTCCTCGAAGAGCTCCCGGATGGTCGCGGCGAGAAAGGCGAGGGCGCCCTCGCGGGGCAGGTCCTCTCCGAGGGTGTCGGGTACCGTGTCGGATGTCACGTGAGGCGCCATGGCATCGCGGATGGCCGCCGAGCGGTCGACGGCCTCGAGCAGGCCGCCCGGGAAGACGTGGGCGCCGGCGAACGCCCGGCTCTCGGCGTGGCGGGCGACCATGAGGATTTCGAGCCGACCTGGAGCAGGTTCGCGCATGACGACGACCGTGGCGGAGTCGACGGGGACGGGGGGGACGGTCGCGGTCATCGGGGGCCGAGCCTCGGGGAACGATCACGGGGTGTCAAGGGCGGCGGAGGCCTCGGAAGGCTAGATTTTGCTTGACAGTTCGGGCTCGGACTCCGTACGGTCGCACCTGATTCTGTCCCCTGTCGTGCCGTCGTCTGCCCACGTCTTTGCGTGAGCAGCTGTCCGCTTACCGTGTTGTCGAGGAGGATCCCCATGAAGCTCGTCGTCCGTCTGTTCATGTCGACCGTCGCCGTTGCCTGGTGCGTCGCGCTCGCCCCCCACGCGACGTGGGCCGCCTGTTCCGCCGGCGGCATGGTCTCCGACGTCAACGACTGCGTGCCGGAGAACGTGAAGACGACCGATTGCGCGCTCGAATGGTCCATCACGCCCGTCCCGCCGATCGACCCGAAGAAGGGCGTACCCACGGCCAAGATCAGCTGCGTCGACAACGACCCGTCGTGCGACGCGGACACCCTGGTCGGCCAGTGCACCTTCAACGTCGGCGTCTGCGTGAACGTCGTCGACAGCCGCTTCACCTGTACACCGACGGACCTCGCGACGTCCCTCGCGAAGAAGCCGAGCGAGAAGGACGCGCTGAAGCTCGACAAGAACCCGCACGCGTACAAAAACCGACAGGCGATCGTGCTCGCGTTCGAGGACGTCGGTGCGACCGCGACCCAGAACGTCTGCTCCGAGGAGCGTCCGTTCGTCGTGCCCCTCAAGAAGGGCAAGAAGGCCAACCTCGGCATCCAGGGGATCGTGACGAGCACCGGCGGCGTGGTGGACAAGGACTCGATCAAGCTCACCTGTCTTCCCGGCAGCCCGACGGCGCAGAACGCGTCGGCGCGCCAGATCACGTCGCCGACGGAGCTGATCGGCGGCCCGATGGCCGTCGGCCGCGTCGGTGACTGGATCATCGAGAACGACCGTGTCCGCTTCATCATCCGGGACGTCGGCCGCGACTTCAGCTTCATGCTGACCTACGGCGGTCACATCGTCGACGCCGACTTCGTGCGCGCGAGCGGCCCTGGGCGCGACAACTTCCTCGGCATGACCCCGCTCATCAACGTCTCGTCGACGGACAACCCGACCTCGATCTCGGTCGTGAGCAGCGGCGTCGGCGGCGGTCCGGCCGTGCTCCAGACCTCGGGACCCGACGACCTCTTCGACCCGATCGATCCCGCGGTCGCGATCAAGGGGTTCAGTCAGTCGCTCTCGATCCCGCCGTTCGCGATCGACAACAACATCCCGGTGACGGTGGTGAACGAGTACACGCTGCGGCCGGGCGACGGCTTCCTCGAGATCGAGACGATCATCCAGAACGATGGGTCGGATCCGCTCGATCTCTACGTCGGTGACTACACGAGCGGCGGCGGCCAGCTCGAGGTCGTCGGGCCGGGCCTCGGCTTCGGCGAGGGTGCGCTCCGTCTCGGCGGCACTCGAGGGCTCGTCGAGGCGCCGATCACCTTCGATTGGCTCGGGTGGTTCGGCTTCGGCGAAGCGCAGGGCATCTCGTACGGGCTCATCCCGCAGCTCTACAACGGTACGAGCGCGTTCACCCAGTCGGGCGTCGTCGTGCCGATCTATGGGCAGAGCTTGCTGAGCATCCTCACGGCGGCCGATCAGGGTGTCTGCTCGCGGTTGTCGAATGGCGACCCGTGCGGCGGGAACCCGCTGCCGGCGTGCAACGTTCCTTGCGAGATCAACATCGATTGCCAGCCTCCCAACCAGGCGCTGGATCTCGGCCCGTGCCTCAACGCGAAGCCGCCCGGCGTACTGAGCCTCCCGGCGAGCGGCATGAACTCGTACCGCCGCTGGTTTGCGCTCTCCGACAACGGCATGGGCAAGATCGTCGAGGCTCGGAACGCGCTGATCGCGCGCGGGGACCTCGTCGATCCGCTGAAGTCGACCTGGGTGTCCGGCACCGTGACGGTCGGCGGCGAGCCGGTCGCCGGCGCGCGCGTCGCGTGGACCCAGTCACCGGGAGATCGCCAGTCGACCTACGGTCTGATCAACATCTTCGAAACCGGCGCCGACGGCTACTTCCAGGGCATGGTTCCGAAGGGCCTGTACCGGGCGGCCGTGAAGATACCTGGCTACCCGTACGAAGGTGGCGGCAGCTCACCCCTGTTGAAGACGGTCGAGGTGAAGAAGCCCGCCGTCGTCGACTTCGACGTTCCTGCGACCGGCTTCGTACGTGTCGACGTCACGAACGGCGTCACCACCAACCCGATCCCCGCCAAGGTTTCGGTCGTCGGGACGGCGGCGAGCCCGGATCCTGGCAACCTCGAGCTGATCCTCGGCAACTCGATCACCGCGTCCGGCAACATCTTCGGGTACGACGCGCGCGAGAAGGTGACGATCCACGGCCTGCCGCAGGTCCAGTTCGCCGGCGTCTCGGG
>DAIQBH010000159.1:0-14166 GCA_036781285.1 Thermodesulfobacteriota bacterium | reverse complement strand
GCCGCAGGCCCGATCGGTGAGCGCCGCGAACGACTTCGCGCGCCTCATGTTCACGGAGTGGATCACGAGCCAGCTCGGCGACCGTCCCGACCTCGTCGACAAGGTCGTCCCCGACTACCCGGCGACCGGCAAGCGCACGCTGCAAGACAACGGCAGCTGGCTCGCGACCCTGAAGCGCCCGAACGTGACGCTCGTCCGGAGCGGCGTCGCGCGGCTCGAGCCCGACGGCGTCGTCGACAGCGCCGGTACGAAGCACGCGGCCGACGTCGTCGTCTGGGCAACCGGCTTTCGCGTGAACGACCTGCTCCTGCCGATGCGGATCGTCGGACGCGGCGGCGTCGATCTCCGCGAGCGCTGGGGCATCCGCCCGCGCGCGTATCTCGGGATGACGGTGCCGGACTTCCCGAACCTCTTCATGCTCTACGGTCCCGGCACGAACCTCGCGAGCGGCGGCAGCCTGATCTTCCACTCCGAGTGCGAGGTCCGCTACGTGATCCAGTGTCTCCGGCTCCTCGCCGAGCGCGGGCTCGCCGCGATGGAGCCGCGCCGCGACCGCGACGATGCGTGGTACGAACGCTGTCAGCGCGAGCTGAAGACCACCGTATGGGCATCGCCCCACATCGCGCACAGCTTCTACAAGAACGCCGCGGGCGAGGTGCACGGGCTCAGCCCGTGGCGCCTCGTCGATTTCTGGGCGTGGACGCGCACGCTCGACCCCGACGACTACGTGCTGATCGAGCGGGCGTCCGATCGAGTGTGATGTCCTCGTGATCCGAGCTGACGCCGTGCGCATCAATCGATTGCATCATGATGCGCGACGGCGTAGCTTGGCCGCATGCGGACGACGATCGATCTCGACACGCCGCTGCTCGAGCGCGCCAAGCGGCGGGCCGTTCGCCAAGGGCAGACGCTCAGCCAGCTCGTGCGCGAAGCCGTCAGCACGTATCTGGCGGAGCGGGCTCGTACCGACGACGAGCCCTTCGATCTCGTCACGTGCGGCGAGTCCGGCGGATACGCGCCGACGCCCGCGGAAATGGCGGCGGCGCTGGAGGAGGACGACGCCCGCACCGGGCCGCGCAAACGCGATGCTGGCTCCTGACGTCAACGTGCTGGTGTATGCCCATAGGGTCGAGTCTCCCGACCACGGGCGGTACGCCGACTGGGTCACGCGCATGGCAACCGGCTCCGAGCCGTTCGCGCTTTCCGACCTCGTTTGCGCGGCCTTCGTCCGCATCGTCACCAATCCCCGCATCTGGAGACCGGCGACGTCTCTCGAGGTCGCGCTGGCATTCGTCGAGCGTCTGCGACGCCGGCGCGGCTGCAGGCTGCTGGCGCCGGGGTCGGGAACATGGACGGTGTTCTCGCGCCTCGTCACCGATGCCGGCGCGAGCGGCAAGCTCGTCGCGGACGCATATCTCGCTGCGCTCGCCATCGAGCACGGCTGCACGCTCGTGACCTGCGACGGCGATTTCGCGCGCTTCGCGGATCTTCGCTGGACGCATCCACTCCAACCGAAAGCCTGACGAGGAGACCTCGATATGAAGCGCTGCGCACTGATTCTCTCGGTGTTCCTCACGACCGCCGTGGCGACCGCCGTCGCCGCCGACGGCCCACCGCCGATCGCGACCGTCCAGCGCTTCCTCGAAGCCTTCAACAAGGGCGACCTCAAGACGGCCGAGGCGACGCATGCGACCGAGGTGGCGATCGTCGACGAGATTCCGCCGTACCACTGGAAGGGGCGTGAGGCGTTCAAGGCGTGGCTCGCGGACCTCACCGAGTACGATCTGGCGCAGGAAATCACCGACGGGAACATGAAGCTCGGCAACACGATCCGGGAGGAGTCCGACCACGACGCGGCCTACGTCGTCGTCGCGACCGAGTACGGCTTCAGGCAGAAGGGCACGCCGATGCGCGCCTCGTCGCAGATGACCTTCGCACTCAAGAAGGACAAGGCCGGCTGGCGGATCGTCGGCTGGACGTACGCGGGACCGAAGGCGGCGCCGTAGCCGTCGCCGTCGCGCGTTGCCTTGCCGGGTCGGGGCCGCTCCCGTAGCTTCGAAGACCTGCCCGATGCCGAGTCCGTCCGCACCGAGAGCCCGCCGCCAGCTCGCGGCCATCCTTTCCGCCGATGCCGTCGGCTACAGCCGGCGCATGGCGGCCGACGAGGCCGCGACGGTCGCGGCGATGCGGTCGCACCGCGAGACGCTCGCGGGCTTCGTGCGGGAGCATCACGGCCGCGTCGTGAACGCGGTCGGCGACAACTTGCTCGCCGAGTTCGCGAGCGCGGTGGACGCGGCGGCCTGCGCGGTCGCGGCCCAGCGCGAGCTGGCGCGCCGCGAGGCCGATGTTCCCGAGGACGAGCGCCTGCGGTTCCGCATCGGCGTCCACCTCGGCGACCTCGTCATCGAGGAGGACGAGATCTTCGGCGACGGCATCAACATCGCGGCGCGGCTGGAGGCGATCGCCGATCCGGGCGGCGTCGCGGCGTCCGCGGCGATCGTCGATCAGGTGCGGGGAAAGATCGACGCCGCGATCGAGGATCTCGGCGAACGGACCCTCAAGAACATCCCGCTCCCCGTGCGCGTGTACGCGCTCCGGCCGCTCGGCGAGGGCGAGACCGCCGCGAGCGTCGCGACGGCCGCGGTTCCGGGTTTCGGCGGCCGCCCCGCGATCGCCCTCCTGCCGTTCGAGCATCGCGGCACCGATCCCGATCAGGCGTTCCTCGCGGACGGCATCGCCGAGGACGCGATCGCTCGGCTCTCGGCGTTTCGCCTGTTTCCCGTGATCTCGCGGAGCTCGACGTTCACGTACAAGGGCAAACGCGTCGACGCGCGCCAGGTGAGCCGCGAGCTCGGCGCGCGTTACGTCGTCGAGGGGAGCGTGCAGGAGATCGGCGGCCGCCTGCGCGTCGCCGTGCAGCTCATCGACGGTGTGCAAGGCGTGCAGGTGGCCTCGGAGCGTTGGGAGCGTGAGCGCGGCGACGTCCTCGCCCTCCAGGACGACATCGCCGCCATGATCGCCGGCGCCATCGAGCCGGCGCTGGCGCGTGCCGAGCGCCGGCGGGCGCAGCGCAAGCCGGTGCCGCAGCTCGACGCCTGGGAGTCGTTCCAGCGCGCCCGCTGGCTCGCGTTCGGATTGCGGTCGGCCGACGAGGTGCGCGAAGCCGTCCGGCTCTACGCGCGCGCCCGCGAGCTCGACCCGACCTTCGCGACCGCGGCCGGACTGGAGGCGCTCGCGCGCTTCACCCTCATCACGTACCTCTGGGAACCGGACCCGGCGCGCGGCGCCGTCGAGGCGCTCCGTGTCGCCGAGATCGGCCTCGCGCTCGACGAGGAGGATCCGTCGGTGCAGGCGGCGCTCGGCTACGCGTCCGGCATCAACGGCGACCACGCGCGCGCGCTCGCCGCGTTCGAGCGCGCCATCGAGCTGAACCCGAGCCTGACGATCGCGTACGAGGGGCTCGCGGGCGCACTTTGCGTACATCAGCCGGACGAGGCCATTCGCATCTCGGAGAAGGCGATCCGTCTTTCACCGCGCGATCCCCACATGTACTTCCTCGTGCACCGGATCGCGGTCGCGCACTTGATGGCCGATCGTTTCGAGGACGTCGTTGCGCGCGACGAAGAGGCCCTCCGCCTCCGTGCCGACCAGCCGCAGATCTATCGCGTCCTCGCCGCGGCGTACGGCTATCTCGGGCGTTCGGCGGAGGCGCGCGCGACGCTCGAGAAGATGTATCAGGTAGCGCCGCACTTCACCGTCGAAGGGTTTCGCCGCGCCAACTCCACGGCGCTCGTCGAGAAGTGCCTCGAAGGCTGGCGCCGCGCCGGTTGGACGCCGGCGGACGGGGATTGATCTTCGCGCACGGTCCGCTGCCGAAGGTCGGGTCGGTCCGTACGCGGCTTGACCGGAAAGGCGCGCCCGGCGTAGTGCGGGCGCGATTCGTCCCAGCGATCCCGCGTGACGAGCTCCGGAGGTCCGTGATGACGACGACCCGACCGATGCGCCGGCGACCCGGCCGGATGGCGATGATCCTGACGGCTCTTTGCGCGGCGGCGGTGCCGTTCGCGGCGCACGCGCAGCTCACGTGCGGCGGGACGATCGGACCGGGCGGGACGTTCACGATGACCAGTGACATCACGTCCTGCCCGGGGACGGCGCTCACCGTGGTCGGCCCCGTGGTCCTCGACATGGGCCTCCGGAACCTCTCGTGCGCGGGCCTCAGCACGGGGCTCCGCATCGAAGGGAAGGGCGCGAGCGTCCTCGGGGGTCAGATCTTCGGCTGCACCGTGGCCGTCGACGTCGGCGGCGCGGGTGGCCACAAGGTGCAGCGCATGCGGGCCGTCGCCAACGCGCTCGCGTTCGGTGTGAGCAGCGACGGCAACCTGCTCGCGCACAATGCGGCGAGGAGTCACAGCGCGGCCTTCCAGGTCAACGGCAACCGCAACAAGCTGGTCGGCAATCTGAGCGTGAGCACGAGCGGCGACGCGTTCCAGACCTTCGGCAACGGCAACGCGTTCACGCAGAACGCGGTGCAGCAGGCCGCGCGCGGCTTCGCCAGCGAGGTGGGCACGGTCGGGAACGTCTACAAGGAGAACACGGCGACCGTCACCGGCGTCGGCTTCGCGATCGACGGCGCAAAGCACGCGCTCAAGAGCAACACGGCGACGCGATCGGCGCAGGTGGGCTTCCGCCTCCAGGCCGGCGCCGGGGGGCACTCGCTCAAGGGCAACGTCGCCGTCGGGCTCGGCGGCGATCCGGGCTTCGGCTCGGGGTTCGACGTCGCGACAGGCGGCAACACGCTCAAGCAAAACCGCGCCCACGAGCACCAGAACGGCATCGTTCTGCGCGTCCCCGGCAACGTCGTGACCGGCAACGTGGCGGTCGGCAACGTCACCGACGGCGCCGACGTCGACGCCGCGTGCACCGGCAATACCTGGAAGAAGAACGTCTTCCACGCGGTATTCCCGGGCTGCGTGCGCTGAGCACGCCGATCCGGCGAAGCGCCACGGTCGGCTGCGCCTGCGCAGTGGGCACCGGCGTGGCCATTCCGTGGGCACGCCGTGCTCGCCGGACCCGCGGCGGCGCGCCGGCCGGCGCACGCCAAGGGGCATGTCACTTGCTTGCGTCGGCTCAATAAAAGCGAGGTTTACGCCGATGCACCAAGTCATGAAGGACACTAGCCGCCCGACCGACCCGCATCAGAAGGCGCTCGCCGTGAACCTCGACCAGCGCCGCTACGGCACCTTCGCCGAGATCGGCGCCGGCCAGGAGGTCGTGCGCTGGTTCTTCCGCGCCGGCGGCGCCGCCGGGACGATCGCGAAGAGCATCTCCGCCTACGACATGACGGTGAGCGACGCGATCTACGGGAAGGGCGAGCGCTACGTGAGCCGGGCGCGTCTCCAGGCGATGCTCGAGTACGAGCACGCGCTCAACCTGGAGCGCCTGCGCGAGCGGCGCGGCAACTCGACCGCGTTCTTCGCCTTCGCCGACACCGTGAAGGCCGCCGGGTTCAACTCGTCGGAGGGCTGCCACGGCTGGCTCGGCATCCGCTTCCAGTCGCATCCGCGCGACGCCGACAGCCAGGTCGTCATCCACGTCAACATGCTCGACAAGGAGAAGGAGTCGCAGCAGGAGGCGCTCGGCATCGTCGGCGTGAACCTCGTGTACGGCGCGTGCTTCCTCTACCACGAGCCCGAAGCGCTGGTGGAGTCGCTGCTCGACGGGCTCACCACCGACCGCATCGAGATCGACATGGTCGAGATGTCCGGCATCGAGTTCCGCCACGTCGACAACCGCGTGATGAGCCTGAAGCTCGTGCAGCTCGGCCTGACCGGCGCCGCCATGTTCGCGGCCGACGGCACCGTGCTCCAGCCGTCGGAGGTGCTGTACAAGAAGCCCGTCCTCGTCGAGCGCGGCAGCTTCCGCCCGGTCACGCACGTCAACGTCGACATGCTGGAGTGCGCACTGAAGCGCTTCGCGCACGAGCCGGGGGTCGAAGGCGAGAGCGTCGTTCCGCTGATGGAGATCACCATGCGGAACCTGATGTCCACGACCGGCTCGGGCACCGTCGACGTCCACGATTTCCTGGCGCGCGCCGATGTGCTCGCCGCGTGCGGCATGACGGTCCTGATCTCGGACTATTTCGAGTACTACCGCCTCGCCGCGTACCTCGGGCGCCACACCAAGAAGCAGATCGGCGTCGTCATGGGCGCCGGCAGCCTGAAAGATCTCTTCGAGGAGCAGTACTACGCGAACCTCGACGGCGGCATCCTCGAGTCGTTCGGCCGGCTCTTCAAGAACGACCTCAAGGTCTATGTCTACCCGCTGCTCGACCGCGCGACGAACTCCCTCACGACCGTGCAGAACCTCGCGGTCGCCCCGAAGCTCCGCCATCTCTACACGTACCTCGTCGAAAGCGGCTGCATCGATCAGCTCGATGGCTTCCAGGAGGAGTACCTCTCGATCTTCTCGCGCGAGATCCTGAAGAAGATCAAAGTCGGTGACGCGTCCTGGGAAACGATGGTCCCCGTCGGCGTCGCCGAGGTGATCAAGCGGCAGTCGTTCTTCGACTATCGCGCGAGCTAGCCGACAAAAGGCGGCGACCATGTAGCCATGCGCTCCTCGAGAGCCGCCCGCGCGGTGTCGCGGCCGTGCGCGTCGCCCTCGCGTCTCTGCCGTGGTCAGGGAACGCGCGCGACCGTCACGCGGCGGCCGCGGATCGTCGTACGCTCGAGGGCGCGGACGACCGCGTCGGCCTCCGCTGTGGGGACCTCCACGGTCGTGGAGTTCTCGGCGATCTCGATCGCGCCGATCTGGCGTGCGCGAAGTCCGGCCTCGTTGGCGATCGCGCCGACGACGTCGGCCGGGCGCAGGCCGGCGCGCGTGCCGACGCCGATGCGAAGCCGGGCGACCGGCGTCCCCGGCCTGTGCGTCGGCCGGGTCGCGGCACGCCGCGCGGCCGGCGCCGGCCGTTCGGCGATTCTAGCCGGAGGCTCGGGGACTGGCCCCGGCGCCTCCGCGATCGGAGCCGCCAGCGCGGCGAGCACCGCCCGGGCGGCGGCGCGTCGCTCGCGCCGATTCATCGGCGGCGCCGCGGTCGGAGTCGCGGCCGGACGCGTGGACCTGGCCGGCGTCTCACGCGGGCGCGGCGGCGGCACCGTATCGCGTGGCGGCGCGGCGAGCGGCCGCGGCCGCGCCGCCGACGTCGTGTTGCGCGCTCTCGGCGGGGGGGTATCACGCGGCTTCGTCGTCGCCGCGGCGTGGGTGCGCGGCTCGGGCGCTTCGTCTGGCGCGGCGGAACCGCCCCTTCCGAGACCACCGCTGCGCTCCTGGACGATGCTCCGCGGTTGGCCACCGGCTTGCTCGTGCACCAGCTTCAGCGCTGCGCTCGCCAGGTCGATCGGGTCGAGCTCCGTCGCGAGCTGCGCGACCAACGCGCGATAGACGTCGAGCCCGCCCTCCGCGACGGCCGCGCGCAGGGTCGCCGTGGTGACTTCGAGACGGCGCGCGCGTACGTCGTCGACGGTCGGCACGTCGGCGATCTTGATCCGCTGACCGAGGATACGCTCGACGTCGCGGATCAAGCGGCGCTCGCGCGGCTCGGCGAACGTCAGCGCCACGCCCGTGCGCCCGGCACGTCCCGTGCGTCCGACGCGATGGACGTACACGTCGGCGGAGCAGGGGACGTCGAAGTTGATCACGTGCGACACGTGCTCGATGTCGAGACCGCGGGCGGCGACGTCGGTCGCGATCAGCACGTCGATCGTCCCGTCGCGGAAGCGCCGCATGACGCGCATCCGCTGCTCTTGCGTGCGGCCGCCGTGGAGCGCCTCGCAGCGATAGCCGCGTCCGCCGAGCGTCCCGGCGAGCTCGTCGACCTCCGTGCGTGTCCGACAGAAGACGATCGTCGAGGTCGGGTGCTCGAGGTCGAGCACGCGGGCCAGCGCCTCGACCTTCTCCCGGCGATGCACGACGTAGGCCACGTGGCGAACCCGCGGAACGGCGCCGGCGGCGGCACGCTCGGTTGCGATCGTGATCCGGACGGGATCCCGGAGATGCCGCTCGGCGAGCGCGGTGATCCGTCGCGGCAGCGTCGCCGAGAAGAACGCCGCCTGCCGCTCGGCCGGAACCTTCTCGAGAATCGCTTCGAGGTCGTCCGCGAACCCCATGTCGAGCATCTCGTCGGCCTCGTCGAGCACGAGGATCTCGACGGCATCGAGCACGAGCGAGCCGCGCCGCAAATGGTCGAGTGCGCGCCCAGGCGTCGCCACCACGACGTCGACGCCGTGTCGCAATGGTCCGAGTTGCTGATGGATCGGCTGGCCGCCGTAGACCGCGAGGATGCGGCCCGCGAGCGCACGGCCGTAGCGGTGCAGGGCCTCGGCGACCTGGATGGCGAGCTCGCGCGTCGGCACGAGCACGAGGGCGCGCACCGTCGCGCGCGAGCGACCCGTGCCGACGCCCGCGGTCACGGGCTCGGACTCGAGCCGATGCAACAACGGCAATGCGAAGGCCGCGGTCTTCCCGGTGCCGGTCGCGGCCTGTCCGAGCACGTCGCGGCCCGCGAGGAGCGGCGGAATCGCGGCGCCCTGAATCGGCGTCGGCTCCTCGTAGCCGAGCTCCACGATGGCTTCGAGCAGCGGGCCCGATATGCCGAGGGCCGCGAACGCCGCTTTGGGGCCGTGCCGCTCGGCAGGGGTACGTTCCATCCGCGAGAGCATGCCCGCAACGGCGGCGATCCGCCATTGCTCGGCGGGGGCTCGAGCCCTATGGCCTCACGCGCCGCTCGCGGTCAGCTCTGACTCTCGTAGACGGCGGTCCAGAGCTCGCACTGCGGCCGCCGGAAGTCGCGGATCTTCGTGATCAACGCTTCGTCGGCGATCGCGCTCAGCCGCAGCATCTGCCAGTTGCTCGCCTTGAACGGAGGCCAGCTCTTGCTCCTGGTGGCGCGCGGGCTCCGGCCCCGCTTCGCGAAGCTCGTCCAGTACTGTTGTATCTTCGAGCTGAGGAGCGCGTCGCCGGGGGTCGGCACCGGCACGGAATCGAACACGTAGGGAATCTCGGCGCCGTGGAACGCGCCGAGCTTCAGGAGCTGGACGACGGCGACCGGCGGGACGCGCGCGAAGTTGTAGACGTACGTCCGGCGATTCTTGGCGGCCAAGACCCGGCGCGCGACGTCGAACGTCGGGCAAACGAGCGAGGCGTCGCCCACGACGCGTATGAACGCGTCCTGCGGGCTCGGGAAGCTCGCAACCGGGTAGAGGGCCTCGATCTGAGGCGTGAGACCGCCGAATCGGGCGGTCAGCGCTGCCGTGTACTCCGCCGGCGTGTCGATCGGGTCGGCACCGATGAAGAAGAGCGTGCCTTCGTCCGAGTTGGCGCCGAGCATGTAGGGGACGTGCGAGAAGGTGCCGGCGTCGAACAGGCGCATCGGGTGGTCGGGGAGGAAGGCCCCGTCGACCGAGATCTGCGGCCGTTCGTTGCCGACGTCGAAGTCCCCGTACGCGTCGAGCAGGGTGCCGACCGGCACCGCGCGAAGGCACGCGAGCACGTCGGGGGCGCCGTCGCAGCCGACCGCGCTCACGACGTCGGCCGCGGCCGCATCGCTTTCTTGTGCCGTCGCGATGCCCGTCGTGCAGCCGCCGCTTTCGCTGATGGCGCGGTGGAACAAGCCGGCCGACATCGGAGACACGACGTGCGCGCACACGTTCCACGAGCCGGCCGACTCGCCGAAGATCGTCACGTTCGCCGGATCACCGCCGAAGGCCAGGATGTTGTCGCGCACCCATTGGAGCGCCGCGCGCTGGTCGAGCAGGCCCTGGTTGCCCGCATACGGATACTGTGGGTCTTCGGTCGCGACCGCCGTGTGCCCGAAGAATCCGAAGACGCCGACGCGGTAGTTGATGCTCACGACGACGACGTTGCGTTCGGCCGCGAGCTTCTCACCGGCGTACAAGCGGTAGCTCTCGTAGGGAGGAAAGGGAACGAAGTCGCCCGTCGACCCGACCGTGTTCCCGCCGCCGTGGATCCAGACCATGACCGGCAACGGCTTGGTCGGAGCCGGGTCCGGCGTCCACACGTTCAGATAGAGACAATCCTCGTCGTCGCTCGCGGTGCCCGTCAGCGACTCGAGCTGCGGACAGGCGGCCGAGTACGCCGCCGCATCGAGGACGCCCACCCACGGCTCGGCCGGGGCGGGAGGCCGAAAGCGCAACTCGCCGACCGGCGGCGCTGCGTACGGGATGCCCAGGAACTCGCGAGCTCCGTTCAGATGACCCTGCACCTGCCCCTGCGGGAGCGTGATGAGCGTGCCCGATTGAATGCCCTGTGCTTGCGCCGCGCTCGGTGGGAGCGCGAGCGCCGCCGCCGACAGGACCAACGCCGCGATTCGAGAAAGCATCATGAGGAACCTCCTGGGGTCCTCGTCGATAGCCAACACCGGGGCGACACGGCAACCGCAAATTCGCGCTCGCCCCGGGGTGCGATCGGGCCCCTCAGAGGTGCTTCAGTCCGACTTCGCCTTCAAGCGATCCTCCTGGTTGCGGAGCGTCGTCGAGTAGGTGGCCTCCCAGCACTGGCCCGCGGTGTTCACGAGCTGCACGCGAAGAGGCAGCGTCGAGACGGGGAGATCCGGCGTCGCGAGCAGAGGACCGCGCGCTTTCAGACCGATCTGCGCCTTGCCGGCGACGCCGGCGCGGAGCGTGAGCTGTTGCACGCCGCCCGGCGTCAGATCGCGGTCGACGTAGCGGTAGCCGCTTCGCGACGCGCGCCAGCACGGGCGCGGGCTCTTCGCGTTGCAGGTGCCGCCGGCGGGGATCGCGGCCTCCGAGATCAGCGCGCCGCCGCCGTCGTAGACGCAGAGCCCGTAGCCGGTCGTCGTCGTGGGATCGCCGAAGTCCGCGACGGTCGTCGCCGCGCCTTTCTGCCACTTCCACTGGAGACGGTCCTTGGTGTCGGGCGTCTTGTCGGTCACCTGGAGCGTCGCCTTGCCGGCGACGCTGGGCAGACGGCAGCCGCTCGCGGGCGCCGGGCCGCAGGCGGCGACCGGCGGCGTCGTGAAGGTGGCGACGAGGTCGTTGAAGTCGGCTTTGGTCACCTGGCCGTGCGTGACGGGATCGGGCGACGTCGAGCCCGTCGTGCGCGCGCCGAGCGCCGGGTCGGCGTCCTTGTCGGCCGACACCGTGACCGCCGCGACCGGCGCCGCGAAAGTGAACGTGACGGTCCCGTCGGCGGCGGTCGTGCCGGCGAGCGTCTCGCTGCCGCTCGTCGCCGACACGGCGGCGCCCGCGATCGGGCGTCGCGCGCCGGCCGCGTCGACGTCGTCGTCGGTGATGCGGGAGGTCAGCGTCGTCGTCCCCGGCGCGATGAACCCATCGGGCGACCCGACGAGCTCGGCGTGCATCGTGAGCAGGTAGACGTTCCGGTCCTGCCAGATGAACTCGACGTCGGACGCCCGGAGCTCGGCGAAGAAGACGCCGTTCGCGAAGTCCTTGCCCGCCGGGTTCTGGTTCTCCATGCCGTGGTCGCCCGTCAGCACGATGAACGTCTCGCCGAGCCGTGCCGGCTCGCCGAGGAGTGCCCAGCGGTCGTGCGTCTCGAGCTCGCCGAGGACGCGCCCGAGCCGGCTCGACGTGTCGCGGTAGCTCGCGCGCGTGCAGTTGCCGTGCGGGCCGAAATAGTGGCCGGCGCCGTCGGTCAGGGTGAAGTTCTCGATCAGGTACTTCGGATCGGGATGCGCGACGCCGCCCGTCGTATCGGCGATCGACACGTCGACGCCCGGGATCGCCGGGAGGCCGCTCGTCGAGGCCTCGCTGAAGAGCGCGCGTCCCTGCGCCTGCCCGAGGTGGTCGAGCACGGACTCCTGTCCGTAGCCGTCGAGGTTCGCCTGGCTGCAATCGAGGTTCGTGTCGGTCACGAAGTCCGGGGCGTTCGCGACCAGCGCGGCGAACGTCGCGGGGACGTTCTCGCTCGCCGTCGTCTCGAGCGACGCGAAATCCGCACCGCGCGCGGACGGCTCGTTGATCGAGGCCGTGAAGGCGCCGGTTGGATTCGCGGGCGACCAGTCGCCGAACGTGCGGTGCACGGCTTCGTGCAGCGTCTCGACGTCCTGCCGGATCAGTTGCGACGTGAAGAAGAAGACGGGATTCCGCGGGTCGGTCGGATCGATCGGGTCGCGCTCGAGCTCGACGTCGCGCTCGTAGTAGCGGTTGCCGACGAGCCCGAGGTGGCCCGGATACGCGCCCGAGCCGACGACGTTGTGGTTCGGGAACGTCACGGTCGGGAACGCCGCCATGCTGCCGAAGCGGGTGAGCGTGCCCTGCGGAATGTCGGTCCGGCCGTCGCCGTCACGGAATAGGAGCGAGCGGATCGCCGGCACTGGCGCGTTCGTCGGGGTGTCGCACGAGTCGGCGTCGCAGTCGGCCATGAGGTCGTGGATGCGGACGCTGTTGTTGGAGTCGAGCATGAAGATGATGGCGCGGTTCGCGTGCGGCTCGATCGTCTGCATCGGCGGACCGCTGAAGGCCTCGGTGAGCGCCCGGCCGGTCGCGGCGGGCAGCACGGCGGCGGGATCGAGGCCGTAGATCCACGCGACCGTCGGCGCGACGTCGACGTTCTCCGCCTGCTCGGGGTTCGCCGCGGTGTCGTCGCCCTCGTTGACCGCGCCGCTCGCGGCGATCGTCTGGTCGACGACGTGATCGCCGCCCCCGATCACGTAGAACGGGATGTGGCGGGTGCCGGGATGGCCGTGCTGGCCCTGGAGCACGCCCTCGGCGCTCGCCGGCGGCGCGAGCACGTAGCCCGCGCCCGACCCGACCTCGTGCGCGTTGCCGCCCGTGCCGAGCGGGTTCTCGAGCCCCGCGGTGGGACCGCTCGCGAGCGCCGTCACGACGAGGTCGCCGGCGCGCTGGTCGTCGAGGCCCCACGCGGGGTGCTGCGCCGCGAGCGTCTGCCCGGGGTCGAGCGCGTTCTCGAGCCGATAGAAGGCGCCGGAGACGCCCGGCTGCGCGAGCGCGATTTCGCGCATGCGCCGGAGGGCCGTCTGCTGGGTCGGCGTGAGCGACGTCGCGCCGACCGCGATCGACGGCAGCGTGACCTGCGCCGAGCCGCCGCTCGACACGACCGCGAACGCCTCGCCGGTTCCGAGGATCGTCGCGTCGGCCGTGAAGAGCGCTTCGAGGTCGACGCGCTGGGTCGGGAGCACGCCGGTCCACGAGAACGAGTGGTCGGCGGTCACGATCAGCACGCTGTCGCGCCACTTCCCGCTCTCCTTCAGGTACGACACGAGCCGGCCGATCTGCTGGTCGGCGGTCGCGATCGCCGCGGTCGCCGTCGGCGCGTTCGGTCCGGTGACGTGCTGGATCGCGTCGACGTTCCCGAGGTTCACGAAGGTGAAGTCGGGAGCCTCGGTCGCGGCGAGCCTGATCACGATGTCCATGATGCAGGGATCGAGCGCGACGCCGGAGCCGCTCGCCGGCTCGGCGAGGCAGTCGTCGGTGCCGGGCTCCGGCATCTCGGATGCGCCGCGCAGGAAGTCGGGCCGCGCGTGCGTGACGGCGACGCCTTCGGGGTTGTCGGTCGACGCCGTGACGCCGTCGTAGAGCTCGCGGAGCTTCGACTTCCCGAGCACGGCCGCGGTCTTCAAATGCGGCGCCTCGTTCCGCAGCACGTCGAAGAGCGTGGCGACGCGGATGAGCGAGGGCCGCTCCATCGGCTCCTCGGCGGCCGTCGCGCGGTTGTAGAAGCTGTTCGCGACGATCCCGTTCACCGCGCCGGGGGCGCCGGTCAGCATCTGGGTGTGGTTGGCGTTGGTCTGCGACACCATGCCGGCGCGGGCCTGGGTGTAGACCGTCGCGCGCGCGGTCGTGTCGGGCGCCGCGGCGTCGGGGCAGCCGATCAGGTTGCAGAGGTTCGGCGTCTTGGCCGCGGTCACGTTCTCCGGCAGCATGCCGTCGATCACGACGACGAACGTGTCGATCCGCGGCTCGAGGAGATCGTCGAGCACCTTGCCGTCCTGGCGGGCGAGGAGAGCCGGCGCGGCGTCCGGATTGGCGGCAGCGTCGCCGCCGTTCAGGTGGCGGGCGACCGCGTTCGGCGCGATGCCGAGGACCTTGGCGACGGTCGGGGCGATGTCGACGTGCTTGATCTGGAGGGCGCGGGCTCGGTCTC